>JAAWCD010000105.1 GCA_022793095.1 Oscillospiraceae bacterium | reverse complement strand
TTAAAAAAGCTTGAAATACATCCAGTATTCCTGCGCTTTTTTGCCTTGCCAACGACGATTTTGGCTCGCAAATCCACGCACTTCGCCTAAGAGCCTGTTCAAAATCTCCTGACACACCGTATGAACCGTCCTTTTTCCGTCCAGCTGCGTCAAACATGATCTGAATACATCAAGTTTTCCTGCGCTTTTTTCCTTGCCGGACGAAAAAATTCCGGCCCATCCAGCGCACCCGGAGATTTTAAACAGGCTCTAATGGTACAGCTTCTGAATCTGTTCTTTTTCTTGAACGAAAAAGAACCAAAAAGAACTTCAAACTGTTCTTCTAAGCCAATCTGGCAGTAGAATCAGTTTGAAGTTCTTTTGCTTCTTTTCTTCCAAGAAAAGAAGGGAAAAATCACTTGATGTAGCTGCGGAGAACACCGATGCCCTCGATTTCCACCTCCACCACGTCGCCGGGCTTCATGGGCCCGATTCCCGCCGGGGTGCCGGTGGAAACCACGTCCCCAGGCTCCAGCGTCATGGCCGCCGTGATGAAGGCCAGCATGTTGGGCACGCTGGTCATGAACTGGCTGGTCCGGCCGCTCTGGACCACCTGCTCATTCAGCCGGGTCTCCAGCTTCAGGTCCGCCGGGTCCACCTCGTCTGTGACCCAGGGCCCCACCGGCGCGAAGCCGTCCATGGACTTTCCCCGGGTCCACTGGACATCTCCCTTTTGAACGTCACGGGCGGTGACGTCGTTCAGGCAGGTGCAGCCCAGGATGTACTCCCTCCAATCCGCCGCCAGCACGTCCTTCGCCCGCTTGCGGATGACAAAGGCCAGCTCCCCCTCGTAATCCAGCCGCTGGACAAAGGACGGGGCATGGACAGCGCCCTCATGCCGGTTCAGGGTGTTGGGGCCCTTCAGAAACAAGATGGGGTGCTCGGGAATCCCTTCGTTCATTTCCACCGCGTGGTCATAGTAATTTTTGCCCACACAGACAATTTTACTCGGTGTGCAGGGGGGCAGCAGGGTGCATTCCGCCAGCTTTTCCGCGCCGCCGTCGTAAACGACCGACTCATACGGAGCCTCCCGCAGGGTGCGGACCCGGTCCCCCTCTACCACGCCCCAGCACGGGAGTCCATCCCTCAAAATACGCACATACTTCACGCTTCTATCCCTCCAGACTGTTCAAAACCGCCCTCAGCAGCTCCTCCTTGCCCGTTCCCTTCTCCGCTGAAAAGGGAATCACCCGCTCCTCACCGGCGGCCGCAAGGGTCTCCTCTACCAAAAAGAGATTGGGCTCCACCTCGCTCTTCTTCAGCTTGTCCAGCTTGTTGGCCACCACCACAAAGGGCTTGCCGCTCTGCCGGAAGCACTCCGCCATGGTGCAGTCGTCCGCCGTGGGCTTGTGCCGGGCGTCCACGATGAGCACCCCCAGGGTCATCAGCTCCGGGTCCGCAAAGTAGGACTCAATCAATTTGCCCCAGCGGTCCTTCTCCGCCTTGGACACCTTGGCGTAGCCGTAGCCCGGCAGATCCACCAGGTACATCTGACGGTCAATGAGGAAGTAATTGATGTGGGTGGTCTTTCCCGGAGCCGCGCCCACACGGGCGAAGTTTTTCCGGTTGAGAAGACGGTTGATGACCGACGATTTTCCCACGTTCGACCGGCCAGCAAAGACGATTTGGGGCAGGCGGTCACGGGCAAAGTCCGACGGCTTGGCTGCGGAGCGGATGAATTCCGCGTTTTGTAAGTTCATAGCTTCTCCTTTCTATTGGTAGAAACCGCATGGCGGGGTGCAGGGGGCGGCCCGCCCCCTGCCGGGGCCTGGGGCAGAGCCCCCGGAAAGACGGAACGACACTTGATTTTTCGCAGAAAAATCCTAGTGGAGTCCGTCCGAGCGAAGCCGGAAAAAGAAGCAAACAGAACGTTAAGCTGTGCGCTGCCGAAAAAGAGCCGCCACCAGGCGGCTCTTTTCACATGCTTTATTGCTGAATCGTCTGATTCCTGCGGGCTGGCCTGCGGGGCGGCTCCTCCGGCACACCGGCATCCCACTCCCGCGCGGGTTCCCTCCCGGCCGGGTCCAGCGCCTCGCCCAGCACCTGGTCCGCCTGCTCCACGGTGATAAACCGCAGGGCGTTCCGAACCGTCTGGTCGATTTCCTCCAGGTCCTTTTCATTCTCCAGCGGGACGATTACCGTCTGAATTCCATTTCGGTAGGCCGCCATGGTCTTCTCCCGCAGCCCGCCGATGGGCAGCACCCGGCCCCGCAGGGACACCTCTCCGGTCATCGCCAATCCCCGGCGCACCGGCGTTCCCGTCAGCGCGGACACAATGGCCGTCGTGATGGCAATTCCAGCGGAAGGCCCGTCCTTGGGCACCGCGCCTTCCGGGAAGTGAACGTGAATGTCCTTGGTCTGGTGGAAATCCGGCTCTATCCCCAGCTGCTGGGCCCGGCTGCGAATGTAGGAAAGAGCCGCGTGGCAGGACTCCTTCATCACGTCGCCCAGATTGCCCGTCAGCTCCAACTTTCCGGTGCCGGGCACCACGTTGACCTCTACCTCCAGCAGCTCGCCGCCTACGCTGGTCCAGGCCAATCCGTTGACCACGCCCACCAGAGGCGTCTTGGACAGCCGCTCCGGATGATACCGGCGGACGCCCAGATATTTCTCCAGGTTGTCCCCGTTGATGGATACCGACTTCACCTGCTCCGAGGAAACCAGCTCCTTCGCCGCCTTCCGGCACAGCGCCGCAAGCTTCCGCTCCAGCAGACGGACCCCCGACTCCTTGGTGTAGCCGACAATGCACTCCCGGATGGCGTCATCGGTCATCTTCAGCTGGCTCTTCTTCAGCCCGTGGCGCTCCAGCTCACGGGGCAGCAAATGCCGCTTGGCAATCTGAAGCTTCTCCTCGTCCGTGTAGCTGGTCAGCTCAATGACCTCCATCCGGTCCAGCAGGGGCCGGGGCACCGTGTCCAGATTGTTGGCCGTGGTGATGAACAGCACGTCGGACAGGTCGAAGGGCAGCTCCAGAAAATGGTCCCGGAAGGAGGCGTTCTGCTCCCCGTCCAGCACCTCCAGCAGGGCCGAAGCCGGGTCGCTCCGGTGGTCGCTGCCCAGCTTGTCAATTTCGTCCAGCAGCAGCAGCGGATTGGCGCTGCCCGCCTGCCGGACCGCGTTCATAATCCGGCCCGGCATGGCCCCCACGTAGGTCTTCCGGTGGCCTCGGATTTCCGCCTCATCGTGGACGCCGCCCAGGGAAATCCGGGTCATGTTCCGGTTCAGCGCCTTGGCCACCGAGCTGGCGATAGATGTCTTGCCCACGCCGGGAGGGCCCACCAGACAGATGATCTGTCCCCGCAGCTGGGGCGCCAGCTGCTTCACCGCCAAAAATTCCAGAATCCGCTCCTTCACCTTCTCCAGGCCGTAATGGTTGGCGTCCAGAATCTTTCTGGCCTTCTCCACGTTGATGCGCTCCTTGGTTTTGGTGGTCCAGGGCATCTCCAGGCATACGTCCAGATAGTTGCGCTGAACCGCGGCCTCCGAGGATCCGTAGGGCTGCTTCTCCAGACGGCGCAGCTCCTTGTTGAGCTTGTCCTCCACCTCCTGGGGCAGTTTGGCAGCGGCGATTTTCTCCCGGTATTCCGCAATCTCGCTCTCGCCGTCCCCCTCCCCCAGCTCGTTCTGGATGACCTTGATCTGCTCCCGCAGATAGTAATCCCGCTGGTTCTGGTTCATGCTGTCCCGGATCTTGTTTTGAAGGTCCTGATCAATCTCCAGAACCTCGTTCTCCCTGCGGAGCAGCTGGTTGATCTTCTCCAGCCGCCGGACCGGCTTGAGCTCGTCCAAAATGGCCTGCTTGTCCTCCCCCCGGAGAACGATATTCTGAGCAATATAATCCGCCAGATATCCGGGGTCCTCCGAGGCCAGCACCGTGAGCAGCACATCGGGCGTCAACCGGCCGGACAGCTCGTTGTACTGCTCAAACAGCTCGTAGCACTGGCGGACCAGCGCCTCTGTCCGGGCAGATCCCCGGACCGGCGTCTCCTCCAGCTCCTCCGCCTGAACCACAAGAAAGGGCTTTTCCTGGTCAACGGAGACCAGGCGGCCCCGCTTCATGCCGTCCACCATCACCCGCACGTTGTCCCCGGGCATGCGGAGAATCTGCCGCACCGCCGAAATCGTGCCGGTGCTGTACAGGTCCTCCTTCTTGGGGTGCTCCACCGCCATGTCCCGCTGGGCCACCAGGAACAGAGGCTGGTTCCGCTCCATCGCCTCCTCCAACGCCCGGACAGACGCTTCCCGCCCCACGTCAAAATGGAGCAGCATATTGGGAAATATGGTCAGCCCGCGCAAGGCCAGCCCGGGCATCTGCATCACGTTTGTTTCCTTCATTGTTAGCCTCCATACGCCTGGCAGGCGTTTTATTTGATTCTTTTCCGGTCAGGAAAGAGAACCAAAGAACTTCCATTTCGCCGCGTTTACTCTCTTGACCATATTACGAAATAAAAACTCCTGAAGGTAACCTCCACACACTTCGCCTGGTCCCACGCCCCAGGCGCTCAAGACACATTGCTGCGGGACTCCCGCTTTGGCGGAACCGGCGGCATGCCGCCGGAAATCCGGGCCGCCCGCTCCAGGTCGTGCTCAATCACAGGCGCCGCGTGCTCACGCACGCTTTCCTCTGTAATCATCACCTTGGAAATCGTCTGATCCGATGGCACATCGTACATAACCTGCGTCATGGTCTCCTCCAGCACCGCCCGCAGGCCCCGCGCGCCGATGCCCCGGTCAATCGCCTTCTCTGCCACAGCCTCCAGCGCCTTCGGCTCGAAGTCCAGCAGAACCTGGTCGTATTCCAGCAGCTTCTTGTACTGCTTGACCAGGGCGTTCTTGGGCTCGGTGAGAATCTGGACCAGCTGTTCCCTGCTCAGGGACTCCAGAGCGGTGATCACCGGCAGACGGCCCACCAGCTCAGGAATGATGCCGAACTTGAGCAGGTCGTGGGGCTGGATTTCCTTAAACAGCTCCCCTGTGTTCTTGTTTTTCTTGCTGCTCACCTCCGCGCCGAAGCCGATGCCCTTCTTGTCAAGACGGCGCTCGATGATCTTCTCCATCCCGTCGAACGCGCCGCCGCAGATGAAGAGAATGTTGCTGGTGTCCACCTGGATAAATTCCTGGTGGGGGTGCTTCCGTCCGCCCTGGGGCGGGACGTTGGCCACCGTGCCCTCCAGAATCTTCAGCAGGGCCTGCTGCACACCCTCGCCGGATACGTCACGGGTGATGGAGGTGTTTTCGCTCTTTCGCGCGATTTTGTCCATCTCATCAATATAAATGATGCCCCGTTCCGCCAATTCCACATCGTAATCAGCGGCCTGGACCAGCCGGAGCAGAATGTTTTCCACATCGTCGCCCACGTAGCCCGCCTCTGTCAGGGTGGTGGCGTCGGCAATGGCGAAGGGCACATTCAGAATCCGGGCCAGGGTCTGGGCAAACAACGTCTTGCCGCAGCCCGTGGGGCCCATGAGCAGGATGTTGCTCTTCTGAAGCTCCACATCCTCCCCGCCGCCGAAATAGATGCGCTTATAGTGGTTGTAAACCGCCACGGAGAGGGCCACCTTGGCCGCCTCCTGGCCGATGATATACTGGTCCAGCACCTCGTGGATTTCCTTGGGCGTGGGAATCACGTCCGGGATCTCCTGGTCCACACTGTCTTCTTCCACCTCAAAGTTCTCGTCCAGAATACTCATGCAGAGCTGGACGCACTCGTTGCAGATGTATGCGCCCGGTCCGGCGATGATGCGCTTGACCTGCTCCTGATGTTTGCCGCAAAAGGAGCAGCGGACCGATTTTTTTTCATCATTTCTGGGCATGGGTTTCACCTCTCCTTCAACGGTTTGTAGTTTGCTGCCTGTTTCACAGGCTCTGAGAAAGGGAGGAAAGGCTCCGGCCCTTCCTCCCCGCGGTATCAGAACATCTCACTGGTTCTCATGGGGAGATGGCACCGTTCAGCGCTCGCAAAACCGGATTCTCATCTCTGGTAAATCACCTTATCCACAAGACCGTATTCCCTGGCCTCTTCCGCGCTCATAAAGTTGTCCCGCTCACAGTCCGCGGTGACAACCTCCAGCGGCTTTCCGGTATTTTCGGCCAAAATGTGGTTCATCCGCTTCTTGATTACCTCCAGCCGCTTCAGGTGAATGGCCATGTCGGTAATCTGGCCCTGTGTACCGGCGGAGGGCTGATGAATCATAATCTCCGCGTTGGGCAGGGCCATGCGCTTCCCCTTCGTTCCGGAGGACAGCAGGAACGCGCCCATGCTGGCCGCCATGCCGATGCAGATGGTGGATACGTCGCTCTTGATTTACTGCATGGTGTCGTTAATGGCCATGCCGTCGGTCACTGATCCGCCGGGGCTGTTGATGTAGAACTGAATCTCCTTGTCCGGGTCCTGAGCCTCCAGATACAGCAGCTGGGCGACCACCAAGCTGGCTGTGGTGGCGTTGACCTCCTCGCCCAGAAAGACGATCCGATCATTGAGCAGCCGGGAGAAAATGTCATAGGACCGTTCGCCCCGGTTGGTCTGCTCCACTACATAAGGTACTAAACTCATGAAACTGACTCCTTTTTACCGCGCGCAGCACGGCGCTGTCTCGCGCCCTTTGCGGGTTATCTCCTCAAGTATAACCCCCAGGCTGGGAAATATTCCTCGAAATTCGCTCGTTACTCCGCGCTTTCCTCCGGCTCCTCCGCCTTCTTGGCGGTGCCCTTCTTCCCCGTGGACTTCCGGGCGGGCTTCTTGGGCTTCTCCTCGCCCTCAGCGGCCTCGCCTTCCGGCTGGGGATCCTCTTCCTTCTTCTTGCGGGGCTTCCGGGCGGGCTTCTTCTCTTCCTCAGCGGGCTCCTCCGCCACGGCCACGGCGCTGTCATAAATCAGGCGGGCCGCGCGGTTCAGCTTCAGCTCCCGCTCCAGCTCGGTCTGGGGCACGATGGAGCGGATCTTCTCCTCCTCCATGTCGTACTCTCCGGCCATCCGCTTGACCTCGGCGGTGATATCGTCCTCGGTAACCTCCATGCCCTCCGCCGCGGCCACGGCGGTCAGCGCCAGCTCCGCCTGGACCTGGCGCAGCGCGGCCACACGGGCGTCCTGACGCAGCTGCTCCAGGCTGGTGCCCGTCATCCGCAGGTAGTCCTCAAAGCTGATGCCCTGGCCGCCGATGCGGTTGGCGTAGTCGTCCACCATCCGGTCAGCCTCGTACTCCACCATGGCGTCGGGGACCTCGCACTCCATATTCTCGATGACCTTATCCAGCACCGCGTTCTCAAAGGCCTTCTGGGCAGATTCCTCCCGGCGCTTCTTCAGCTTGTCTGCCAGGTCCTTCTTGAACTCCTCCAGCGTCTCAAACTCGGACACGTCCTTGGCGAACTCGTCGTCCACCTCGGGGGCCAGAGATTCCTTGACCTCATGGACCTTGATCTGGAAGACCACGGCCTGACCGGCCAGCTCAGGGGTGTACTGCTCGGGGAAGGTGACGTTGATGTCCTTCTCCTCGCCGGCCTTCAGGCCAACCACCTGGTCCTCGAAGCCGGGCACAAAGGATCCGGAGCCCAGCTCCAGGCTGTACTTCTCGGCCTTGCCCCCCTCGAAGGGCACGCCGTCCTTGAAGCCCTCAAAGTCCAGCACCACAGTATCGCCCAGCTTGGCCTCCCGCTCAGCGGTGACCAGACGGGTGGCCCGGTTGATGTAGGGCTTGAGCTCGTTTTCCATATCCTCACCGGTGACCTCCACCGGAGCCTTGGCCGCCTGAATTCCCTTGTACTCGCCCAGCTTGACCTCGGGACGGACGGCGACAATGGCCTTGAACACCATGCCGTCCTTCCCGGCCTCCTCCAGCTCCACCTTGGGATAGCCCACCATGTCCAGGCCGGCTTCCTTCACCGCGCCGGCCAGCGCTTCCGGATACAGGTCGTTGATCGCATCTTCATAGAACACCTTGGCCCCATACATGCCTTCGATGATCTTGCGGGGCGCCTTGCCCTTGCGGAAGCCGGGGACATTGATGCTGCCCCGGCTCTTGAGGTAGACCTTGTTGACCGCCGCGTCAAAATCGGCGGCGCTGACCTCGATGGTCAGCTCAACGGTATTCTTTTCCTTGTTCTCAACGTTCTTCAGGTTCATTTGGTTTCTTCCTCCTAAAATAATGCCGCCAGAACGGCACAATTTCGCTTTGGTTCAGGTGCCTTAACCGTTATCCTTTGTATTCTACCAGATACCCGGAAAGATTTCTACTGTTTTTTTCAATTTAATCAAAGATTTTTCTCGGCTGGAACCGAAGATAGTCCGCGCTGACCAGATGATAGGCCACGCCGCCCCGTTCTCCCTCCGCCGCCAGGCGGTGGCTGCCGCCGTGGAGGTGGCCGTAAAAGCACTGTTCCACCCCGTACCGCTCCAGCAGCTCCAGCAGCTCCGGGCAGCGGTAGCCCTGATACAGGGGCGGATAGTGGAGGAAGCACAGCTTCTTCCGCTCCCCCGCCGCCTTCAGGGATGCCTCCAGCCGGATGACCTCCCGGAGGAACACTTTTTCATTGTGGCCGCTCTGCTCCTCCTCGTAAAACCAGCCTCGGGTGCCGCAGAGGGCGTATTCTCCGTATTCATAGCAGTTGTTGTGGAGGAGGCGGAAGGAGCCGAAGCCCTTTTCCATGAAAAAGCGGTTCATTTTGGCCGCGGTGTTCCACCAGTAGTCGTGGTTTCCCTTTACAATCAGCTTGCGGCCTGGAAGCTCCCGGTGGAGGAAGGCGAAATCCGCCTCCGCCTCCGCCAGGGACATGCCCCAGGAGAGATCGCCGCACAGGACGGTTGTGTCCTCCGGCTTCACCTGGGCGAAGCCCGCCCGCAGCTTGTCCACGTAGCCGGTCCAGCCGCCGCCGAACACATCCATGGGCTTATTGGTGCTCAGGGACAAATGGGTGTCCCCGATTGCGTATAACGCCAAGCTTTCACCTCCTCTTCTTTTCTTGAAAGAAAAGAAGCAAAAGAACTTCAAACGGCGCTTTTAAGAGCCTGTTTAAAATCTCCGGGTGCGCTGGATGGGCCGGAATTTTTTCGTCCGGCAAGGAAAAAAGCGCAGGAATACTGGATGTATTCCGAGCATGTTTGACGCGGCTGGACGGAAAAAGGCCGGTTCAGACGGTGTG
>JAAWCD010000104.1 GCA_022793095.1 Oscillospiraceae bacterium | reverse complement strand
CGCTGGATGGGCCGGAATTTTTTCGTCCGGCAAGGAAAAAAGCGCAGGAATACTGGATGTATTCCGAGCATGTTTGACGCAGCTGGACGGAAAAAGGCCGGTTCAGACGGTGTGCCAGGAGATTTTGAACAGGCTCTCAGGAATCGCTGGTGCTCCATTCCGTGGTAATCAGGTGGAACCGTTCCTGGCGGAGCGTATCCATGGTCAGGCCGTGGTTCCACCGGCTGTCGAAGAATTCCGCCGCATAGATGGTGTCGTTTTCGTCCACCAGCACCGCCCGGTTTCCAATCTGAGCCCGGCTTTCCCGGTTGTCGCCGGTGATGGTGTAGATGCTCAGGAAATTTTCCGCCTTACCGGCGGCGCCGTTCCAGTAGGCGAAGGTGATGATGCGCTCTCCGTACGCAGTGTCCCGCCGGGTGATGGTCACCACACCGTCCCAGGACTCCGGCAGCTCCAGATACCACCCGTCCTTGTCGTTGTGGTAGGTGGTACAGACGTAGGTGCTCTCGCCCTGAAGGTTGTACTGATACCACTTCACCACGTATTGCAGGTCAGCCATCACGTCCCCGCTCTCCTCGGGAAGGCGGGCGGCCTCCCGCATGGGCAGCTCGGTCACGGAGTCGCCGTTGATATCCTGCACGCTCATGGAATAGCTGTGGATGGTCCGTTCGCTGTTTCCGGTGGCCGGGTCCAGGGTGATGTTGGTAAACACCCCATCCCGCATGGCGAAAAGGTCAGAGATCCTCATTCCCTCCTCGCCCCCGTAGGGACCGTTGACAAAGAGAACGGGCATACCGCCTTGAAGGTAACCGTATTTCAGGCTGGCGGAGGTGCTTCTTCCAATGTTCATTTCAGAGGAGAGATGCGCGACGCCCACCAGGTTGACGGCCGCGCCCTCCGCCCGGTAGAGCTCCACGTAGTTGTCTTTGGTCTCGTCTTCATTGATTTGGAGGAGCATGATTTCCTTGAGATTGTCCTGGTCTATATCCCGGACCACGCAGGCTGAGTAGCCTTTCCTCAGCTGTTCGGCAGCGGCGGAGGAGTCGATGGAGTAGACAGAAACGCTGTAGACGTTGGTAGCCAGCTGCCAGCCGATGACCAGTTCCTTCATGGAGCTTTCGTTAAGCTGTTCATATTGAATCCATTGGACGGCGCTGCCTTCACTTTCGATGGTGTAGGCGGATTGATAGGAGCCCTCCTCATCCTGCCGGAAGATGTGGATTTTCAGCGGCTTTTCCGCTGTAGAGGAGGTGTCCCGAAGGAAGACGACCGCCTCATCCACGCCGTCGCCGTCCAAGTCCTGGAGCTGGATACTCTGCGTGTTGCTGCCGCTGACTGGAGAGGCGTAGGTCAGTCCGCTGCTCAGCAAACCGGTCAGCTTTTCCTGCAAATCGCTGTATTCCTCGGGCAGTTTGGGAAGGCGGTACAGGGATTCCGGCGACCGGAACATGCAGCCGCTCAAGAGGAGCAGCAGGCTCAGCCAGAGGAAGAGTCCTGTCCAGTTTCGTTTCATCTACGCCTCACCGCCTTTCTCCGCTGTTTTAGGTTCCGGGAAGGAACCTCCGCTATTGTAACATAACTCACGAAAAATTCCTATATCCATTCCGGGATTCCCAGATATTTTTTTGCTGGCGGCGAAAAAAGGACGTGCCGCCTCCCGAGGGAAGGGGCACGCCAGAAGCAAACAGGCAGATATAAATTTGTAGAAGCGTACCCGTGCAGAAGCAGAAATGCAAAGAATCTAGGAACCACCGGTTCAATCAGTGGTTCCTCAAATATCCCCCGCCCTGTGTCCCATCTCATTCATCGCAGCGGTAATCCTCTTCGTCAGGTCCGCCTTTTCTTGGGAAAAGGGCCGTTCTCCTGTGAGATACACCGGCGTCCCGGCCATAAGCTCTTTCCGGACCTGGCTGCAAAAAAGGGGAATAAAGGCCAGATGCTTCCCAGCAGCTTTAAAGTAGGGCCGCTCCAAATGGAGGAATCCGTCATAGAGAGCCCCCACCTCCGGCGTACCGCTGGCGTAATCCTGATCCGGACAGAGGAGCAGCGATTCCCCCCGCAGCAGGGCGCTGTTGGACTGCCGCAGGGTATCTCGTATCTTCATGCTCCCCCTCCAAACTGGAATCACCTGAAACTGACGCAAAAAGGCAGGCATCATCCAGGACAGCGTCTGTGCCGCCGGCCAGGCCGCGCCCTTGGGCCAGCCAAACCGCCGGGTAAGGGTGTAGCGGTAGTACTGTTCAAAGCAGCTCTTCCGCTGGCAGAAGGAGGAGAGCACCCACAGCCGCGGTTCTCCAGGCAGGAGCGCCATAGCCCGCACCGGCCCGGCCAGATTCTGATGGTGAACCAGGAAGACTGCCGGCTCCGGCAGATGCTCCGGTCCGGAAAACCGCCACCCGGCATAGCGGAGTCCCACCACCCGCCGGGCCAGCCGTCCAAAGGGCGTGAAGCTCATCGTTCCACCGGACTTTCCTGGAGCGCCGCGGCCCCGGCGCTCCGGTCCAGACGGAACACCCACCGCATCTGCACCTGATAGCTGGCCGCAGCCAGGCCCAGGTCCACAATCAGCTTTGCCCAAAGCTCATCCACCCCCAGCCATTCGTGGATCACCCATACCAGGGAGATGGACGCTGCCAGCTGACAGGCCCAAAGGGCATAGTACCGCAGAAGGGTGGGAAAAATCCGCTCATTCTGTACGTAAGGCAGCTTCCGGTTGCAGGTATAGTTGACGATGGAGGAAATCACCCGCGCGGCGGCGGCAGCCAGGGCCAGCCGGGTGGAGAAGGGCAGGCCGTCCAGCACAAACTTGACCAGCAGCCCGTAGAAGGCCACATCCACAATGGCGGAGGCGGCGGAGGACAGCGCGTATTGCGCCAGACCCGCGCCGAGCAGGGCGGCAATCCGGAGGGTGTCCGTCACGGCCCGGAAGTGACTGCCCGCATTGTTGTCGAAGTAGAGGGTTTCGATGGGCACGGTGACAAAGGGGACGCACATGCGGTTGGCCTGAAGGAGCATGTTCAGCTCATATTCGTACCGGTCGCCGGACAGGGTTTCCAGCGTGGGCAGCAGCCGGTTAGGCAGCGCCCGCAGGCCGGTCTGTGTGTCCTCCAGCTCAATGCCGTACAGGACGCTCAGCAGCTTGGAGATGGTCCGGTTTCCGGCGGCGCTTTTGGGCGGGGTGCCAGGGCCGAAGGTCCGGACGCCCAGAATCAAGCTGTCCGGCGCCTCCGCCAGGGCCGCGGACAGCCGGAGCACATCCTGAACGGTGTGCTGGCCGTCACAGTCGGCGGTGATAATGCCGGCCAGGTCCGCGCCGCTGTTCCGATACCAGCGGATGGCGGTCTTAATGGCCGCGCCCTTGCCCCGGTTCTGAAGGTGGCGGAGGACAGTGCAGCCAGGCAGGTCCGCCAGCGCGTCAAAGATATCGTTGTAAGTGGGCCCGCCCCCGTCGTCCACCACGGCCACCGGGCCGGATTGAGCGGCCAGGAGCTCGGCGGCGTAGCCAATCAGGGCGGGGCTGGGACGGTACGCGGGAATCACAATACAGCAGTCCATCCAGTTCCGCTTCCTTTCCTCATGATTTCTGTTCTTTTTCTTGCAAGAAAAAGAACCAAAAAGAACGTTAACCTGCCAAATCCGCCAGCTTGAAGTTTTCTTTTGCTTCTTTTCTTTTTCAAAAGAAAAGAAGGAGTCTAGGCCGTTAGGCCGTATGCGGCACAGCTCGGCCCGCGGGCCCGCGGAGGCGGAGCTTCACCCGGCTGATGAGGAAGGTGAGCAGCACCATCAAGGCAGGCGCGGCGGCGGCCAGGGGGAGGAAGAGCCGCCAGCTCTGGGCGGTCAGCTCCGCCATTTGGAAGAACGGCCCCAGGAAGAGGACCGCCCCCACAAATCCGCCCCCCATCAGGGCCAGGACCGCAAAGCGGAAGGGGGTCAGCGGCCAGCACAGGAACAGGAGCACCAGGAAGCCGTTCAGCCCCACCAGGAGGGTGCATACAGTGGACAGCTGCTCCAGCGGCAGCTGGAAGACCGTGTTGGCCCAGAGCAGGACACAGATGACGGCGACATTGGCCAGTCCGCCGGGCAGGGCGTTGAGCGCCACATTCCGGAGGAAATGCCCTTGAATCCGCTCATAGGAGGGCTCGAAGGTGAGCAGGAAGGAGGGGACGCCGATGAGCAGGCCGCTGATGAGGCTGATCTGGGCGGGCACCAGGGGATAGACCACCGGCAGGAACAGGAGAATCAGGGAGACCAGGAAGGAGAAGATGTTTTTCACCAGGAAGAGCGAGGCGGACCGCTCGATGTTGTTGATGACCCGCCTTCCCTCCTTGACCACCTGAGGGAGCGCGGCGAAGCCGGAGTTCAGAAGCACCAGCTGGGACACCCGCTGAGCCGCGTCGCTGCCAGAGGCCATGGCCACGGAGCAGTCCGCGTCCTTCAGGGCCAGCACGTCGTTCACCCCGTCCCCCAGCATGGCCACCGTGTGGCCCTTCTGTTGGAGGCCCCGAATGAGCTCCCGCTTCTGCTGGGGCGTCACCCGGCCGAATACGGTGTACCGCTCGGCGGTCTCCGCCATGTCCGTTCCCTGGGGCAGGGACTCCAGGTTGACGCACCGCCCGGCCTGGTCCACCCCGGCCCGCTGAGCGGCCTCGGACACCGCCAGGGCGTTGTCGCCGGAGATGACCTTCACCGTGACCCCCTGCTCCCGGAAATAGTTCAGGGTTTCCCGCGCGCCGGCCCGCAGGCGGTCGGAGAGAATCACAAAGCCCAGGGGCTCCGGCACGCCGGTCAGGGCGTCCTCCTCCAGCACACCTCTTCCCTGCGCCAGAGCCAGCACCCGCCGTCCGGCGGTCAGGGCGTCTCTGAGGTCAGGCTCGTAGAGCGGATAGCTGCCGCCCAGCAGCAGCTCCGGCGCACCCAGCAGGAATTCCCGGCCGTCCGCCAGCCGCAGGGCGCTCCACTTCCGCTCGGAGGAGAAGAAGACCTCTCGCTCCACCTGCCAGGAGACCGGCTGATTTCCGAAGGCCTCCCGGAGGGCTCTGGCGGTGGCGTTGCCGCTGGAGGCCCCGTCCACGAAGCGGCCCAGCAGGGTGGAAAACTCTTCTTCGCTCCGGTCGATGGGCCGCAGCTCCAGGACCTCCATGGCCCCTTCGGTGAGGGTGCCGGTCTTGTCCAAGCAGAGGACATCCACGCGGGCCAAGTGCTCGATACAGGAGAGCTCGTGAACCAGGGTCTGCTTCCGGGCCAGCTTCATGGCGCTGACGGCCAGGGCCACGCTGACCAGCAGGTAGAGCCCTTCGGGGATCATGCCGATCATGGCGGCCACGGCGGCGCTGACGCCGTAGGAGAGGCCGGCGCCCAGCAGGACCACCTGCTTGTAGAGCATCACGCTGCCCAAGGGAACGATGGCCACGCCGATGAAGCGGAGCAGCCGGTCCAGGGAGCACATCATCTCCGAGCGGCTTTTCCTGCGGCGCTTGGCCTCGCCTGCGGTGCGGGCGGCGTAAGAGCCGGCCCCCACCTGGTCCAGCCGGACGGTGCAGCTGCCGGCGGCCAGAAAGCTGCCCGAAAGGAGTTGGTCGCCGGGGGCCTTGGCGATGAGGTCAGACTCTCCGGTGAGGAGGGCTTCGTTGACCTCTGCCGCGCCCTGGCAGAGAACGGCATCGGCGCAGACCTGATCTCCAGCGGACAGCAGCACGATGTCGTCCAGCACCAGCTCTTCGGCAGGAACGGTTTTTTGCTGGCCGTCCCGGACCACCAGGGCGGTGGGGGCGGAGAGGAGGGAAATCCGGTCCAGGGTATGCTTGACCCGGAATTCCTGGACCATGCCGATGAGCACATTTGCGGCCACGATGCCCAGGAAGAGGGTGTCCCGGTATTGACCTACGGCGAAGAGGCACAGGGCGAAGAGGAGGAAAAGCAGGTTAAAGAAGGTAAACAGATTGTCCAAGACAATCTGAAGGCCGCTTTTGGAGTGCTGGCCGGGGTCCCGGTTCTGCCAGCCCTTCCGGGCCCGCTCCTCCGCCTGGGCGGAGGTGAGTCCCAGCTCCGGGTCCGGCGTCAGCCGCTCCACGGGCTGCCGGTCAGGTACTGCGCTGCGTTTCATCAAATCATCTCCTTCTTTTCTTAGAAAGCCGGAAAAAGAATGGTTCTGGATGATTGACAGTTTACCCAGCGCTGATTAAGAGCGCACGCTCATTTCCTTTATGATTTCCAGAAAAATTTCTTAAGAAACCTGACAATGAGAAAAATTCCGTTTTTGCTCTCTGAATGAACTGCATTTCAGCCAGGTAGTTTCAGGAATTTGAAGGCGCGAAGCTGAGGAAAGCACCGCAGGAACTGTCATATGCGTTGAATTGAAGATCTCACACCGGTTTGTGTAGACAAACCAAAACTGACATGGTATAATGGACTGCCTTTTGAAGGAGCATAAAATGACGATGAGAAATGAGGGACTGTCATGACAAAAGATGTAATCATTTCCATCCGAGGGATGCAGGACTACCAGGGCAGCGATTCCGACCAGGTTGAGCTGATGACGGAGGGGACATTGAGCCGGGAGGATCAGGGCTGGCGTCTTTCCTACCGGGAAAGCGAGCTCACCGGTCTGGAGGGAACGACGACCACCTTTCAGGTGGCGGGGAAGCGCATCACGCTGGAGCGAACCGGCGCGGTCTGTTCTCAGATGGTGTTTGAGGAGCGGCTCCGGCATTTTTCGCTATATGACACGCCCTATGGGTCGATGGAGATTGCGGTAGCGGCCACAAGGGTTCACCACGACCTGAGCGACGCGGGGGGCGAGATTGAGGTGTCCTATCTCATCGAGCTGGACCACTCGCTGGCAGGTGAAAACTCCTTTCATGTGACGGTCCGTCCCCGCGGCCCGGTGTCGTAACAGTTTCCGCTTCTTTTTCTTCAAGGAAGCCAAAAGAACTTTAAGCTGTTTGCGCGGAAGGGCTTAGAGCCTATCCCAGAATCCGGCGCACGCAGATTGCGCCGTCAGATTTTCCGCCAAGGGAAACCAAACCCGCAGGCAATCCTTTGTGGATTGCCGGGGATTTTGGGGAAGCATGGCGGAAACGATGCAGGCAAGATGCGTGCGAATAAGTTTGAGATAGGCTCTTAATAAATTCTGGGAATCTGTCGATAAGATATAGATACAATTACCAGAGGAGAGCGTTGCTATGTCTAATATGATTCAGGCCGCCAAGGATCAGATTGCGGCTCTGACCCAAGGCGCCTATGAAAAGGCGGCTCAGGCCGGTGTGCTGGCGCCCGGCCAGGCCATTCAGGGAACCATTGAGATTCCCAAAGACGTGAGGAACGGCGATTATGCCTCCTCCTTTGCCATGGCGGGGGCGAAAGCCCTGCACATGGCTCCCCGTGCCATTGCCCAGGCTCTGGTGGATCACATGGATTTGGAGGGGAGCTATTTCAGCGCCGTAGAAATTGCGGGCCCCGGCTTTTTGAACTTCCGGCTGTCCAGCCGCTGGTACGGCCAGGTGCTGGCGGAGATTGAGGCGGAAGGCCCCCGCTACGGCAGCTGCGGCGAAGGACAGAGCCGGAAGGTCATGGTGGAATTTGTCTCCGCCAACCCCACCGGTCCCATGCACATGGGCAACGCCCGGGGCGGCGTGCTGGGGGACACCCTGGCCAATGTGCTGAGCCGGGCTGGCTGTGAGACCTGGAAAGAGTTCTACGTCAACGACGCGGGCAATCAGATTGACAAGTTTGCCCGGTCCATCTATGCCCGCTGCATGCAGCTGACCCTGGGGGAGGAGAACTACCCCTTCCCGGAGGACGGCTATCAAGGGGAGGACATTCGGGAGCTGGCCCAGGGCTTTCTGGCCCGGACCGGGGACAGCTGGCCCGGCGAGGACACGTCGGAGGCGGCGTGGCTGACGGCTATGGCGGAATATGGCCTGGAAGTCAACATCCCGAAAATGAAGGCTGATTTGAAGCGGTACGGCATTGAGTACGACCAGTGGTTTTTCGAGTCGGAGCTGCACAACTCCGGCTACGTGGCGGAGACGGTGGCGCTGCTGGCCGATCGGGGCTGGACCTACGAGAAGGACGGGGCCCTGTGGCTGAACACCACCGGGCTGCTGAAGAAAAAGTACCTGGACGAGGGCAAAACTCAGGAGCAGGTGGACAAGCTGGACTTGAAGGACGATGTGCTCCGCAGGGCCAACGGGTTTTACACCTATTTCGCGGCGGATATCGCCTATCACCGGAACAAGTTTGAGAAACGGGGCTTTGACAAGGTAATCAACGTCTGGGGCGCAGACCACCACGGCCATGTGGCCCGGCTTCAGGCGGCGCTGGACGGTCTGGGGCTGGATGGGTCACACCGGCTGGTGATTGTGCTGATGCAGCTGGTGAACCTGCTGCAGGACGGCAAGCCGGTTCGGATGTCCAAGCGCACCGGCAAAGCCATTGCCCTCCACGACCTGCTGGATGAAATCAGCGTGGACGCAGCCCGGTATTTCTTCAATTCCCGGACCTCCACCAGCCCCCTGGACTTTGACCTGGGGCTGGCGGTACGGGAGGACTCAGAAAATCCCGTGTACTATGTGCAGTACGCCCACGCCCGCATCTGCACCCTGGTGGAACGGGTGCTGGGCGAGGGGAACCACCTCCCCGCCGCTGGAGAGGTGGACGCCTCAGTGTTCTCCACAGCGGAGGAACAGGCCCTTGTGAAGGCCCTGTCCCAGTACCCGGAGGAAATCCGGCTGGCCGCACGGGACTACGATCCCTCCCGGGTCAACCGCTATCTGGTGTCGCTGGCGGGCGATTTCCACCGGTTTTACAATGAGTGCCGGTTGCTGGGCGAAGCGGAGCCGGTGCTCAAGGCCCGCCTGAAGCTGGTGGACACAGTCCGCGCTGTGCTGGAAAACGGCCTGGGCCTGCTGGGTGTCTCCGCACCGGTCAAGATGTGAGGAACACGCCTCCACGATTCGTAATCGCAGCCCCGTCAGGCAAGCCTGACGGGGCTGTTTTTCGGGCGTCTGAGGGGAGGATTTACAGTTTGTTTACAGGTTGACCCGCTCCGTTCCATTGACGGAACGGCTCGGATGCGGTATGATAAGAAGAACAAAAAACGGCGTTAGGCCTCTGGCCGGGACGCCGGTTGTGCTGCCAGCACCGGTAACGGTCTCTGGCCGCTATGTTTCATGCCCGGACTTTCCGGACTTACCGCAAGGAGCGTGAATCCATGAACTGGCTTCGCCGAATGATGTACGGACGGTATGGCGCCGACCAGCTTTCCCTGTTTCTCCTGGTGGCCGGCATGCTGTGTTCCCTGACCGGGGCGCTGTCCCGTCTGACCCTGTTTCGCCTGGCGGCGGATGTGCTGTGGCTGTTCGGCATCTTTCGCATGCTTTCCCGCAATCAGGAGCGCCGGAGGCTGGAGAATGTGAAGTTTATGAAATGGGCAGGGCCCTGGCTGTCCTGGCTCCGCCAGAAGCGGAACATGGCCCGGGACCGGGAGCACCGCTATTTCAAATGTCCCAGTTGCGGCGCCCAGCTGCGCGTGCCCCGAGGAAAAGGGAAAATCTCCATCACCTGCCGCCGTTGCGGCACGATTTTTCAGGAAAAAACCTAAGATCCTATCTCAAACTGATTCGCACGCATCTTGCTTGCATCTTTTCCGCCATACTTCACCAAAATCCCCGGCAGTCCACAAAGGATTGCTGGGGATTTTGGCTTCCCTTGACAGAAAATCTGACGGCGCAATCTGCACACGCCGAATTCTGGGATAGGCTCTAACTAAATCTGTCCCATTCTACGCAAAGAATTCTGCTGAACACAAAGGTCCCCCATCTGGTTTCAAACCGGATGGGGGACCTTTGGCTATCGGAGCCCGGAGGCCTATTCGTCAAGCCGCTGCGCCCGCTCTGTTTTGCTTATTTGACAACATTCTCGCAGAAACGCATCAGGATGGCAGCCACCTCAGCGCGGGTCGCGCTCCCGCTGGGAACCAAGGTGGTTTCGGTCTTGCCCTTAATCAGGCCTACGGCCACAGCCCACTGCATGGCCTCCACGGCGTAGCCGCTGACGCTGGGTGCGTCCGTGAAGCCGGACAGATTGGCGCGGGCAGTTGTGTCATAGCCCTTCAGCTGGGCGTAGCGGTACAGGATCACAGCCAGCTGCTCCCGGCTGGCATCCTGCTCCGGCAGGAAGTGGGTGGCGGACACACCGGTGACGACACCGTTCTGGTGCGCCCAGGCCACGGCCTCAGCGTAGTACTTGTCAGCCGGTACATCCACGAACGCCACGGCTTCAGCAACAGGGGTATTCTCCAGGCGGTGCAGGATGGTGACGATCATGCCACGGCTGAGGCTGGTCTGGGGGGCAAAGTCCGTCTCTGTTGTGCCATTCATCATCCCCTTACTGTGGACGTAGGCGACAGCATCCCGATACCAGTCGGTACTCTTCACGTCCGCGAACGGGAGTACCATGTCCGCCAGAGGAACATCCCCGTCGATGATTTCCACCTCCTCGGGAGTCTCTACACCGGGGACAGGGTTATCAGGGACATTGGTGGTGCCGGATCCGCCCGGCCTGCTGGGAACATAGTCATAATCATCATCGTAGTCGTAGTCCGCGCCGGTATAGGTGCGGCTGTACAGGGCGTTATAGACGGTATCCTCGGTCACAGCCGCAATCTCATGGTCCCAGCCGCTGAAGTAATAGCGGTAATTGCCGCTGGTGTAGGACGGAACCGCGGGGGCAGCGGGTATCTCACCATAGGTGCAGATCACCTCGGTGCTGCTGCCGTTGTAGGTGAAGGTGACGGTGTAGAGGATGGCTGTGTAGACGCCAGTCACGATAATGTCCGTCTCCGGCATCGTTGTGGGCAGGCCGCTCCACCGGAAGGTATATCCAGGCCGTCCGGACGCGGCGGCGGGCCTGATAACCGCGCCGGCCTCATAGGTCTGGGTGGCGGCCGTTACGCCGTCCACCACATAGGTGATGGTGTAGCGCTCGACAACAGGAGGCTCCGGCGGGTTGGGCTCAACCGGCTCCTTGGGGGCGCGCAGAAGCGCGTACAGCTCCTTGGCAGCCGCGTCAATCTGGGCCTGCGCCGCGTTTGCCAAGGTCTCGGCCTCGGTTTTGTCGGTGCTGCTGTAGACCTTCTGGAGTTCCAGGGCAGCGTCGCAGGATGCGGGGATTTCAATACCGGCCTCCCGTGCCACATCCATCAGCCGCTCCAGACCAGCAGTACTGGCGGTACAGGTGTAGGTGGTATGCTGCTGGTAGAGCTCCAGACTCTTCCCGCCCGCGGTCATTTCCCAGCCGGGTTTACAGCTGAGGGACGTGCTGCCTACCGTAATCTGGTAGCTTCCATTGCCGCCTGTAATGGTAAAGCGGGTGGCAGTCTCACTGAGCGCGAGCTGGCCGCCGCTGGCGGTGTTGGTCAGGAACTTTCCGGGATTTGCGGCAGATTCGATGGTATAGGTGCCGTCTTCCTGGCGGGTGAAGCGCCACAGGTGGGCGTTGCCGCAGGAGCCGAGGGCCACCATGTCATTGCTTGCCGCGCACCCGCACTGGTTGGTTTTTGTATCCCCCTTGGCGCTGTGCATGGCACGGGCGTTTTTCCCGTCACCGGGGTTGGGATCACGGATGACATAGAAACCATCCGCCAGTTCGCCGGTGAGCTTGGGGTAGAGGGATTCCTCTGTCTGGGTCATCCCATCCGCGTAGATGCTGGGCAGAACGATGGTCTCACCGTCCTGTACCACCACCTCCAGCGCGGCAGTGCGGACGATCCCGTTCACAGTCAGTGTGGCAGTGACGGCGGCACGGCCGGAGGCTGCCGCGGTCACGACGCCGTTCTGAACGGCAGCTACGGCTTCGTTGGAACTGCTCCATGTCACGATGCCGCCTTCCGCGTTGGTGATGATGGCCTCGACCGTGCCGGTCTTGCCAACATCCAGATCCAGCAGGGACTGGTCCAGCTCCAGGGTGGGCAGCTCGCCGCTGGGCTTCACCATGGTAAATGTCCAGCCAGGCAGGAGCCGTTCAAAGTCGATTGGATGGTAGGGAATGGGGACGTTGCTGTTCAGGTTCATCTCAGGCAGGTCGGAAACTTCGTTGCGGTAGGTTCCATCCGGGTTACGCAGCTGCGTCAGACAGGAGTAAATAAATGCGTTGTTTTCGCTGAGGAGATAATCCCCGTTGTCCAGCCACTGGATGGGATAGCCTTCCTTATCCTGAATCGCGCCAATGCGGATGATGCCCTCGTGCCGCTGCACGCGGGGGTAGGAGGCCATAATCAGGTTCTCGTACACCGTGTTGTCCGGCGCGACCAGATAGCCCTCCACGTTGATGAAGGAGACCATGCAGCCGTTGCCGGGATTCTGGGAGTACAGCTCGTTGTCCTTCTGATATTTGCCCCAGGTCTGTCCGTTGTCGCTGCTGTCCGTGTAGCCAATATAGTTGATGGTGTTGCGGGAGAACATCCGAAGATCACCGTTGGGCAGCACCACAATTTGGGATTCACTGGACTTTCCGGTGCCGTTGAGCTGGGCGGCGCGTGCGCCTCGCTGCCAGGTCTGTCCGCCGTCGTCGGAGTAGGTGACGCTGGCCAGCTCATTGCCGGTTGCGTTGTCGTACAGCGGGAAGATGATCCGCTCATGGTCCCCGGCCTCGATAACTGTGCCGCGGCCGGGACAGACGCCGGTAAAGCGCTCGCCGGGGTTCTTCACATCAATGAAGCAGGGATCATTCCACACCAGGCCGTCAGCCCCAATCTTGGCGCTGCGGACCATAAGGTAGAAGGTACAGGGGACCTTCCATTCCGACTGGAGATAGAACAAATTGCTGTGGATGAGCTTGTTGCTGCCCATCTGCTGGACCAGTACGGGCTCAATGCCTCTGCTTCCGCCGTAATCATAGTAAACATTGGCAAAGGCATCCGCATAGTAGTTGGTTGGGGTTTCGTTTATTTCGTAACAGATAGGGTAGAGCGTGACCACATCACCCTTTGTGTTCTCCGCCGTGACATCACTGGCAGCATGCAGGTCTACCCGGTAATCGTAGCTGTACTGCCCCCTTTCCGGGTGGTACGTGTCCGTGGTCACATCGGGGATGTAGCCCACCAGCACACGCCCCCGCTCGTCAAAGCCGGAGTTGGCGGGGTGACTGGAAGGAAGCATCCGGTTTCCGGACATGAGGCCGCCATAAGCCGGGGTGGCGTCCACGATCATCCACACGGTCCCGTCCTTTTCGCTCTGAACGAAGGAGGGATCGATAAAGGCCGTGCTGGAAGGGTTGCTGGAGGTGGTGGCATGGTCGGCAAAGTAGTTGACAACCTCCCAGTCCCAGGTTGCGCCATCATCCTTGGAGATGGAAACGATGGTGTCAATGTTGCTGGGATTATCGCCGGTGCCGCGCCAGCGGATATCGGAGGAGGCCACAATCCAGCCGTTGTTCAAGGTAATCAGGGAGGGGATACGGAAGTAGCTGTTGGTATCCCCCCGGACAAGGGGGCCCTCGGTGCTGGTGCCGCTGAACCCGGTCTCAGCCAGGTCTGGTTCGGCGGGAATGCCCTTGTAGAGGTTGACCCGGTAATTCTCGGTCTGTGCACACCAGCTGTCATTCCAGCCCACACAGTAGGAGGTACTGCCGGAACTCCAGCGCAGGTAATAGCCGCCG
The DNA here is from genome assembly GCA_022793095.1 of Oscillospiraceae bacterium. Lineage (GTDB taxonomy): Bacteria > Bacillota > Clostridia > Oscillospirales > Oscillospiraceae > JAAWCD01. The sequence continues at coordinate 22,269 of JAAWCD010000104.1, read as the reverse complement.
CCCTCCACGGCTTCAGCTGTAAAGCTGGTGGGGGTATCGCTCAGCGTGAGTGTTCCTGCGCCGCCGGAGAGATATTTCCCCTTCGCGGAGCCGCCCAACACCTGGAAGGTGTAGCCGCCGCCGCTCTGTTCAACCAGCAGGGAGTGCTCTTCTTTTGTGATTCTTATGGCCGCTCCGTCGATGGTTTCCCCTTCCTCAATCTGCCACTGATCGAGCTTAGGCGTGCTGCCGTTCATAAGCGGATGCATGATGCGAGCTCGCCGATTCGTGTCCGTGTCCGTCGTCGTCGCCACGATGGCGTACACGCCCTCTTCCAGTGGACCGGAGGAGCGCTGGTATGCTTCATTGTAGAGCAGCGGAAGCTGTGGCGGAGCACCGGGAACGAGGACTTCCTCCGCCTCTTCCTCCCACCAGATGTAGTAGGATCCGTCGTTGTTTGCCAGGGTGACGTTGAAGGACACCGGTTCGCTGACAAAGGCCAGCTGGCTGCCGGAGGCCGTCGTGCTCAGATATACGGTGCTGGCGGCCGTCCGAACGGTGCGGATGGTGCACCCGCCCTTTCCATCCGGCGCGAATGTGAACAAATGGTCGAGGTCGCTTGTGGATACTGTCTCCGGGACAGTGTTTGCTGTATGCTGGCACTGATTGGTCTTATCAGTGCTGTAGTGCATAAAGCGAGGCATCCTTCCATCTGTTACAACAGGCGCGAAAATAACATAGTTGCCAACATCTACGCCATCCGTGTCCAGTGTGCCGTCGCTGCCCTGGTACAGCTTCACCTCATACGCGCTGTCGCTGGCGGTCCAGCTGCCACCGAAGGAGAGATACCTGACCTTGGTGGCCGGGTCCGCAATTGCGGCTTCCAGGCTGCGGGTGAACTCAATGGGGCCGGTGGGCTGCTCAGGAGATTTCTCCGCCGTATCAACCGTCTGCGCCGCGAAGGTCACGGTCTTCGCCGCGCTGGTGCTGACGGCGGTCACGTTTACCGTGTACACCCCGCCGGGAACCGGCAGTTCCGCCGTCTTCCCTGCCTTGGCGGTGACAGACCAGGTCTGACCGTCCTTTGTGGCGGAGAGGGTGGTCTGGCCGTATCCTGCCATGGAGGCAAGGGCCAGCGTGGCAGTACCGTCTTCCGCGGTTGTCCAGGTGACCTCAGGGACAACCGTGGAGGTTTCCGGAGTGGTCGCCACGTAGTCCAGGTTCGCGATGGGCGTGTCCTCATCCCAGAGGCCGATGGCTTTGATAAACATCTTCGCCATAGCCAGCTGCCCCAGCGCGCCGGGATGGAGGTTGTTGCCGTAGAACAGCTGACTGCCCTTGATCCAGGAGGAATAGGTATCCAGCGCTTCCTGGGTCTCTGTGTACTGATCGACATAGATGAGGCCATGCGCTTCAGCGACCCGCTTCATCGTCTCACAGTACGGCACAACATTACTGCCAGTCCAATGCCCGGTGGGGGAGCGCAGGACGATAACCGCGTCAGGATTTTTGGCTCTTACGGCACTTATGATGGCCTCAAGATTAGCCTCATAGCTGCCGCCATCACTATACGAGTTTGCCGCGTCGTTGGTGCCCAGCATGATCGCCACCACATCGGGGGTGTACTGCTCCAGCCGGTGCTCGATGGTCCTGAGCGTGGAACCGGCAGTGGCGCCGGACACGGCGGTGTTGATGACCACATCCTGATTTCGTCCCAGGAAGTCCAGATACTTGTCGAAGGTCTGGGGCACAGAATCATAACCCTTGGTCCACAGCGCACCGTGGGTGATGGAGTCACCCATGAACAGCCAGGTCAGGGGCTCTTCGCTGCTCACTAGCCCGGCAATTTCCTCTTGCCGCGAAGTGAGCGCGGGCCCATTGGCGGTATTGCCGCCGGCCGTACCATAGGTAGTCCTGTACTGGGTGCGGCCGTCAGCGGAACGGACTACCAGGGTATAAGCCTCGCCCTCGGGCAGTCCGCTGACGGCAGCTTCATCAACGGCGCTGCCGCTGACGGTGATGCCGGCATCCAGGCGGAGCTCATAGACGAAACCGCCGGTATTTCTGATGGTCATATTGCCGCCAGCAAAGCTCACTTCGGGAGCGCTGCTACTATAAACATCGGGCTGCTCTGCCTCCTCGAAGTTGTCAACCCCCTGTGCACAGGGATAGTTTGCCGAGGAGCCAAAAGTGGCTTCTGCCAGCTGTCTGCCCAGCTCATAATGGCCGCTGCCTGTGAGCATGGGACTGTCGAGGGTGTGCTTCACCACAACGATGCGGGTATAACCGGGGTCGCTGGAATATGTGTCCACAACGCTGTCTACGGTTTCATTCCCTTCTCCGTTCAGGGTCTGAATTACCGCAAAGCCGGTATCATTCCGAAGGGCGAGGGCCTTGTCAATAAAGACGTTCAAGTCCGCCTCGGAATCTCCGGACTGCATCATATAGGCCACAGCGCGGGGATTGCAGGGAGTAACCAGAGAATCCCAGCTTCCGACCACTTCGGCCAGGTCCTGGCTGGCTGTGGCAACATTGATGGTGTACCGCTGGCGGGTGGGGTCCGCGCCATTATTGGCATTCGCGGTATTCGTCCAACGGATATACTCCTCAAACTGGCCCACGAAGTTGCGCTGGCCGCGGGTCTGCTCGAAGCCGCCCTCTACGTCTGCGCCGCCGGTGAAAACCCAGGTGTTGTCAGTGGAGTCATCGAACATCTGAGCGATGTCCCCGCCAAGCACGTTAAAGGACTCTGCATCTGGGGGAACGACCTTGGCAATGTGGGAGTAAGGCTCTGTGGTATTTGTGTTAGAGGAAGGATACAACACATACCACTCGTTTCCGGCTGTAGCGGCGAGCAGATATTTCCCCTCATCTTGGATGTCATCAATCGCTGTGAGCCGCACATAGCCTGGAATTTCCTCGGAAGATGTATCCCCCTCACCAAGCGGATAGAACAGAGCGATGTTGTGTGCAGCTCCGCATGGATTGGTGCAACGGTTCCAATGAATAGCTCCATTTGCACCGGGGAAATGGAGGGAACTGGTGTCTCTCAAATAGAAGAAGCCGACACCGGCCCCGTTGTCAATCGAAACGACTGCCGCAGTGCTTTTGTTGGGGATCGACGGGGCCTTTGTGTTACCAAAGTTTCCGCCAATGTTTAGATACACCGTTGCGTCCTCACCGGGAACAGTTGCCGAAATTTGATAGCCATTTCCGGAACTTGCGAATGTGTACAGTGCATTTTCCAGCGAAACAACTTCGCCGGAAAAATTGCTGTTGTTACCCAACTGTGCCTTGTAGGTGTTGGCAGGATTCCACGGTTCGGTTGGCGGAACTTCCGGCTCCGTTGTGTACCATATGTAGTAGGAGCCGTTCTCGCTATCTGCATCTACTGCATTGGTATAGAACGTAGTGCCTTGGTTGGCAAGCCTGAGCTGATGGTATGTGTTTCCGCCTGCTGTGTAGGTGCATGCTTCACCGGTCAAATACAGGCTTGTGTCCTTCACAGAGTGAATTACATACGCATTAGCGAACCCGCTGTCAACCAGTTCAAAAGTGAACAGTGAAAAGTTCTCAGTATAATCGGCTTGAGCTGTAGCTGAAGTTTGCTGGAAAGGTGCATACATATACTTGCGAGTGTTGCCAGCAGTATACGCAATCGCATATTTGCTTCCAGCGTCTATACTGTTTGCTAAGTTTGTTCCACCTTCTTCATATAGATGGACAGAATCCACAATCGTACTGGTATACCATCCACCATTATTTTGCGGCGTCCAACTCAAGTAATGCACCGTCAGGCCATCGCTTTCAGCATCCTCCGGCGTATACACGCTGCCGTCCTGGATGGGCGCCGCTTCGTTGTTGCCTGTGGCTTCCTCATCCTCTGTGACTTCGTCCTCTTCGGTCACAATCTCGTACCAGATGTAGTAAGCGCCGTTCTCCTCAGCCCCGGCGGCATAATACCGCTCCTCCGCCTCGTCTTCGTTGAGAATCGTGCAGACGCCCTCCGACAGCTCGTAGGCAAACGCTTCGACGGGCTCATAGGTCTCACCGTCAATCGCGCAATAGAGCAGATCGTCCCCCTCGGTCCAATAGAACCAGAGGCCGCAGGGAGCCTCAGCGGTGGTCCAGCCGTCCTCGCCGCAGGCGAGGTAAATAGCCGTCTCAGAGGGCTCTTCCTCTGTCGTTTGGAAGGAAACCGGCAGCCAGCTGAGCTCATCCTCTTCCGGCACATCGGAGTCATTTTCCTCCGGCATGCCGGTTTCCTCCTCTGTATTCAACTGGAAATCAGCCGTCGAGTCACTCGACGGCTCAGGCGTTAGCGCCTGAGTGATTTCGTCCTGTTCTTCCTGGAGGGTATCCTCAGCCCCCTGATCGGGTACTAGGAGGGTGTCCGTTTTTTCTGTCTCAGACAGTTCTTCCACACCCAGCGCCAGAGCGCCGGAAGAAAGGGAAAGCACCATGCAAACGGACAGGAACAGGGCCATCAATCGGGTCCACTTTTTCTTCATACATTCGTCCTCTCTTTCAAATCCTCATAGCCTCCATGCGGGTTTGTTTCTGCGCTGTCGCGGATCGACCTCCCTTCTCTGGAATCATCTTCAAAATTAGGAAACGACGGCCTCCAATCCAAAAAGGCCCAGTATCATAGTCATCATTATACCGAATGTATAGTATTTTTCAATTGAAAAAACTATAGAAAATCGCGCTCGCTTTTTGGCAAATTCAACATGCAAATTTTGATACTACGCTCCATCTTTGGGCAATATATTAATATTGACGCACTGCTGCATAGGAATTCTTGCCGTGGAAATGGAATTATAGATTTCGCCACGGTACGATAAAAGCTGTCAGACTCAAGTTTTCAGCCAATATTCTTCACAAAATATGCCAAATGGTATAGACATTGTGAAATTGTTATCATCGATCTGCGCGCCCCTTTGACTGATAACTGCACGTCTTGGATGCTCCCCCTTCATCAGACAGTTGACAAATCGAAAAAAGCTGATAGAATAAAGACGACAAGTGAATAGCCTTATCAAGAGTGGTGGAGGGACCGGCCCAATGAAGCCCGGCAACCTGTTTTTCAAGGTGCCAAATCCGGCGAGGAATCGAAAGATGAGGATGGGATATTCCAGACGCTTTGCCGGTTCCCGGCAAAGCGTCTTTTTCTCCCTCCCGCAGTACAGAAAGGAAATGATCTGAATGGCACACTACCTCTTTACCTCGGAATCCGTAACGGAAGGACATCCCGACAAGCTCTGCGATCAGGTATCTGACGCGGTGCTGGACGCTATCATTGAGCAGGACCCCATGGCCCGTGTGGCCTGCGAGACCACCACCACCACAGGCATTGTCAGCCTGATGGGTGAGATTACCACCTCCGCCTATGTGGACATTCCCAGCATTGTTCGGGACGTGGTTCGGGGCATTGGCTACGACCGGGCCAAGATGGGCTTTGACTGCGAGACCTGTGCGGTGATGACCTCCATTCACGAGCAGTCTCCGGACATTGCCATGGGCGTGGACAAGGCGCTGGAGGCGAAAGAGGGCCGCATGGACGACGAGCTGGACAACGGCGCGGGCGACCAGGGCATGATGTTCGGCTACGCCTGCGACGAGACGCCGGAGCTGATGCCCATGGCCATTTCCCTGGCCCAGAAGATGGCCATGCGGCTGGCGGAGGTCCGGAAGCGGAAGCTGGTGGACTATCTGCGGCCGGACGGCAAGACCCAGGTGACGGTGGAGTACGATGAGCACAACGTACCGGTTCGGGTGGACGCGGTGGTTGTTTCCACCCAGCACGACCCGGAGGCCACGCTGGAGCAGATCCGCAAGGACATGACGGAGCTGGTCATCAAGCCCACCATTCCCGAGGGGCTGATGGACGAAAACACAAAGATTTACGTCAATCCCACCGGCCGGTTTGTCATTGGCGGACCCATGGGCGACTCCGGCCTGACCGGGCGGAAGATCATCGTGGATACATACGGCGGAAGCGCCCCTCACGGCGGCGGCGCGTTCTCCGGCAAGGACCCCACCAAGGTGGACCGCTCCGCGGCCTACGCCGCCCGCTACGCGGCGAAGAACGTGGTGGCCGCGGGACTTGCCAAGCGGTGCCAGGTACAGCTGGCCTACGCCATTGGCGTGGCTCAGCCCGTCTCCGTCATGGTGGATACCTTCGGCACCGGTATGGTGGCCGACGATGTGCTGGCCCAGGCGGTCCAGAAGGTGTTTGACCTCCGGCCCGCGGCCATTATCCGGGACCTGGACCTGCGGAAGCCCATTTACCGGCAGCTGGCCGCCTATGGACACATGGGCCGGACCGATTTGAATGTCAAATGGGAGAACATGGACCGGGTGGAGGCCCTCAAGTCCGCTGTTGGCGCTTAAAGTTCTTTTGGTTCTTTTCTTTCAAGAAAAGAACAGAAAAGAGGCGGGCCGCAAGGCCCGCCTCTCTTAAACTGTAAAACGGAGTCAGGAGTCATTGCCTATGATCTGCAATCTATGCCCTCGTTCCTGCGGCGCGCAGCGGAGCCCGGAGCGTGGCCAAGGCCTCTGCCGGATGCCGGAAGCCCCCGTGCTGGCCCGGGCGGCCCTTCACCATTGGGAGGAGCCGCCCATTTCCGGCTTCAACGGTTCCGGAACCATCTTTTTCTCCGGCTGCTCTCTGGGCTGTGTCTTCTGTCAGAACGACGAAATCAGCCATCAGAATTTCGGCAAAGCCGTCTCACTGGACCGGCTGGCGGACATCTGCGGCGAGCTGATCGCCCAAGGGGCCCATAACATCAACCTTGTCAATCCCACCCATTACGCCCATGTCATCCGTGAGCTGCTGTGCCGCCGCCCTCTGCCGGTGCCCGTGGTGTGGAACTCGGGCGGCTACGACAAGGTGGAGACCCTGCGTACTCTGGAAGGACAGGTGCGAATTTACCTGCCTGATCTGAAATACCGGACTCCGGAGCTGGCCCGGCGGTACTCCAGCGCCGCCAATTATCCGGAAATTGCCGCTGCCGCCATTCGGGAGATGGTGCGCCAAACGGGCCCCTGCCGGTTCGACGAAGACGGCCTGCTTCTCCAGGGCGTTATCATCCGGCATCTGATTCTGCCCGGCCAGCTCAATGAGGCAAAGCGGGTGATGGACTGGGCAGCGGAGACCTTCCCGCCGGAAACTGTGCTGTTTTCCCTGATGAGCCAGTACACCCCCTGGGGCCGTGCCAAGGAGTTCCCGGAAATCGACCGGACCCTGCGGGCCGGAGAAATCCGCTCCGCGGAGTCCTACATGGAAAATCTGGGGCTGAAGGGCTTCTGTCAGGGCCGGGAGAGCGCCCGCCGGGCCTATACGCCGGAGTTTGACCTGACCGGAATTTAGGGATTTGGGCCGCAAAGATGTGTGCTGAGGCGCTGGGTCCAGCTTCTCAGAAGTTCGGTTGATTTCTCTTGCAGAAATAGCGTGACACCAGCGTGAATTTATGGTATCATCAAGCCATAGAACCGGCGGGCGAGCCCGCGTAGATTTGCAGGACAATGAATGAGGGAGGCAAACAAAATGAATCGATATGGAATCGAAATTGAAGTCAAAAACGCGCCCAAGCTGGACCCGGAGTTTATGCCTATTCTGAAGTACAACCGTTCCTTCCTGCACACGGCGAAGAAGCCCGTCGGCATTGCCGTGGAGCGGGCGGACGGCCAGATGGCCGCCTGTCATACCTTTGTCCACGGCACGCCGGAAATGGCGGAGGCCGACCATTATTATGTGAACCGCCTGGTCAAGACCATCCTGTGGATGAAGGGCGGCTACAAGGTCTATGTCAGCGGCGACGAGGGCACCTATGAGTATCTGAAGAAGGCCTACAGCGCCGGGGACGAGCAGGACTTTGATTTTGACTATATGGCCAACGTGTTCGAGCATCCCTTCGAGGTGGTCTTTGTGGATGAGATTCCGGAGGCGAAGGACGCGCCCAAGGCCATGGGCGGCCACCTGGAGGGCTGCCGCATCGGCTTTGACGCCGGCGGAAGCGACCGCAAGGTGTCTGCGGTGGTGGACGGCGAAACCGTTTACTCTGAGGAAGTGGTGTGGTTCCCCAAGATCAATTCCGACCCGGATTATCACTATGACGGCATTGTGGCGGCGCTCAAGTCCGCCGCGGAGCACATGCCCCGGGTGGACGCAGTGGGCGTCTCCTCCGCTGGTGTGTATATCAACCACCGGACCATGAACGCCTCCCTGTTCCTCCAGGTGCCCAAAGATTTGTTCGACGCCAAGGTGAAGGATATTTATATCCGGGCCATCACGGACACCTTTGGAAATGTGCCCTATGAGGTAGTCAACGACGGCGACGTGTCCGCCCTGGCCGGCACCATGAGCCTGAAGGACAACAACGTGCTGGGCATTGCCATGGGCACCAGCGAGGCCGTGGGCTATGTGGACGAGGAAGGCCGGATCACCGGCTGGCTCAACGAGCTGGCCTTTGTGCCGGTGGACGCTCAGCCCGGCGCCATGGAGGACGAGTGGAGCCACGACATCGGTTGCGGCGTCAAGTATTTCTCTCAGGACGGCGTGATTAAGCTGGCGCCCCGGGCGGGCATTGAGCTGGACCCGTCTCTTTCTCCGGCGGAAAAGCTGAAGGTGGTACAGAAGCTGATGGAAGAGGGCAGCGAGGCCGCGGCTTCCGTTTACGAGTCCATTGGCGTGTATCTGGGCCACACGCTGGCTTACTACTATGACTTGTATCACTGCAAGCATGTGCTGCTGCTGGGCCGGGTGATGAGCGGCAAGGGCGGCGATCTCATCCTGGAGAACGCCAAGCGGGTGCTGGCCGAGGAGTATCCGGAGTGCGCGGGCAAGATGTTCCCAGAGCTGCCGGACGAGACCTTCCGCCGCGTGGGCCAGTCCATGGCCGCCGCCTCCCTGCCGGAGCTTTAACTTCTTTTCTTGAAAGAAAAGAAGCAAAAGAACTTTAAACTGGTTCTATCAGAAAATGGTGCATTACCGGGGCCGCTTCCTGTTTCGGAAGCGGCCCTGATTTTTATCTTTGCTACATATAATTTAATGATAATCATTAAGAATTTATTGACAAAGATAAATTTCTGTGCTATGCTGTTTCTGTCAGAAAACAGCAGACCGATTCATTTTCTATCAGGGGAGGCATGACAAATGTTCAGGCTCGCAAAAATTGTTACGAAGATCACAGAAGTTGCACATTGGGTGGGGGCAGCACTCATGGCAGCTGCGGCGGGTTGTTGTGCGTTTGCCCCGCAGTGGCTTGGATATTTCGTTGGGATTGACCTGACAGAAGACAAGATGGAGCTTTCGATCTATGGCTGGGGTGTAACCGTGGCTGTTTCGGATGGAAACATAGATAAGACAACCTTTTGCCTGTTTGCTCTGGGCGCGGTAATTGTCTTTGTCCTTATGGCCCTAGTATTCCGAAATCTTTACCTGATTATCAAAAAATCTGAGGGAGTCACACCATTTCAGGCGGAAAATGTTTGCAGATTAGAAAGAATGGGGGCTTTTGCCATCTCGATTCCAATGGTCAGCGTCTGTCTTGGCATCTTGCTGTCAGGACTGAGGCCGCTGGAGGTCCATTCAAGTGGGGACAGTTTTCTTATGGGCATTCTCGTGCTTTGCCTGACTCAGGTTTTCGCCCGTGGAGTGGAACTCGAAAAAGAGGTTGACGGACTTCTGTGAGGGGGGCATACAAATGGGAAAAATCGTCCTGCGCCTGGACCGGATGATGGTGGAGCGGAAAATCTCCTTGAACGAGCTGGCCGAGCGGGTGGGCATCTCCAACGTCAACCTCTCCAAAATCAAAAACAATCACGTGACCGCCATCCGCTTTTCCACCCTCGCGGCTATTTGCGAGGTGCTGGACTGTGAAGCGGGCGATATTCTGGAATTTCAAAAGGATGCCCCGGAGTCCTGAAAAAGGGAAAGGCCGCTTGTGCGGCCTTTCCCTTTTACGGTTCCGTTTGCAGCTGAATTTCAAATTCCTGCTCACCCATATAGCCGGGCGCAATCTCGTACTTTTCAAACATCAGCACCGGATTGCCCGCCTCATTGATATAGAAGGGCTGATCGTCCTCAATGGACTCAAATTCCGTGCCGAACTCCTCCATGTTGAAGTAGACGTTGCCTTCAATCTTGCTGCGTTGGTAGATGCCGATTTTCACGGCCTGGTTGGCGATGGACTTCCACTCCGGGCCCAGCAGGTCACGAAGAGTCAGCTCCTTCCCGTTGGTCAGGTCCAGATTGTAGGTGTAAACCGCTGTGTAGCTGCTGGCCCGAACCTCCGATTCGTAAAGCACAAAGGAGAGAATGTCCCCAGAGCTGCATTTGACCTCATAATTCACTGATACATCTACCGGGAGGAAGAATTCGTCCCCGTCCGTTCTGGTCTCGTTCCAGGCCTGATAGGTCTCTTCCGCCCGCTCTTCGGCCTCCGCGATCAAGGCGTCAATCCGAGCGTTAATCTCTTCATTGATCCGGCCGGTCAGCGCTGTCCCGGCGCCGTCAGACACCAGCTCTGGCCGGGTCACATGGATATCCTTGCTCTGGTCCTTTTCGTAATACTCCTGACCTGTGACCACCCGGACCAGCCCCCCAAGGATGGGGATGGGTTCCAGCGCCCGCGCCGTAACCGGGTCCAGGGTGACCGTCAGCACAAACGCGCAGCAAAAGCCTGCGGCCAGACAGGCTGCCCGGACCCAGCGCCGGTGTCCAGCCCGTTTCCGGCGGCTTTTCTGAATGGATCGGTTGACTTGAGCGCTCAGCTCCGCCGGAATGGGGACGGCTTCATAACGCTTTCGGGCCTCTGCCAGCTTCTCGTTCATACTGGTCCACCTCCTCTCCTGTCAGCACCCGCAGCTTCCGCAGAGCGCCGTACAGCCGTGTTTTTACGGTGTTCAGATTGGTGTCTGTGACGCGGGAGATTTCCTCCAGCTTCATGTCCTCGAAAAAACGGAGCTGGACCACCAGCCTTTCCCGCTCCTCCAGCTTGGCCAGGGCGTCGTAGAGGTCCACCCGGTCGCCCGGGTCGATTCCGCCCTCCGCACGCAGGTCGAGGGATTCCTCCAGAGGGATGACGTTCCGGTTTCGACGGAAGTAGTCCATGCACTCGTTGATGAGGATGCGGTAAAACCAGGTTTTCAGATAATTGGGCTCCCGCAGGGTGTGGGCTTTGTCCAGGGCTTTGGCAATGGCCTCCTGAACGATATCCAGCGCCGCCTCCCGGTCCCGTACCTGACCGTAGGCCAGGCGGTAGAAGTAATCTTGGCCGCTGACCGCGTAGTCAGCCACCAGCTCCCACCGCTCCTGTCTTGCGTACAATGTCCGCCGCCTCCTTTCTGCTGCGCTCTGTTTGTTAGACGGGATGAGTGCGGGAAAAGTTTTCCCGCACTCATCCTACAGGCTGTCGAGTTTCTCGACAGCCTGTAGCCGGTTTCGTCATTCTGACGAAACCGGCCGCCTGCGGGCGGGTGACTGCACGCGAAAGCGGGGGCTTCGCCCCCCTTTCACACTATCCCCCCACGCAAAGCCCTGGCCGTTTTCTCATCCTATTTTAAAGTTCCTCTTGTCCGGCAAGCTGCGGGATGAGTGCGGGAAAAGTTTTCCCGCACTCATCCTACTTTCTTGTAAAGTTCCCTTGACACGAGATGTAAAGCGTGCTATACTCTTCATTGTAAAGGAACCTTTACAGAGGAGGAAGCATATGAGGAACCGCATCAGTGAGCTGCGCCGGACCCGGAACTGGACCCAAGAGGACTTGGCGGAACGGGTCCAGGTGACGCGGCAAACCATTATTTCGCTGGAGAATGGGCGTTATAACGCCTCGCTGCTCCTGGCCCACAAGCTGGCCGTCTGTTTTGGAACCACCATTGAGGAATTGTTTTTATTTGAGGAGGAATCATGATGAACCGCAAGTCGAACCGTCAAAACGCTTGTAATCCCGCCCTGTACTGGGGTGTCATCTTAAACGCGGTGCTGCTGCTGCTCCGCTATAGGTTTCCGGGGCTGCTGCCGGACAACATTATGTGCCTGTTTCAGGGGTTTACCGCCGGATTGATGCTGATGGGCCTGATCTTCCTGAGTCCGGAACGGACTGCGGGGATCAGGGCTTGGAAGGAAACGTATTTGCATTTTTGATGGTTTCTCATCTTTTTTCTCGAAAGAAAAAAAGATGCAAAAAAGAACTTTAGACTGGGTTCCCAACGACAAATGAGGTGATATTGTTATGATGATGAAATCTTTTCTGCATATTCCCGGCGACTTTGAAAAGACGCTGCGTTTGCGCCGCGCTGCCGCCGCCGGCCTGCTGCTGGTGGGTTGTGTAGCCATGATCAGCTACTTCCTGCTGGTTCCGGAAAGCGATTTGCCCCCCTTCGCCCAAGGCTTCTACCTGGGCGCGGGCTCCGGTATTCTGTTGGGCGCACTGATTCTGTTGATTCGCGCTCAGTATCTCATCCGCCGCCCGGAGGCCCGGAAGCGGGCCCAGGTCCAGGAGGAGGACGAGCGGGAAAAGACCATTGTCAACCAGTCCTTCCAGGTGGCCGGAGTGGTCTGCTTTTTCCTGAGCGCAGCAGCTCTGTTTGTGGTGCTCCCCTTCAGTTACGACGCATTCAGGGCCCTGCTGGCCGCCATGACGGTTTACGCCCTCTCCTTTGTGCTGGCCAACGTCTACTTTTCCAAAACCCTATGACCAGCCGCCGGTTAGAATTTCCTGTTGGACCTGAATTAGCCGGCCAGACCGTTCGGACGCTGCTCCGCCGGGAACTGGAGCTGTCCGGTACGGTTCTCCGCCGGGTCAAATGGCTGGAGGACGGTATCCTTCTGGACGGAGCGCGGGTCAGTGTCCGGGCAGTGGTTCAGGCGGGCCAGCTGCTCTCCGTCCGGGTGGGGGATACGGAAGTCAAAAGCGAGATTCTCCCGGTTCCCGGTCCTCTGGATCTGGTGTATGAGGACGAAGACCTGGTGGTGCTGAACAAGGCTTCCGGCGTGCCGGTCCACCCTGGGCCGGGCCACTATGACGATACCATTGGTAATTTTCTGCTTGCATATTACGAAACATCTGGCGTTTTGGCGGATTTCCACCCGGTCCACCGGCTGGATAAGGGGACCTCTGGCCTGCTGGTGGTGGCGAAACACGCCCACGCCCAGGACCAGCTGCGCTGTCAGCTGCACACGGACCAGTTCCGCCGGACCTACCTGGCTGTGTGCGAGGGTGTGCCGGATCCGCCCGCCGGCGTGGTGGACGCGCCGCTGGGCCGGGTTCCGGAGTCCTTGATTCAGCAGGAGGTCCGTCCGGACGGACTGCCCGCCCGGACTCACTATGAAACGCTGGCCTCTGTCCAGGGCCGGGCCCTGCTGCGGCTGGTGCTGGAAACCGGACGGACCCATCAGATTCGGGTTCACATGGCGTATATTGGGCATCCGCTGACAGGAGATTTTCTTTACGGGACCGAAGCGCCGGAGGTCATCCCACGGCCGGCGCTCCACTCGGCGGAGCTGTCCTTCCGGCACCCTGTCACAAAGGAGCAGATGACGTTTTCACAGCCCATGCCGGAGGATATGAGGCGCCTGCTGGAACAGGAGATGGACTTTATATGAAGCGTATTTTCATAGCCAGCTGGGCCGTCCTGCTTCTGACCGTGCTGGTCATGGCGGTCAACCGGTTTTTGGTCCCGCTCCCCGACTGGGCCGTACGCGTGGACGGCGTGCTGATGTTGGCCGCGCTGTCAGCCCTCGCATTTGCGGCTGTGCGGCTGGCTCAATCCAAACGATAGACAAACGCTCTGTTATGTTCGGAACGAAAAATCATTCGATACAAAATCTAAAGCAGAACTGATACCCTGGACATTAGCTACTATAATGAGTAAATATGGTGATGTTAAAATTTCTGGATGTGCGCTTTTGCATGGGAAACTGTTCCATTTTAAAAGAAATGGGCGCGGCACTTCCGTGTCCTCCTGTCAATGATCTGTCAGGCTCTTGAATTCTCCACAGTCTTTCTACTGTGGCCGAAACAGAAAAACCGATGTTTGCCTGCCAAAGCCGCCTATGCTAAACTAGAGCAGGACACGAAAATAATGATAAAAAGGGAAGCGAGGACAAAAGAGGCAAAACAAGGCGGACGACGCAGGCGGGCTGACGCCCGTCAAGGAGGACAACGATGTTATGCTTCTTTTGGACCGCTGAACTTTTCTCATTATTTTTGGGTGCTGCTCTAAAGAGGAAGCCAACGGTTGCATGGTTAAGGAGGAATTAAAATGCACAGAAAAAAAGCACTGAGGCCGCTTCTTTCATTTGCGATGGCTGTTTGTATGCTGTTGGGACTCGGCACGCAGGCGCTCGCGGCAGAGGCGCCGAACTCGAGTGGAACTTTTGTCCGGATGACCAAGGCGGAGACCGCCTCCACGGAGAGCCCCTGGACTCCAGAGGGCGATTACGCCTTCTACCTGTACACGCCCAGCGAGTACCACAACTTTGACATGATGTCAGGCCAGCTGAACCCGGTCATTCTGGTCTACCCAGATACGCCCTACGCCTCCCAGGAGGAAGCTTTCGCCGGGCTGACCGAGCTGGGATTGGTCGAGATCGCGGAGGCCAACTCCGCCTTTCTCATTGTTCCCGAGCCCTTGAACGGAGAGAATTACACGGAAGAGGATGTAAATCTGTACTACGAGTCTCAGGTCTACCTGGCCGGCGGCAGGATTGTCTCCTTCACGCCGCCTGCTGGCGAGTATGAGCGCCGTACCTTCAACAATATGCTTTATGTCATCGCGGAAGGCTCCGGCGCCACATTTGTCAACAACTGTCTGACGCGGAACGCCAACCGCATTGCCGCTGTGCTGACCTTTGGCGGTGAAATGAGTGATGACGTGACCGGCGGTGTGGCTCTGCCCGCCTACCTGGTGAACGCCAGCGGCAAGGCGGTGGACTACTACAAGCAGGTCAACGAAGTTGACACGGAAGACGGCGGCGTCTTTGTCAACAGCAGCTATGTCGAAAAGAAGGTCATCGTGGCCGAGGGCTCCGATTCCTTTGACAGGGAAACCATCTCCACTGCCTGGGCCAGCCTGCTCAGCCGCACCACACGGGCCCCCATGGCCACCAATGTGGTCATCGACACCTTTGACACCAGCGAGTGGGTGCTGATGACTTGGCCCAACTACGAGGAGCTGGGCATCACCCTGACCGAAACCACCTACGACTGGGATGGAAAGACCTACATTCAGGAAAATTATGTGCCAGCCTCCTATGACGGCTCCGAGGCGGTGCCGCTGGTGGTGCTGCTCCACGGCTTTACGGAGGACCCTCTTTGTCCTGCCGCCACCTGCGGCTGGGCCCAAAAGGCTGCGGAAGAGGGATTTGTCCTCATCGCCCCCGATTACGTCAATGACCTTCAGAGCCAGGGAATCGCCTGTGACGCCATCATGCAGGTGGTGAAGACCGCTCAGGAGACGTACAACATTGATCCGTCCCGTATCTACCTGACCGGCTTTTCCATGGGCGGCATGAATACCATGATGACCGGTTTTGCCAATGCCGGAGTCTTTGCCGCTGTCGCTCCCATGGCGGGCATGACGGATATTACGCCGTTCCAGGCCGATCCGGATGCCTATGACCTGCCCACGTTCCTGCTCTGTGGCACGGTGGATGCCAACAATGTGTCCGCTGACGAGGCGGGAAATCCCAGCATCAACGCTATGAACGGCAATATTCTTCCCATGCTGGCTGCCTTCAATGGCTTGACCTTGGGTGAACCCAACTATTCCGTCAATCCCTGGGGCTACGAGCCAGATCAGGTCACAACACGCTCCGCCCAGGGCATCACCTATCAGGTCAATGATTTTTACGTGGATGGCTATACCAACCCGATTCTGGAACTGGTTACCGCCGAGGGCGTGGCCCACGCCTGCTCGGATGTGTACGCTGACTTTGCCTGGAGTTTCATGAGCAGGTTCGCCCGGAGCGGGGACGGTTCTGTCATTGAGCGGGGCACCGCTGAGGAGCCGGTTTCCCTTCCCTTCCCGGATGTGGATGCCTCCGCCCTCTATGCCAAGGCAGTCAGCGCGGCGGTCTCTGCCGGGATTGTAACCGGCTATGCGGATGGCACGTTCCAGCCGGACAAGCATCTGACCTGGGCGGAAGCGGTGACCATGCTGATTCGGGCCGCCAAGCTCCCTGTAGACGCTTCCGCCGTCTATCCTGGCTACGCTGGACATTGGGCTTCCGCCAACATCGCCGCCGCGCAGGACGCCGGTATCTTTAGCGGAGCGGACACCTTCGAGCCCGACCAGATCATCACTTCGGCGGAGCTGTCGGAATTGATTGCCGCCTCTCTGGGCCAGCCCGCGGCCGGTTCCACTGACAGCCAGTCCGTCACGCGGGCCGAGGCGGTTCAGATGATCGCAGACGCGTATCTTTGATTTTCAGTCTTCCTCGTTTGGAGCGGTCTGCCGCAATTCTGCGGCAGACTGCTTTTTTCTTTACAATTCGCCCAAAGTGTGAAACAATAAAGAAAAAGGGAGCGGGGAAGGACTTATGAATTTTCTCAATTTGAAATACTTCACCGATATTGTGGAGGTAGGCAGCATCAGTGAAGCGGCCCGCCGGAACTACATGGCTCAGCAGTCCATGAGCAGCCACCTGAAAAAGCTGGAGAATTATTATCAAACACCCCTGTTTGAACGAGGAAATCCGCTGGTCCTGACTGACAACGGAACCCGGCTGTATCAGACCGCCAAGCAGGTTCTCGCTCTGCTGGAGCAAGTACAGACGGAGATTTCCGCGCAACGGGATCCGCGAAAAAAGCGGCTGGTCTTGGGCCTGTCGTTTGGAGGCATCCCGCCATTTTTGGAGGAGCTGCTGGAGCAAGTCCGGCAGAAGGGAGGCGCGGATTTAGATCTTCAGGTTTTGAACAACTGTGCCAGACAGGTGCCATTGCCGGGTGAAATTGAGCTGTACCTAGGTTTGGAGCCTCCCGGAGAGAACTTCGCCGAAATCCCGCTGCTCTTGGACCGGATTGTGGTGGTTGTCTCCCAGGGGCTATTGACACAGGTGCTTGGGGCAAAGGCGGAACAGGCCGCTGTTGCTGTGCGGGAGACCAGCAATCCCGCCTATTTGAATCCGGTTCCCTTTGCACGGATGGACTCGCTGACACTTGACGGGGCGTTGACCTGGGAACTTCAAAAGCTATATCAAGGGATTCAAAACTTGGGGCTAAAAACCAGCAGTGACATGCTGGCTGCCTCTCTGTGCCGAAATGGGAAGCATGCGTTGATTACGCTGGAGGACTATGCCTACCGCGCGTTCCAGAAGGATGAGGATATTCGGATTATCCCCCTACCACAAGTTAGAGGGATTCAGCTGTCGCTATACCACTGGAAGGACCGTGAACTGAGTCACAATGCTGCCCTTTTTGTCCAAGCCGCAAAGGAATTGTGGACATAATCCTGAAACAAATCAACCGCCCTGTGCCGGCTTCGGCACAGGGCGGTTTTTGCAACGTAAGCCTGATTGAGTGCGAACCTGATGCAAGACCTCTCAATATCAGGTGTTTTCCATGAAGTTCTTCAGCATTTGCGCCGCTTCGGCACGGGTCGCGGTCCCTCCGGGGTCAAGCTGGTTGCTGCCCTTACCGTTCAGAACTCCGTTCTCCACGGCCCAGCACAGGGCCTCCGTGGCGTAACCGCTGACTTGGTCCGCGTCCGCGAAGGCCAGGTCGTGGGCCTTTGCCTCAGGGCTTCCTACGTACCTCCAGAGCATAACGACAAATTGCTCCCGTGTAACGCTGTCATTGGGGCCGAATTGACCGTTCCCATAACCGTTTACAATGCCGTTCTCCGCGGCCCAGGCAATGCTGTCCGCATACCAGGCATCCTCACTGACATCGCCGTACATGCTTGTCAGCGCCTGATCCGGCTGGCCCTCCAGCCGGTAAAGCACGGTCGCCAGCATGCCCCGGCTCATGGTCTGGTCCGGGCTGAATGTCGTTTCGCTGGTGCCGCTGAACAGTTCGCGGGCGCTGGCGAAGGTCACGGCCTCGGCTGCCCAGTTCGTGGGCGGCACATCGGTAAACGCCTTGCCATTGTCCACAATAATCTCTACCGTGGCGGAACCGTTCAGCGGAATGCTCATCTTGCCGTCTTCCACCATGCTCCGCTGGAGTGTCTCGCGGGTGCCGTCGTCATGAACCAATACCGCTACGGTGCCGGGACCGGCATCTTCTACCGGGACAGTGAGCGTCAGTCCGCCGGGAATCTGTTCCACAGTCTCGCCGCCCGCGGTCAGGGTCAGAACGACCGACCCACCTACCTGCTCGGCCGTTACGCTGACGTCGCCGCCCGCGCGGACCAGGGTATCCAGCGCCGCATGGGGGATCGTCGCGTCGGCGACAGGGGTGGAAACGGTGATCGCCGCGTTCGTCTCGCTCTGGATCTGGCTCACCGTCGAGGCCGGAATGGAAACCTGAGTTTTGGTCACATCGCCGGTGATCTCCGGCTTGATTACAATCGTTTGACTCTGGCTCTTGACCGCCTCCTTCACCAAGCTATTGCCATCCTCAGCACTCACGACGGTGCTTGCCGTACCGTCCTGGATGGCCGTCTGCGTCGAAGTGCCGTCTGTGCCTGCGGATGGAGTGTCTGTGCCCGACGGCGTGCTGCTCATGCTGCTGTCTCTGTCGTCTGTGCTGTCACTGTCAGGGGCCGGGGCCGCTTGAACGGTCACATCGATCTGGAACTCCACCGTGTTATAGTTGGCGGTGTCGTCCGGCGTGAAGACTACATATTGCTGAGAGGTTCCCACGCCAGGCTTGATGCTGCCATCCTTCCAGGAAAAGCTGCCCGGCACGCCTGTCGCGCTGCCGTTCCAGTTCATTTGACTCAGCGACTGTCCCTCAGTACCAGATGCCGTAGGATACGTACCAATGTTCGGGGTCGCCTTCTTGATCTCCACTTCAATGGACGCAACGGGGATGCCGGTGTAATTCACGCTGTCCGCCACCCTGTACCAGACGGTGTACCTTCCGGCATTGGTGCCGGTGGGAATCTCAGTGGAATACCCGCCCTTTTCGTCCGTGCTGTATTCCAGAACACCAATGTCATTCACGGTCCTGCCGCCAGTGACAAGGGGCTGTGCGCTGCCGGTATACGTCAGGTCGAGGGCAGCCGGTCTGGTGCTCAGCTTCGCGTCTACCTTGTAGATCTGGGCTGTTGTGCTCTCAGGCCAGGTGATGGCATACTTGTTGATATTCTCTCCTGCGGCAGTATGCGAGCCGATCTCCACCCGCCTGCCTGTACCGGCGTCCGCCGTTACAAACCTGCCGCCCACAGTGAGGGTGATTTCATCATTCCCCACCAGGTCGCCGCTCTTCCAGAACGCTTTCAGCGTCGCGTCGGTCTTTCCGTCATAGGGCTTGTCATCCGCCGTCACCACCGGGGTCACGGGCTTCGGGCGCGCTGTAAAGGGCACGCTGGCCGTGTTGGACTGGTCATAGCCGTCCGCAGCTTCCTGGTAGGCCTCAACGGTAAAACCGCCGATACCCGTTACTGTCACGACGCCGTTCTTGTCGATGGCCGCCACGGTACTTTCCGCGATGCTCCAATGGATTGCGCCGCCTCCGGAACCGCCCATGGCGCTCAGACGGAAGCTCTCGCCATAGCAGACATCCATCGGCTTGTCGGTGATGATGGACAGGGGATTCTGGCTGGCCGCCACGATCTTGAACTTGCCGGTTACGGGCGTGGTGAACTCGTAGTTGCCGCCCGCATTGTCTGTGACCGTCACTTCGTATTCACCCACCGCGATCCGGTTGGGCGTAAACGCAGCCGTGTACTCGCTCTCCGGGATAATGTTGTTTTGGGAATCCCTGACAACAACAGTGGGGGTCTTTTCCGTGGCGTCATACCGGAACGTGTCCGGCGTACACAGGACGGTGGGCGTATCGGTGTTCACGCCAATGGTCACATTCTCCACCTTCATGACAGCGCTGTCCTTGTAGTTCTCATCACCGGCCTCAACCTTGTACCGGACCGTGTAGCTGCCCGCGTCCACAGCCGTGGGAAGGTCGTAGCTGTAGCTGCCGCCATTCACGGAGTAGACCAGCTCTCCGCCCTCCGCCGTGCCGGGGGTCACCAGGGCCTGGGGACTGCCGCTGTAGGTCAGACCTGTAACCGCCTGCGGATGGTCCGTTACCGAAGCGGCCTTCGGGGTGATGGATGCCGTGGTGGTGGCGGGCCAGCTGATGTTGTATTTTTCGCTGACACCGGCCGGGATTATCAGTTCGTCAATGAAGACGGTCTTGTTTTCCCCAACGCCCGCGTCTGTGAAATGGCCTATCGCAGTCACGGTGAAGGTGTCTGTGCCCACCAGGTCGCTGCTGTTGATGGTAACGGTCAATGTGGCGGTCGTGTTGGTGTCATAGGGCTTATTCGCGGCCGTCACAACCGCGCTGACCGGCTTTGGCTTGGCGTAGAAGGTCCACGTATCGGTCGCGTCTGTGTAGCTGCCGCTTGCGGCTTTGGTGGCCGTGATCGTGACGCTGCCCGGCTTCTTGATTGTCACCACGCCGTTTCCGTCGATGGCGGCAATGTCCGTGTCACTGCTGCTCCACGTCACAGCGCCCGTTCCGGAGCCGCCAGTGGTGCCAAGGCGGGGCGTATCGCCGTAGTAGACGGTGTCCTGCTTGCCGGTAATGGCCAGCCCGGGCTGGTCCGCGCTGGTAATCTGGAAGTGAGCCTCAGCCGTAAAGCGGTAGTTGGTCCCTTTGCTCGTGATGGTAACGGTGGCCTCGCCTACCTGTACGTTGTCGCTGTAGCTCACATCGTACTCGCTGCCCGGGATCTCATTGCCCTTGTCATCAACTACTGTAACGGTGGGCTTGTGCTCGCTGCCGGTATAGCTGAAGCTGTTCTGAGACAGGGTGACAGTCGGGTTGGTCACAACGTTCATACCGATGGTTGCACTGATTGTGATGGGGTCGCTGTCCTCATGCGTGGAATCGCCCAGCACCTTGGCAAAAATTGTGTAGGTTCCTACCTTAGTCCCGGTGGGGATTTCGGCGGAATACGTTACAGCATTCTGCGAATAGACCACAATCCCCTCCCGAGATATGCCCGTAAGCGCTTCGATAAGCTCCTGAGGCGCTCCGATGTAGACTAAGTCTGTCCTGCCTACCGGGTCTACTGTGAATTCCGCCTTGTCCTTCGCGATCTCAAAGGTCGTTGAGGCATTAAACTGATAATTGCCGCCTACGCTCTGCACGCTGACGGTCGCCGTACCTACATTGATGTTGTTGCTGTATGTGGTGCTGTACTCGGCCGCGTTGATCTGCTTGCCCTCCACAACTACGGTTACAGCGGGCTTGATCGGGCGGCCAGTGTACGGGAGCGGATCGCTTGTCAGTGTCAATGTAATGGTGGCAGTAACCGGCTTCGGCTTGATTTCCACCAGCAGCTGACGCGGCTGGGTATCGCTTGCGCCGTTGCTGCCCTGCACCTTATACCAGACCGGGTAAGTGCCCGCGCCGGTTCCGCCGGGAATTGTCGTGCTGTAGTCGCCGTCTCTCGTTGTGGAATACACCACCTGACCGTTTACCGCAGTGCCGGGCGTCACAAGCTCCTGCTCAAATCCCCTGTAAGTCAGGTCGTTCGGCTTGGGAGCTTCTTTCAGGACCGCGTCGCCCGCCTTGATGGTAAAGGTCTTGCTGCCGCTGACAATGTAGTTTCCGCCCTCGCGGTTCGTGATGGTGACGGTGGCCTCGCCTACGTTCTTATTATTGCTGTAGCTGACCGTGTATTCGCTGGCCGGAATGGCCGCAAAGCCGTCTTTGATGATAACAGAAGGTTCTTTTTCGCTTCCATCATACTTATAGTAATAAGTTCCGTCGGGATCTGTCTGCAAGTCGTTGCCGGACAGCGTGATATCCGCAGGTGTCAGCGCCAGCGTTTTCCGGCTGATTGTCACCTGAATCGACTGGGGCTCGGAATCGTTGTGGTTGGCATCTCCCTTTTCCTTGTACCAGACCGTGTAAGTTCCCGCGTTGGTTCCGGCAGGCACTGCCGCAGCATACACGCCGTCTCTGGAGCCGGAGTAAAGCGTAGTGCTTGCATTTCCGCCGGTCACAAGGTCTTGGGGCATGCCATCGTACACACGATTATTTGCCGTCAATGCCGGTACTGTGGCGTCCGCCTTGGAAATGGACGCGGTGGTATTGCCACACCGCCGAAGGTTTTGGCGAAGGCTCGAACTGTCTCGTCTGGGACCATCCCCTGAACCGCGCAGAT
>JAAWCD010000103.1 GCA_022793095.1 Oscillospiraceae bacterium | reverse complement strand
ATCGGCGTGTGCGGATTGGCGAGCGAAATTTTTGTCTGACGAGTGACAAAAAGTGCAGGAATCCAAAAAGATTTCAAACTTTTTTCACGAAGTCCAGGCGGAACGTTTGCCGTCAAGACGTGCGCGTGGATGAAATCAGTGGTTCCCTAAGGCAAGCCCCCTGGAATCTTCTGATTCTGGGGGGCTTTAGAGCTTATCCGAAAAAAGGAGGTCATACCGTAAAACCGAATTCAAGATGGCAGCCGGACAGCGCAACGAAGTTTGAGGCATTATATTGAAATCCACTCTGCTATATGCTATAATAATTTGCCATATCGTGCTCCTGCTATAGCGAAAAGGAGCATATATGTCAATCAAACGTAAGGACAACAAGGGCAGAACGCTCAGAAACGGTGAGCGGAGGGCTGTATATAGCCGGAAGCTTGCCGAAACTGGCAAAAGGATGTGCGGACAGGATGGCGTCAGGGATCTGAATGGGAAGTTTAAAATCTCGTAACCCTTGCACCGCAAGGGATTTTAGCTTTTTGTGGTATAAAATGAGGCGGCGCCTGTTTTATCCCTGATTTATACCACTTGACCGCTGGCTTATAAGAATTTCCGTAGAGATTTGTGCTGCGGTAAATCTTCAAAACTTCTTGATCCGTAAGGATATAACGGCTTGTGCAGAGAGGCAGGTGAGCGCATGTACCTAAAAGCGTTGGAGATCCAGGGATTCAAATCCTTTCCGGACAAAACGGTTCTGACCTTCGGCGATGATATTACCGCTATCGTGGGTCCTAACGGCTCTGGAAAATCCAATATTTCCGACGCCATCCGCTGGGTTATGGGCGAACAGTCCACCCGTGCCCTCCGGGGCGGCAAGATGGAGGATGTCATCTTCGGCGGCACCCAGAAGCGGAACCAGATGGGCTACTCCGAGGTGTCGCTGGTGCTGGACAACACCGCCCGCATCTTCGATATGGAGGAAAGCGAGGTCATGGTGACCCGCCGGTATTACCGCTCTGGAGAAAGTGAATACTACATCAACCGCCGGTCCTGCCGGCTCAAGGATATCAACGAGCTCTTCATGGACACCGGCCTGGGCCGGGAGGGATACTCTATCATCGGTCAGGGCAAAATCGACGAGATCCTCTCCATCAAAAGCGCCGACCGCCGGGAGGTTTTCGAGGAGGCCGCCGGAATCTCCAAGTTCCGCCACCGGAAGGAGGAGTCCGAGCGGAAGCTGGAGCACACAGAGGAAAACCTCCTCCGGGTCAATGATAAAATCGCCGAGCTGGAGCTTCAGGTAGAGCCCCTGCGGGAACAGGCGGACAAAGCGAAGAAGTTTCTTATCTTTCGGGACGAGCTCCGGGGATTGGAGATTTCCGTCTGGCTGGATCAGCTGGACACCCTGAAGCGGAACAGCCGGAAGCTGCTGGCCGGCTACGAGAATGCCGTCCGCCAGCGGGACGAGGCCAGCGCTCAGGTGGAACGGCTCTACGCGCGGGCGGAGGAGCTGGCCGGGGAGATGCGGAATCGGGACCGGGAGGCCGACGGCCTCCGGTTTGAAATGGCCGCTCTGGACGCCTCCGCCAACGAAAAGGAATCGGCCATCGCTGTGCTGAAAAGCCAGATCCAGAACAACGCGGAAAACACCGCCCGCCTGCGGCAGGAGCTGAGCCAGCAGGAGGGCCGGGCCGGCTCCATCGCCAGCCAGATTGCCGGCCGGCGGCAGGCGATCGAGGAAAACCAGACCCGCCAGCGCGCGGTATCTCAGGAGCTCGCCGGTCTGGAGGAGGCGGCGGCGGAAAACACCCGCCGTGCCGGAACACTGGCCGCAGAGCTGGACAAGCTGCGGCAGCGGGAGCAGGTGGAGAACGCCTCTGCCGGAGACGCCAAGGCGCTGCTCTCCGCCCTGGCGGCAGCGGCCCAGGAGCTGCTGGACCGGGAGGAGACCGTCCGCCGGGAGCTGGCGGAGTCTCAGGAGCGGTTTGCCCAGGCGGAGGAGGCTGCGAAAACCGTCCAAAAGGATCTGAACGAGGCCCGGGAGGAGGTCCAATCTCTGGCCAATGTCATCAACGGCTACACGCTCCGGGCTCAGTCCCGTCAAAAGCGGCTGGAGCAGCTCAACGATAAGGCGACACATTTGAAAATGGAGGACAACAACCTCCATTCCCGCATCCACATGCTCACCGAGATGGAAAAAGCCTATGAGGGTTATTCCAAGGCGGTCAAGCTGGTGATGGGAGAGGCGTCCCGCGGCCAGCTCCGGGGCATCCATGGCCCGGTGGCCGATTTGATCCGCACCCCGGACCGGTATACCGTGGCCCTGGAAATCGCGCTGGGCGGAGCCATGCAGAACATCGTTGTGGACCGGGAGGAGGACGGAAAATCCGCCATCCAGTGGCTGAAGCGCCGGGACGGCGGCCGGGCTACCTTTCTGCCTCTGAGCTCCATCCGTCCCAACGAGCTGCGGGACCGGGGCGTGGACCAGGAGCGGGGCTTTGTGGGGGTGGCCAACACCCTGATTGAGTTTGATCCAAAGTATTCCGCCATTTTCGCCAACCTGCTGGGCCGGGTGGTCATCGCGGAGGACATGGACGCGGCCATCGCCATTGCCCGGAAGTTCGGCCACCGGTTCAAAATCGTCACTCTGGACGGCCAGGTGCTGAACCCCGGAGGATCCATGACCGGCGGCTCGGTGTCCCGAAGCGCGGGTATTCTCTCCCGAGCCAACGAGCTGGAACGGCTCACCGTTCAGCTGGACCAAATCAAAGAAAACCTGGAAAGCACCACGCGGGAGCAGAGCGAGGCTCAGCGGGAGGTCAACGGGGCCAACTACGAAATGGAAGCGGCCCGGAATCAGCAGCGGGAGCTGGAAAACAAGATCCTGCGGCTGGAGGGCGAGGCAGGCCAGCACCGGATACTGTTGGACAGCCTGACCGGAGGCCGGACGGCCAGCCAGGCTGAGCTTGAAACCCTCGCGGCCCGGTCCAGCCAGGTGGAGCAGGACACTGCTGCCGCCCGGTCCCGGATTGAGGCGCTGGAGGGCTCCGCCGCCGCCCTGCGGGCGGAGGCGGAGGGCAAGTCGGCGGGTCAGTCCGGCTTGCAGGCCAGAGCGGAGGAACTGAACAGCCAAATGGCCCGGCTCCGGATGGAACAGGCCGCGCTGGAGGCGGAGGAAGCCGCCTCCCAGAAGGCCCTGGAGGAGCTGGAGGAGCTGAGCCGGGACATCACAGGCGACCGGGAAGCCCGGATCCGGATGATTCGGGAGTTTGAGTCCCGCAGCCAGGAATTACAGGGCAGCATTCTGGCGCGGGAGCAGGAATTGCAGGGCTTCCGGGCCAGAAAGGCGGAAAAAGAAGCGCTGGTTCAGGCGCTGAACCAGTCCAAGCTGGCGCTGGAGGCGGAGCGCAACCAGGCGGACCGGGCCAGCCGGGACAAGAACCAGGAGCTTTTGGGCATGGAGCGGGAATGCTCTGTGCTGGAGCAGAAAAAGGCCGCGGAGGCTATGGAGGAAAAGCAAATCCTGGATAAGCTTTGGGACACCTACGAGCTGTCCCACTCTGCCGCGCTGGAGCAGCGGCTGGAGCTGGAATCCATCCCCAAGGCCCAAAAGCGGATTGGCGAGTTGAAGAAGTCCATTTCGTCCCTGGGCAGCGTAAATGTGGGGGCCATTGAGGACTTCGAGCGGGTCAACGGCCGGTACACCTACCTCACCGGACAGCGGGACGACGTGGAGAAGTCCAAGCGGGATCTGGAGAGCATCATCAGCAGCATTACCAATGAGATGAAGAGCATTTTCGCGGAACAGTTCCGCGTCATCAACGAGGCGTTTGGAGAGACCTTCCAGGAGCTGTTCGGCGGAGGAAAGGCCACGCTGGAGCTGGAGGACGAGGAGGATATTCTCAACTGCGGCATTGAAATCAAGGTGCAGCCGCCGGGCAAGGCGCTGAAAATCATCACCCTGCTGTCCGGCGGGGAGAAGGCTTTTGTGGCCATCGCCCTGTACTTCGCCATTTTGAAGGTCCGGCCCACCCCCTTCGTGGTCATGGACGAGATTGAGGCGGCCTTGGACGACAACAACGTGGTCCGGTTTGCCCGGTATATGCGGAGCATGGCGGACAAAACGCAATTCATCGTCATCACCCACCGCCGGGGCACCATGGAGGAGGCCGACGTTTTGTACGGCGTCACCATGCAGGAGCAGGGCATCAGCCGGATGCTCACCATCAACATGAACGATATTGCGGAGGAGCTGCACATTAGTTAAGCTGTGATTATGGAGTCATTTCATGAAACAGCGTCCACGCGAACTGCATGCCGCAGATGAACGCCGCCTTTTCCTGGATAGCGTGAACGGAGTTGATGGCGTCCTCCATTTCCCACAGAATTTCCGGTGCGGTGCCATCGTTGGGATGAAGGGCCTTTTCGTATCGGTCCGCACGGGCGGCGTACTCTGGAAAACGAGTTGCCATTTGATAAATGGCCTCCTGTATTTCTGTGGTTTCCGTGAGGAATAAGAGAGAATTGAAATTCATAATAAACACCTCGAAAACACAATGAAAATATTCGCTTTTCGTTATACACGAAGATTTTCACCATGTCAAGGAGTTGGTGGGATATGACACCCTTTAACGAGCGATTAAAAGAAGTCCGCAAAGGCAGAAAGAAGAAACAACGTGAAGCTGCTGACCTCCTCGGGATACATGTCCGGACCTACCAATATTATGAGGGCGGATCTATCGAGCCGGATATTGCCGCTCTGATTAGGTTGGCAGACTATTTTGACGTATCTTTGGACATTTTAATGGGACGTTACGACTGGGATGATAAAACGGAAGAGGCGGAAAGGACGAACTGACACATGGGCTTTTTTGACAAAATCAAAAAGATCGGCAGCAATATCTTCGGCGGCTTTACAGAGCTGACGGACGACTTTTATGACGAGCTGGAGGAATCCCTCATTCTGGCGGACATGGGCATGGACACCACCCTGGAGGCGGTGGAGGAGCTGCGCCGCCGGGTGAAGAGCCAGCACATCAAGGACGTGGAGGGCGCGAAGGTCTGCATGCGGGGCGTGCTCGCTGACATGCTCAGCGTGGGAGACACCGCCCTGGACCTGAGCACGAAACCGGCAGTGGTGCTGGTCATTGGCGTCAACGGGGTGGGCAAAACCACATCCATCGGAAAAATCGGCGCATCCCTGAAATCCGAAGGAAAAAAGGTGCTCTTTTCGGCTGCCGACACCTTCCGGGCCGCCGCTGCCGACCAGTTGGAAATCTGGGCTGGCCGGGCCGGGGTGGATCTGGTCCGGCAGGGCGAAGGGGCTGACCCCGCCGCCGTGGTGTTCGACTCCCTGACCGCCGCCAAGGCGCGGGGGGTGGACGTGGTGCTGGTGGACACCGCCGGACGGCTCCACAACAAACAGAACCTGATGAACGAGCTGAACAAAATCAGCCGGGTTATCGACCGGGAGTGCCCGGACAGCGCACGGGAAACCTTGCTCGTTCTGGACGGCACCACGGGCCAGAACGGCCTCATCCAGGCCAAGCAGTTCAAGGAGGCCGCGGGCATCACCGGGCTGGTGCTCACCAAGCTGGACGGCACCGCCAAGGGCGGCATTGTCATCGCCATTGCCCACGAGCTGCAAATTCCGGTCAAATATGTGGGCGTCGGTGAGGGGATGGAGGATTTGAAGCCCTTTGACGCCCGCGAATTCACGGAAGCCCTCCTTTAACGTTCTTTTCTTTTGAAAAAGAAAAGAACCAAAAGAAAACTTCAAACTGGTCTTACCAGAAGCCTGCCCTAAAACCGCAGTTTGAAATTCTTTTTGCTTCTTTTTCTTTTAAGAAAAAGAAGAGAAAAAATTTAAAAATTGTTGATTTATTTCCCCTCAAAAAGGAGTATGATAGAACAATGACACGGATCGACGGACGGGCCGCGGACCAGCTCCGGCCCATCGAAATCATTCCCAATTTTAATCAATTCGCGGAGGGCTCCTGCCTGATCCGCTGCGGCAATACCCAGGTGCTCTGCACCGCCTCCGTGGAGGAGAAAACACCCCCTCACGTCCCCGACGGCGAGGGCTGGGTCACTGCCGAATACTCCATGCTGCCCCGGGCCAATCGAGAGCGGTCCAGGCGGGATGTGTCCAAGCTCAAGCTGTCCCCTCGAAGCGCGGAAATCCAGCGGCTCATTGGCCGGGCGCTGCGGTGCGCCGTGGACCTGAAAAAGCTGGGCCCCCGGAGCATCACAGTCGATTGCGACGTGCTCCAGGGCGACGGCGGCACCCGAACCGCTTCTGTCACCGGCGGCTTTGTGGCCCTGTCCTTTGCCCTCTACAAGCTGATGGAACAGGGCATTCTGAAAGAAATGCCCCTGAAAACCTGTGTGGCCGCCATTTCCGCCGGCATTGTCAACGATGAATTATTGCTGGACCTGTGCTATGAAGAGGACTCCGCTGCCCAGGTGGACCTGAACTGCGTCATGACCGGCGAGGGGGAGCTGGTGGAGCTCCAGGGCACCGGCGAGGGCCGGTCCTTCACCATCAAGGAACAGCAGGCCCTGGTGGAGCTGTGTGCCAAGGGGATCCAGGAGGTTCAGGCCATTCAGAAGGCCGCGTTGGGAGGTTAAACCGATGAAATTTGTGCTTGCAAGCAAAAACCAGAAAAAACTGGTGGAGCTGTCCGAAATTCTGGCCCATCTGGGGGTGGAAGTCATCCTCCAGTCTGACGCCGGGGTGGATGTGGACGTGGAGGAGACGGGAAACACCTTCGAGGAAAATTCCCTCCTCAAGGCCAAGGCGGTGATGGAGGCTTCCGGCCTGCCCGCTGTCGCTGACGACTCCGGCCTGTGCGTGGACGCCCTGAACGGCGCGCCGGGGGTCTACTCCGCCCGGTACGGCGGGCCGGAGCTGGACGACGAAGGCCGCTACCGGCTGCTGCTGGAAAATATGCGGGGACAGATGCCCCGAACGGCCCGGTTTGTGTCCGCCATCACCTGCTGTTTCCCCAACGGCGATGTGCTCACCGCCCGCGGCGAGTGCCAGGGGACCCTTGCTTTCGCTCCACAGGGTGAGGGCGGTTTCGGCTATGACCCGGTGTTTTTCGTGCCCTCCCTGCGGAAGACCTTCGCCCAGCTCAGCGCGGAGGAGAAAAACGCCATTTCCCATCGGGGGAAGGCGCTGGAGGCGTTCAAGGAACAGCTGGAAGCTTATCTGAAAAAGTAATACATCAAGATTATTGGAGAGAGAACAACATGGAACTGACAAGCAAGCAGCGGGCTCAGCTGCGGGGGCTGGCCAACGCCCTGGACACCATTGTCCACATCGGCAAGGACGGCATCGGGGACAATCTGGTCCAGCAGGCGAATGAGGCGCTGGAGGCTCGGGAGCTCATCAAGTGCCGGGTGCTGGAAAACAGCCCGCTGTCCCCACGGGAGGCCTGTGACGGGCTCGCCCGGCTGACCCGGAGCGAGCCGGTTCAGGTAATCGGCACCAAATTCGTCCTCTACCGGGAGAGCCACAAAAAGGACAAGAAAGACAAAATCGTGCTGGTGCGGGAGCGGAAAACCGCAAGGTGAGCTGGTGGCACGGCCCGATGAGGCCATCGGGCCCTACGCGCAGGCCTCTGAACCGGCGCGGCGGTGACCTGCCGGCGTGCCCCAGGGCATGGCACTCCTTGAAAACCACCGCAGTACGCTAGTTTAAAATTCTTTTTGCTTCTTTTTCTTTTAAGAAAAAGAAGAGAAAAGGGGAAATATAGATGAAAATCGGTATCTATGGCGGCACCTTTGACCCGCCGCACCTGGGGCACATGGAGGCGGCCCGGGCCGCGCTGACCCTGCTGGAGCTGGACAAGCTGTTCCTGATTCCCGCCAAGCTGCCCCCTCATAAGGACATGCCCGCCGGAGGGGCCGACCCCCTGGCCCGGATGTCCATGACCGAGCGCATGGCCGGCGGTCTGGGCCCCAATGTGGAGGTCCTGGATCTGGAGCTCTACCGGGACGGGAAAAGCTACACCTCCGACACCCTGGAGGAGCTGCACAAGCAGTACCCGGACGATGAATTCTGGCTGCTCATGGGCACCGACATGTTCCTGTCTATCCAGACCTGGCACGCGGCGGAACGGATCCTTTCCCTGGCCGGCGTGGCCGGCTTCGCCCGGACGGAATCCGAAAACCAGGAGCTGCTGGAGGTCCAGGCCCAATACCTCCACAATACCTACGGTGCCAAGGTCTGCACCATCCAGCTGCCCCACATTGTGGATGTGTCCTCCACCCAGCTCCGGTGGGAACTCTCCCTGGGGCAGGGCCGGGATAAGCTCTACCCGCCGGTGTACGGCTACATCCTCCGCCACCGGCTCTACGGCACCCACGCCGATTTGAAACACCTGGACTGGCCGGAGCTGCGGGCCTGCTCCTACTCCATGGTCAAGGCCAAGCGCATCCCCCACATCCGGGGCGCCGAGGAAACCGCCGTCCATCTGGCGGAAACATGGGGGGCTGACCCGGACCTGGCCCGGATGGCCGGAATCCTCCACGACTGCACCAAATACTACACCATGGAGGAACAGCTCAACCTCTGCGCCGCCTACGGCATCGAGCTGGACGAGCTGGAACAACGGTCGGTCAAGCTCCTCCACGCCAAAACCGGCGCGGCCATCGCCCGGGATATCTACGGCGCGCCGGAGGAGGTCTGCTCCGCCATTTACTGGCACACCACCGGCAGGGCGGACATGACCCTGCTGGAAAAAATCCTCTACATCGCGGACTATATGGAGCCCAACCGGGACTTCGAGGGCGTGGACCAGCTCCGGGCCCTGACGGAAACCGACCTGGACGGCGCGGTGCTTCTGGGGCTGGAAATGAGCGTTCAGGAGATGAAGGATCGGGGCAATCCCCTCCATTTCCGCACGGCGGAGGCAAGAGACTGGCTGAAAGGACAAAGAGAACATGAGTGAAGAGAAAAACCGGGGGGGCCGCCGTCTGGTGGCCGGCGAGCAGAAGCAAAAGACGGAATGGACACAGAATCTGGCGGTTTGGTTCCAAAATAAGCGGAACCGGCGCATTACCATTGCGTTAGCCGTCGTTTTGGCCGTCATTCTTGTGGCGGCGGTGGTGCTGAGCATGCTGTTCCGCAAGCCCCAGGTCGGCCCGGCTGAGCCGCCCCGTCCCATAGGCACCAGCCAGCCTGACGCTGTGGGGACGGACGGCAATACGGGCAGCGAGCCCGTCGTTCCGGCCAGCGACCGGAAGGAGGACTTTTTCACCTTCCTGGTGGTGGGCCGCGACACTGCCGGCGGCGGCAATACGGACACCATTCTGCTGGCGGCCTATGACGCCAAGAACCAGACCTTGAATGTCATGAGCATCCCCCGGGACACCATGGTCAACATTCCCTACGACCTCAAGCGCATCAACGGCGTCTACAACTACAACGGCGGCGGGGACAAGGGCATGGAAGCCCTCTGCACTGAAATCGGCCAGCTGGTGGGCTTCATGCCGGACTACCATGTGGTGGTGGAGTGGAAGGCCGTGGGCGAGCTGGTGGACGCCATCGGCGGGGTCGAGTTTGATGTGCCCTTCAACATGAACTACGACGACAACACGCCGGGGCAGAACCTGCACATCCATGTGAACAAGGGACTTCAGACATTGGACGGCGACAAGGCCATGCAGGTGATCCGCTGGCGCAAGAACAACGGACAGCTTGACAGCCTGGGCGATATCGGCCGGATAGAGATTCAGCAGAACTTTTTGAAGGCGGTCGTTCAGGAGTGCCTCCAGTTCAAAAATGTGACGAAAATCGGCGAGCTGGCCCAGGTCTTTGTGGACAACGTGGAAACCGACCTGGAGGTCTCGGAACTGCTCTGGCTGGCTCAAAACGCCATTCTCGGCGGACTGAAGATGGAGAACGTCAACTTTGTCACCATGCCTTACAATCCAGCCATGGCATGGAGCCGGGTCTACAAGAACAAGCAGAGCTACGTGACACCCAAGGGCGAAGAGCTGGTGGAGCTGATTAACGAGGGGAATTTCAATCCCTATGTGAAGGATGTGGAGCTGAAGGACCTGGACATCATGCGGGTCAACAAGGACGGAAGCCTGTCCTCCAGCACCGGGCATCTGGAAGACAGCCGTGCCGGCACCCCATCCGGCGGCGGAGGCGGCGGAAGCACCAACACCACGCCTGTGACGGTCAGCCCCGAGCCCAGCGATTCGCCCGAGCTCAGCGATTCGCCCGAGCCCAGTGATTCACCGGAGTCCAGTGATTCGCCCAGTACGCCCCCGTCGGGCAGCGTACCCCCCAGCACTTCACCGTCGGGCAGCGTGCCGCCCAGCAATTCGCCCTCCGGCAGCGAGCCGCCCACGCCCACACCGCCGGGCAGCCAGCCGCCCAGCACGCCGCCGGAGCCCAGCGGTTCACCGGAGCCGGGTGATTCGCCGTCTCCGTCGCAGGAGCAGCCCCCCGCAGTGACCACGCCGCCGCCGGTTCAGCCCAGCGTGCCTGTGGACACCCAGCCTCCGGCGTCGGAACCTGCCACACCGGCGGTTGTCACGCCGGATCCGGTGGTGGACGATGTGCCGCCGCCGCCTCCGGAGGAATAAGAAAGGAACAGAAAACGAAAGGGGAGAAAACATAATGACAGAAAAAGAGCTTGCGATTGCCATTGCCAAGGCCCTGGACGCCAAGAAGGGGCAGAACATCAAGGTACTGGAGACGGGGAAGCTGACCACGCTGGCGGATTACTTCGTGATTTGCAGCGCCACGTCCACGACCCAGGTCAAGGCGTTGTCCGACGAGTGCGAGCGGGCGGCCAATGACCTGGGGGAGCCCACCCATCACATTGAGGGACACCGGGAAGGCGGCTGGGTGCTGCTGGACTTCTCCTCGGTGGTGGTCCACATCTTCCAGGAGGAGGCTCGGGAGTTCTACGGCCTGGAACGGCTGTGGGCGGACGCCACCCCCGTGGACCTCACCGGCGTGCTGGAACCTACTTTTTCTTGAAAGAAAAAGTAGGCAAAAAGAACTTTAAACTGGGTTCTGTTTGAGATACCGCAAAACAAAACATCCCGGCCTCAGGTCATCTGCCTGAGGCCGGGATGTTTTGCTGTTGATTCAGGAAAACGCGTCCAGGGTTTCCTTTAGCGCCGTCAAAGCCAGTTCAGGGGCTGGAGGAAGCCCGTGCTCCGGCTGTACCGCGCCACCGCTCATGGCACAAAGCTGATACGTAACGCCGTTCAGAACAAAGTAGGCAGTATAGCTGTAGAGATTTTCTTCCGTATCCCGCTGACGGCTTCTGGAGTTGAATGTTTGCAGCGTACGGACAATCGTGGCTTCCAGCCCGCTGGGCGTGGTGTACACCTCTTCAATACCAATATCGGCAAGATTGTAGAATCCACCCTTAAGCATAACGTCGTCCTCTATATCCGTTTCTTTTAAATAGACTTTACCGCTCAGCCGAAGACTAACGCCACGGATCACACCGGAATCATCTGGCCCGGACCACAAATAGCCAGCATTGAGCCAGATGCTGTCAACCTCCCCCTCGGAAGAGCTGAAAAACTGCGCGATGCAATGTTCTGTTCTTTCTTTCCCATTTACGGTGATGTGATGCCCGTAGCTTTTGTAGCACTGCTCCAGCACAGAATTATCCGGAAGTCCCACGCCTAAAAATTCTACTGCGTCCGGTAAGCTTGAGAAATACTTGTCCGGAATGTCTATGGCCGGATAGGCCGCCACATAATCCTGGACCTCCTCGGAAAGCTGCTCCAGCGGAATATAATCCGGCGCTATCTCAATCTGATATCCGGGAAGCGAACGATCCGCAAGCTGCTCCTCTTCAAAAAAGGTAATCCGCACCCCTGCCGATTCCACCGCGTACACAACACCCAGCAAAGCCAGGCACAGACAGGCGGCAGTCAGCGCTATCCGCGTCCAACGGGGCTTCCGCGCCTTTACCGGCAGGTCCGCCGCCTCAATCAGCGCCGGGTCAATGTGATTCAGCACATTCATTACCTGCTCCCGCTCCATTTAAAAATCCCTCCTGACATAAATAAACCTTCAACTTGTTTCGCGTCCGGAACAGCACGCTTTTTGTCCTGGACACCGGCCAGCCCATCCGCCGGGCAGCCTCCTCCACCGAATCGGCGTACCAGTAGCGCCGGAGAAAGACGGTTCTGACCTCCTCCTTCTGCTGCCGCAGAAAGCTGGAAATGGCCTGTCCCAGCTCCGCCGCCTCCGCCGCGGCGTGGGCATCCTCTCCGGCGGGCAGACAGGTGGCCAGCTCCAGCGCCGCCTCGTCTACTGTCTCGGGCCTGCGGCGGTTCTGCCGCCCAATGGCCAGGGCCCGGTTGCGGACAATCGCACCCAGCCAGCCCTTGAAATGCTCCGGCCGGGTTGGCGGCACCGCGTTCCAAACCGCCATCCAGCAGTCGCTGAGACATTCCTCCACGTCCCTGCCGTCAGACAGCAGCCGCCCTGCAATGGCCCGGCAATAGGCTCCGTACTGGCTCCGCAGCTCCTCCACCGCGTCCTCTGACCGGGCAAAAAACCGCTCGATCAATTCCTCGTCTGTCATGACGCCTCTCCTCTCATTCAAAGCTCAGGGTGAAACCGGTTTCTATCTATTATAGAGTGTCCAAACAGTCACTTGGTTGCATTTTTTTCGCCGGAATCCGAATGTTCACATTTTATTCATATTTCCATGCTATAAGAAAGAAGTGAAATTTCCGAGCACAAGCAGGGATAGCCGTTTAACGTTCTTTTTGCTTCTTTTTCTTCTAAGAAAAAGAAGAACATAACATCCGGCCCATGGCCGGGAGGGAGGCTCACATATGGCACAGATGAAGCGAATTGGAGTGCTGACCAGCGGAGGAGATGCGCCGGGGATGAACGCGGCGGTCCGCGCGGTGGCCCGAACCGCCATTTCTATGGGGATTGAGTGCATCGGCATCCGCCGGGGCTGGAACGGCCTCATCAACGGCGACTTTGTGCGGCTGGACACCAGCAGCGTCAGCCACATCATCAACAAGGGCGGCACCATCCTTTACACCGCCCGCAGCGAGGAATTCCGGACGGAGGCGGGCCGGAAGAAGGCGATGGACACCTGCAAGCTGCTGGGCCTGGACGGCATTGTGGCCATTGGCGGCGACGGCACCTTCCAGGGCGCGCTTGCCCTGTCCCGGCTGGGGATTCCCGTGGTGGGAATTCCGGGCACCATTGACAACGACATCGGCTGTTCCCACTATACCATCGGCTACGACACGGCCTGCAATACGGCCATTGAGGCCATTGACAAGCTCCGGGACACCATGCAGTCCCATGAGCGGTGCTCCGTGGTGGAGGTCATGGGTCGGCACGCGGGACACCTGGCCCTGTATGTGGGTATCGCCAGCGGCGCGACGGCGGTTCTGGTGCCGGAGCGGGAGATGGACTTTGAACAGGACGTGGTGGAGAAAATCCGCAACGCCCGTCTGAGCGGCCGGACCCACTTCATGATTGTGGTGGCCGAGGGCGCGGGGAGCGCCGTGGAGATCGGCAAGAAGATCCATGAGTCCACGGGCATTGACCCCCGTGTGACGGTGCTGGGCCACATCCAGCGGGGCGGCACGCCCACGGCCCGGGACCGGGTGACGGCCTCCCGCATGGGCTACAGCGCGGTCAAGGTGCTGGCGGAAAAGCAGTGCAACCGGGTGATTGTCATTCAAAACGGCGTCCTCACCGACCTGGACATGGAAGAGGCTCTCGCCATGAAAAAGCACCTCAATGAGCCGGAATATGCTCTGCTCTCCGCCATGACTGGCGGCGGAAGCGACTGAGAAGGGTGAATACAGGTTTTTTAAAAAATGAGACAGCTCAGCCCGGAGGATCCGCGAAAGCGCGGACTCCGGGCTTTGACGTTCCGGTAACATGTTCTTTTTTCACTGGATGTATTGCAATTTGGTCCGCGGTTTGCTATGCTTTTATAGAAACTATCATAAAAGCGCAATTTAAAGTTCTTTTGGTTCTTTTCTTTCAAGAAAAGAACGAAATCTCATTTCTGGAGGAGTCATCATGATTCATATTCTCAATCAGGGCGCCTGGTATAAGGGCGGGCGGTTCCTCACCCAGGCGGATGCCAGTTTGCCCGCGCCGGAGGAGGCACGGAAGGGCACCATCGCTCACGCCATTCTGGAGGCTCACAACACCTCCGGCGACAAACATCAGCTGAAAATCAAGTTCGACGCCATGGCCTCCCACGATATCACCTATGTGGGCATCATTCAGACCGCGCGGGCCTCCGGCCTGGAGCGCTTTCCTCTGCCCTACGTCCTCACCAACTGCCATAACTCCCTCTGTGCTGTGGGCGGCACCATCAACGAGGACGACCATGTGTTCGGCCTGTCCGCCGCGAAAAAGTACGGCGGCGAGTTTGTCCCCGCCCATCAGGCGGTTATCCACTCCTACATGCGGGAGCGCTACGCCGCTCCCGGCCGGATGATTCTGGGCTCCGACTCCCACACCCGCTATGGCGCTTACGGCGCCATGGCCATTGGCGAGGGCGGCCCGGAGCTGGTCAAGCAGCTCCTCAACAAAACCTACGACGTGGCCCGGCCCAAGGTGATTGCCATTTACCTCACCGGCGCGCCCCGCCCCGGCGTGGGCCCCCAGGACGTGGCTCTGGCCCTCATCGGCGCGACCTTCCAGCAGGGCGTGGTCAAAAACGCGGTGATGGAGTTCTTCGGCCCCG
This sequence comes from Oscillospiraceae bacterium, assembly GCA_022793095.1. GTDB lineage: Bacteria > Bacillota > Clostridia > Oscillospirales > Oscillospiraceae > JAAWCD01. The sequence continues at coordinate 21,122 of JAAWCD010000103.1, read as the reverse complement.
GCGTGGCCAGCCTCTCTATGGACTACCGGGCCGGCATCGACGTGATGACCACGGAAACCGCCTGCCTCTCCTCCGTCTGGGCCACCGACGGGCTGACAAAAGCCGCCCTGACCGCCCTGGGCCGGGGGGACCAGTTCCAGCCCCTCGCGCCTGTGGATGGCGCGTACTACGACAATGTGGTCACTGTGGAGCTGGACAAGGTGGAACCCATGATCGCCCTGCCCTTCCACCCCTCCAACGCCTACACCATCCGGGAGTTCAAGGCCAACATGACCGGCCTGCTCCGTCAGGTGGACCAGGACGCCGCAGAACAGCTGGGCGTGAAGAACGCGCCTTCCCTGCTCAGCAAGGTCAGCGGGAACGGCTTCCAGGTGGACCAGGGCGTCATTGCCGGATGCTCCGGCGGCACCTATCAAAATCTGCGCCGGGCCGCTGAGATTTTGAAGGGACACCCCATCGGCTCCGATGCCTTCTGGCTGTCCTGTTATCCCGGCTCCATGCCCATCAACCTGGAGCTGACCAAAACTGGCTGTATTGCGGACCTGATGGCCGCAGGGGCCTCCATCCGTTCCTGCTTCTGCGGTCCCTGCTTCGGCGCAGGGGATGTGCCCGCCAACGGGGCCTTCTCCATCCGCCACTCCACCCGCAACTTCCCCAACCGGGAGGGATCCAAGCCCGGCGACGGCCAGATCTCCTATGTGGCCCTGATGGACGCCCGCTCTATCGCCGCCACGGCCCGGATGGGCGGCCTGCTCACCGCCGCCGACGAGCTGCCCGGCATGCCCGCTGACCGGCCGGATGAGCAGTGGGCCTACGACGGCACCCCTTATCAGGCACGTGTGTACTTCGGCGTGGGCCGTCCCCAGCCCGAGGCGGAGCTGATTTATGGGCCCAATATTGCGGACTGGCCTGCCCAGATTCCCCTGCCGGAGGATTTGATGCTCACCGTTGCCTCCGCCATTTACGACCCGGTGACCACCACCGACGAGCTCATTCCCTCCGGCGAGACCTCGTCCTACCGCTCCAACCCCCTGCGGCTGGCGGAATTCGCCCTCAGCCGGAAGGACCCCGCTTACGTGGGCCGGGCAAAGGAAATTCAGGCGGTGGAGCAGCTGCGCCGGACCAACCCCGCCGCGCCGGAGGTGGCGGCGGCGCTGAAGGGCCATGACCCGGCGAAGACCGGGCTGGGCTCCCTGGTCATGGCGCTGAAGCCCGGCGACGGATCCGCCCGGGAGCAGGCAGCTTCCTGCCAGCGGGTGCTTGGCGGCTGCGCCAATGTGGCGGAGGAGTACGCCACGAAGCGGTATCGCTCCAATGTGGTCAACTGGGGTATGCTGCCCTTCATCGCGGAAGATCTGAAGGAGCGGAACCTTCAGCCCGGAGACCAGATTTACATTCCCGGCATCCGCGCCCTGCTGGAGGGAGACGGCGAGACGGTGGAAGCGGTCCTCTATCAGGACGGCAAAGAGAGCGCCATTACCCTGACCCTGCCCGCCATGACGCGGGAGGAGCGGGACATCGTGCTGGCCGGGTGCCTGATCAACTACTACGCATCCTAAACAATTCTGCCCTGCTTTTTTGAATTTGATCGGGAGGCCGTCCGGACTTCTGCTCCGGATGGCCTCCCGATACCGCAGGGATACCCGGCCGTGCGGGAGGCCGGAGAAGGAGGATTTATGAAAAAAGCCTGTAAGATAGCGCTGGCCGTTGTGCTGGCGCTCTTTGTTCTGTTTTCCGCGGCGTCCTTTGCCATAGTCAAGATCAGCCTTGAAGAAAACTTCCAGCGGACCGCGCCCAGAGAGTTCACCGCTTATATCCAGTATCAGGACGTGGAGGACTGGCTGGAACGGGAGTTGATCTCCTTTCCGTCGGGAGAGAACCAATTACAGGGCTACCTGTACGGCGCGGACCACACCAAGGGGCTGATTGTCCTGTCCCACGGCATGGGCGGCGGCGCGGATAATTATCTGGGGGACATCATGTATTTCCTGGATGCCGGCTATCAGGTGTTCGCCTTTGATAATACAGGATGTTATTTGAGCGAGGGAAATAACTGTGTTGGACCGGTCCAATCGGTGATTGACCTGGACGCGGCGCTGACCTTCATCGAAGGCGAGCCCCGGTTTGAGGGACTTCCGGTCCTGCTGTACGGCCACAGCTGGGGCGGCTACGCCGTCACCGCCATTTTCAACTTTGACCATGAGATTGCCGCCTCTGTCAGCGTGTCGGGCTTCAACGAGTCCATGGAGATGACCATGGAGTGGATTCAGGACATGGGAGTGCTGGCCAAGCTGGAGTACCCGTATATCTACCTCTATCAACGGATGCTCTTCGGGGAGAAGCTGGACTTCACCGCTGTCAGGGGAATCAACCGCACTGATACGCCGGTGCTGCTGATTCACGGCACGGAAGACCAGGTTATCAGCCTGACCGGTTCGGCCACCATGGCCCGCCGGGATGAAATCACCAACCCCAATGTGGAGTACAAGCTTTGTGACAGCGAGCGTCAAAACGGCCACAATAACCTGCTTTACGCCCTGGACGCCCTGGATTATATGGATGAATTGAATACAGAATATGATAAGCTCTATGAAGAATACAATGAGGATATCCCAGATGAGGTGAAACGGGCCTTTTATGACGGTGTGGACAAGCTCCGGGTCGAGGCGCGGGACCCGGAGTTTATGAGGGATGTGCTGGACTTCTACGAGCGGGCTATCGGGGAAAGGGAAGACGGGAATTTTTGAAATCCCCTTGTTTTTTCTCCGCAATCTGGTATAATGTCTCCCATCCGCATACGAATGTTTTCTGTATAATGAATTCATAGAAATAATGGAGGAACTTTTCATGGTCACAGATTGGATGGACTTTATCGCTTCTCAGGACCCGGAGGTTGGGGCCGGTATCCGGGCGGAATTTGACCGCCAGTGCCGGAATATTGAGCTGATTGCCTCGGAAAACTTTGTCAGTGAAGCTGTGCTGGCAGCGGCGGGCACAGTGCTGACCAACAAGTACGCCGAGGGCTATCCTGGGAAGCGGTATTACGGTGGCTGTCAGTGTGTGGACGTGGTGGAGAACATTGCCAGAGACCGGGCCAAGGCGCTGTTCGGCGCTGGCTTTGCCAACGTGCAGCCCCACTCCGGCGCCCAGGCCAATTACGCGGTTTACGCCGCCCTCTGTGAGCCGGGCGATACGGTGATGGGCATGAACCTGGACCAGGGCGGACACCTGACCCACGGGTCCCCGGTGAACTACTCCGGGCGGAACTACCGTATGGTGGCCTACGGCGTGGACCCGGCGACCCACTGTATTGACTATGACAAGCTCCGGGACCAGGCCAGGGAGTGCAGGCCCCGAATGATCATCGCCGGCGCTTCCGCCTACCCCCGTATCATCGACTTCCAGGCCTTTGCCAGTATTGCCCACGAGGTGGGGGCCTATCTCATGGTGGACATGGCCCACATTGCCGGCCTGGTGGCCGCGGGGCTCCACCCCTCCCCGATGCCCTTCGCTGACGTGGTGTCCACCACCACCCACAAAACCCTGCGGGGCCCCCGGGGCGGCATGCTGCTGACCAACAACGAAGAGATTGCCAAGAAGCTGGATAAGGCCATTTTTCCCGGCTCTCAGGGCGGTCCCCTGGAGCACATCATCGCGGCCAAGGCGGTGGCCCTGGGCGAGGCCATGAGGCCGGAATTCAAGGCGTACCAGCAGAAGATTCTGAACAACGCCCAGGCGCTGGCCGCCTCCATCCGCAAGCACGGCCTGGACCTGGTCTCCGGCGGCACGGACAACCACCTGATGCTGGTGGACCTGCGCCCGGCCAACATCACCGGCAAGGAGATGGAACACCGTCTGGACGAGGTGAACATCACCGTCAACAAGAACACCATTCCCAACGACCCGCAGTCTCCCTTTGTCACCTCCGGCATCCGGGTAGGCACGCCTGCCGCCACAACCCGGGGGTTTGACGAGGCGGACATGGAGGTCATCGGCCAACTCATCTGTCAGGCGGCTCAGCCCGGTTTTGAGGCCCGCGCCGGGGAAATGCGGGCTCAGGTGGCGGCGCTGACCGCCAAATATCCCCTCTATCCCGATCACGTTTAACATGCACGGGGGCCGGCCGCCCCCGCCCTGTTCCACCCAGAAAGGAGCGTCCCCATGTCTTTGCTCACCCGTTCCATCGGCCTGGCCAAACAGGTCAAGCACCGCTTTCAGGACCAAATCCGGGAGCGCACCCCGGTCTGGCTTTCCCCGGTCCGCCGCGTGGAGCGGGTGGCCCTGCCGGAGCGGGTCTGCGCCATGACCTTTGACGACGGCCCCTGCCGCCTGCCGGCCAATCCGGACTACTTCAATGGAAAACCCCTCACCCTGGTGCTGGCGGAGACCCTGGAGCAGTACGGGGCCCGCGGCTCCTTCGACGTGGTGGGGGACACCTCGGGCAATTACCCGGACACAGCGGGGAAGCACGGCTCCGCCTCCTGGGGCGGCGTGGCCTATGACCACTATCCGGACTTCGGAAAGGACGCGGACGGCGGGGCCCTCCACTGTCCGGAGCTGATTGACCGGCTGCTTCAGGGGGGGCACGAGATCACCAGCCACACCTATTCCCATGTGCTCTTCGGCAAAAAGAACCTGGTCTACAACAAGCGCCACACCATGACCGGCCTGGACCCGGTGGTGGCCGATTTGGAGAAGCTTCACCAGCTTTTGCAAGAGAAGCACAATTATGAAATCAAGCTCTCCCGTCCGCCTCACTATGTGGACGGCATTGCGGGCGGCTTTTCCAGCTATGACGCCTACGGAGTGATGGGCTATCAGTATATGGCGGCCAGCTTTGACGGAGCTGGCTGGCTGCCGCTGCCCACCTACGAGGCGGAGGTTGAGGCCACTTGGAAGCCCATTGCCCAGAGGCTCCAGGAGAACCCGGATTATTTCTGCGGCCAGATTATCTTCCAGAAGGACGGCTACAACATGGCCCGCCGCTCCCCCATTGCCAGCGGCCTGAGCCGCCAGCTGGAGCTGCTGGCCGGTCAGGGCTACACGGTGATTCCCGTGTCCGGGCTGCTGGAGCGGTCCCCCTTCCTGGATCTGCCCCAGTCCGACCCCAGGGCCGCCGCGGCCAAACGGCTGTTGGAGGCAGGCTGGTGCCCGGCCTTCCGGGACAACACCCTCCGGGCGGACACGCCGCTCACCAGAGGGGCGGCGGCCATGATGGCCTTCGGCTGGCCGGGAGTGAAGGCCCGAATCGCCCTGATGGGGGGGGAGTGGACCTGTCCCTGGTCCGACGTGAAGCCCGGACACCCCTACGCCGGGGCGCTTCTGCTGGCGGCGGAGGCGGGGTGCCTGACCGGGGAAAACGGCAGGCTCCGCCCGGAGGAACCCATTTCTGCCGGAGAACTGGAACAGTTCCTCTCCGTGAAGCTGGGCAAGGGTCTGGCGCACCCCGCTGGACCCGTGGATCATGGGAGCTTCTTCCTGCTGACGGCGGAGCTGCTGCCCTGACCGCTGGCGGCTTCTGAAAGCAGGTTTAGAAGAAAATTAAAAAAGGATGAAAAATGTGCGGATTCCCTTGCGTTGGCGGAGAAAAGGGGATACAATATACCCACCAAGCGGAAGAAAGGCCGGACCGCTCAGCGGCCGGCCAGGAAATCAAAGTAAGGAGGAACACATTCATGGCACTTAACCTGGACAATGTGATTGGGGAAATCAAAGAGCGGGGCACTGACCTGGCCCAGAGCGTCGTAGCCAAGTCCAAGCAGCTGGCCGAGGTCGCCAAGCTCAAGGCCAACAACATGAGTGAGGAAGACGCCATTCGGAAGGCCTACCTGGAGATTGGCAAGCTCTACTACGCCGAGCGGGGCATGGCTCCGGAGGGGGCCTATGTGGCCCTCTGCGAGAAGGTCACCGCGGCCAAGACCAACATCGAGAGCAACAACGCCCGGCTGGCGGAGATGAAGGAGAAGGAGCCGGAGCTGGAGATCGAAATCGAGGTTGCGGATGCTGACGTGGAAGTGGTGACGGAGCCCGCCCCTGAGGCGGAAGCGCCTGCCGCGCCCGAGGCCCCCGAGGAGAACTGCTGCTGCGGCTGCGGGGAAAAGCCCGAGGGGCCCGAAGAACCCAAGGAGTAAGAAGCTGTATTCACAACCATTGAACGGCATCTGAACTCGTCTTTTGCCGTCATGCCGCGCCAATTTTTCTTGGAATCCACCAAGGATTCCGGCGAAGAATTGGCTTGCCTGACAACAAAATCCTTCGTCCATCTGCCATTCCCCGGTTATGAATACAGCTTCTAAGAAAAATTCGCCCCCGGAAAACCGGGGGCGAATTTTTTTGCCCAAAGGAAAATAAAAGCGGGGTGCGCTGCATCTAATAGATGACATGTCAAAGCAGGGAGGACGGCCCTGCACAGCCAACAGCTTAAAGTTCTTTTGCTTCTTTTCTTTCAAGAAAAGAAGAGAAAGGAGGGGAGCGGATGACGCAAGCCGAGTTTGCCGTCCGGGTGGAGGGGATGAAGGCCCGCCTTTACCGCACGGCATACCTGTATCTGGGCAGTGAGGCCATCGCCCTGGACGCCGTGGACGAGACCGTGTACAAGGGCCTGCTGGCCCTGCCCAAGCTGCGGCAGGAGGGCTATTTCGAGACCTGGATGACCCGCATCCTCATCAACGAGTGCAAGCAGGAGCTGCGCCGCCGGAAGCGGGAATTTTCCATGGACGCCCTGCCCGAGACAGCGGCGGAGGACTTTGACGCCCTGCCCCTGAAGGAGGCCCTCCAGCGCCTGCCAACCGAGCTGAAGGACGTGATCCTTCTGCGCTACTTCACCGGCCTGACCCAGGCGGAGACCGCCCAGGCCCTGGGCATCCCTCAGGGCACCGCGGCCACCCGGCAGCGCCGGGCGCTTGCCCTTTTAAAACTGGAATTGGAGGTGGAACCATGAACCGAACGGAAGAATACAACGCGCTCCTCGCCGGGCTGAACACCCTGCCCCCCGCCTTGGACCAGACGGTGGACCGGGCGCTGGCCCGCCGCGCCAAAAAACGCCGGACCCGCCGGAGTGTTGCCGCCGCGCTCAGCTCACTGGGCGGCATCGCCGCCGCCTTTGTGCTGCTGGTCAATTTCTCCCTGCCCTTTGCCCGGGCCTGTGGGAAGATTCCTTTCCTCAAGGAGCTGGCTCAGGCCGTGGCCTTCTCCCCGTCCCTGTCGGCGGCGGTGGAGAACGAGTATGTTCAGCCCATCGACCAGACCCAAAAGGCCAACGGCATCACCATGACCCTGCGCTACCTCATCGCGGACAACCAGCAGATGATCCTATTCTACACCCTGAAATCCGACGACCCAACGCTGCGCCTGGACTGCTACCCCAGCCTGCGCCCCGCGGAGGGGGACGGCCCTCTGCCGGGGCCCGGACTCTCTTATGGTTCGCCAAAGGAGGAGGACAGCCTTCGGTCCATTGAGATCATTTTCACCGAGGCTGGACGCCCCCTGCCGGAGCGGTTCCTTCTGGACGCGGAGATCCGGGTTTCCGAGGGCCGGACCGCGGATGCCCGGGCGGATGATGAAGCGCCCGCTCCAGCGGACAGCCAGTGGGATGATGAAGCGCCCGGCAGAGGGGAGCTTGTGACCACCATGACCTTCCCCGTCTCGGTGGACCTGAGCCAGATCCAGGCTGAGCGTGTCTATGACCTCAACCAGGACGTTACCATTGACGGCCAGACCATCACCGTGGAACGGCTGGAGGTCTACCCCACCTGTATGCAGATTGTGCTGGCCAATCACGAGGAGAACACCGCCTGGCTGACCGGTCTGGACTTCTACCTCACGGACAGCCAGGGCCGGGAATTTGGCCGGGAGGGCGGCATCACCGCCATTGGCGACCCGGATTCCCCCTTCGTGCCCATTCATCGTGTGGAGAGCGCCTACTTTACCGATGCCTCCGGCTACACCCTGCACATCACCGGCGCGCGCTGGCTGGAAAAGGACCTGGACCGGGTCACGCTCAGCCTGGAGACCGGCGAAGCGGACCGGCTGCCGGAGAGCATTACCGGCTGTCAGGTGGAGCGGGTGAGGGAGAACTGTTACGACGTCCGGTTCATCACGCCTTACGAAACGTCCACGCCCGCAAACTCCATTTATTGGGACAGCCGGGGGCAGGAGGGCTGCACCAACGGCTACAGCTGGACCAGAGACGAGAACGGAACCAGCGTCCAAGAGCTGCGGCTCAAGGACTATCACGACATAATGGTGACCTTCCAGCTGAGCTATTCCCGCTGGACCGAATTTGACGCGCCGCTTTCCGTGCCGCTGAACTGACCTCTTGCCAACCGGGGCAAACTCCATTATAATCATTCCAAACTGATTTGGAGGGATTTTGATGGAGGCATATATTCTGGACGGCAGCCGCATGACCGGCGTTTTCTCCGCCCATAACCACATAGCGGAGGTGTTCGGCTTTCCCGGCAGCTATGACCGAAGCCTGGATATGCTCTGGGACCTGCTCTGTGAGATTCCGGTGCCCTTCCGGCTGTCCGTGGTGAACTGGGCCCAGGCGGAGGAGGGCTTGGAGGATTACGCCAATGAGCTGATGGAGCTGTTTGTCGATCTGGTGGAGGAGGAGCCGGAGTTCTCCTTTGACGTGACGGATTGAGGGGCGCGGCATGGCGGCAAAAGACGGGTCCGATGCCGATTAACGGTTGTGAATACAGGTTCCTTAAAGTCCTTTTTCTTCCGTTTTTTCAGGAAGGGAAGGAGACATCCCCATGATGGAAACCTCATAGGCGACCCGCTGTTCGCTGTAAGTACCCAAAACCTTGTGATAGATTCTGCTTTGGAGACGGCCTTCCACCTGGAGGCCGTCTCCTACGTTCAGTCCGCCGCACCGCTTGGCCAGACTGCCCCAGGCAATACAGGGCAGGTAATCGGCCCGGCCATACTTCCGGTTGACCGCCAGCATCAGGTCGCAGATTTCCCGGCCCAACGGCGTGCGGCGGTAGATTGGCGGCTTGCAGAGCACGCCGGCCAGCCGGAGCTGGTTGCTGTGCTCCCCGTCCGCGGGGGACATGGTTTTGACGTAAACGGTGATGACCAGGCGGCTGCCCTCGCCGCTCTTGTTGTTGTAGGACCGCACCTCGCCGCTGACCTTCAATTGGCCGCCGGGGACGGCGGGGCACTCCTCCAGCAGGCTCCGGCTGACGGTCAGGTTGACCACGTCCTCAAAACCGGAGAGCCGGAGCACCCGAAGAGGCAGCTTGTAGTAGTCCTCGCCGTGGTTGGAGTGGGAAAAAACGGGCTCGGACACTGCCTCGCCCACCAGGTCAATTGTGTTTTCATTCCAGTCTGTCCGCATGGTTTTCGCTCCCTTTCGTATATGGTCAGAAGCATCCTATGCGGGTTTGTCCCGGAATATGATAGTTGGAAAGGGGCGGCTGCATGACACAGCCGCCCAAACCTGCTGGGGCTTTGCCCCAGACCCCGCCGCCCTTGGAAAAGGGCGGATCCGTTATTCACTCTGCCCGCCGTTAAGATGGGGCAGCATGCTGTCCACCTCGGCATGAGGACGGGGAATCACATGGACCGAGATCAGCTCCCCCACCTTCTCCGCCGCCGCCGCGCCGGCGTCCGTGGCGGCCTTTACCGCGCCCACGTCGCCCCGAACCATGACGGTCACCAGGCCGCTGCCCACCTGCTCCCGGCCAATCAGGGTGACGTTGGCCGCCTTGACCATGGCGTCGGCCGCCTCCACAGCACCCACCAGTCCTTTGGTCTCAATCATTCCTAACGCGTTTGTGTTTGCCATTTTTCTGCTCCTTTCGGTACTTGTACGGACCTCCGGCCCTTCTGCCGGCAGCTCCACAGGAGCCGCCGGAGAAGCTTCCTCCGGCGGCGGGGGCGGGCCCAGCTCCAGCATGAGGGGCGCCGCCGGCGGAAGCTCCGCCGCTTTTTTACGGGACCGCTTAGGTTTTGCGGCGGGCTCTTCCGCCGCTGGGGATTCCATCCACTCTTCCATCGGTTACACCATCCGTCTCAAAACCTGCTCCACAACAGCCCGCAGCTTATCTTCATCCACCGTGAACTGGCTGGAGTCCATGCCGCCCAAATCAGACCGCTCACGGACGCCCCAGGCCACCCGCTTGATGTTGATGAGGTCCAGAGGCCCGATGTTGTTGGAGGAGGAGGAGCCGCCCACTGCGCCGCAGCCCAGGGTCATGGCCGGGAACAGGTTGGTGGTGGCTCCGATGCCCCCCAGAGCGCCGGGACTGTTGACCACAATGCGGGAGGCGGGCACCGCCAGGGCGAACCGCTCCACCGCGGCCCGGTCCTTGGCGTGAATGAGGAAGCTGTGTCCGGCCCCCTCGAAGTCCAGGATCTGTACGCACCGGGCCAGGGCCGCCTCCTCGTCCGCCTCCACATAGAGGGCCAGAATGGGGGCCAGCTTTTCGTGGGAGAAGGGGTGCTTGTCCCCCACCTGGTCTTCCGGCACAATCAGCACCCGTGTTCCTGCGGGCGGCGTGCCCAGCCCGGCCAGCTCCGCCAGGGTTTCCGCGCTCTTGCCCACAATGGCCGGGTTCATGGTGCCGTTGGGCCTCAGAATGAAGGAGGCCAGCTTTTCCTTTTCCTCCGGATTCAGAATCCAGCCGCCCTGGGCGGTCAGCTCCCGGCGAACCGTGTCCTCCATGGCCCGGCACAGGACGATGGACTGCTCCGAGGCGCAGATGGTCCCGTTGTCAAAGGTTTTGGAGTCGAAGATCCGCCGGACCGCCTCCTTCACATCCGCCGAATGGTGGATATAGGCCGGACCGTTGCCCGCGCCCACGCCAATGGCGGGGGTGCCGGAGGAATAGGCCGCCTTGACCATGGCCATGCCGCCGGTGGCCAGAATCATACGGGTGTCCGGGTGGCGCATCAGGGCGTTGGTGGCCTCCAGGGTGGGTGTGGTAATGGCGGAAACCGCGCCTCGGGGCGCGCCCGCCTGCTCCACTGCCCGGGCCACCAGCCCCACGGTCTCCAGAATACAGTTGAGCGCGCCGGGGTGGGGGGAGAAGATGACGGGATTTCCCGCCTTGAGGGAAATCATCGCCTTGTAAATCACCGTGGAGGTGGGGTTGGTGGAGGGCACCAGCGCCGCCACCACGCCCACGGGCACGCCGATGTCAATGGTCTGCTTCGCCGGGTCCTCGGCCAGAATACCCACGGTTTTCTGGTTCCGAATGGCCTCGTACACGGTTTTGGCGGCAAACTCGTTTTTGAGCGCCTTATGGCCGGCCACGCCGAAGCCGGTCTCCTCCGCGGCCATCCGGCCCAGCTGCCGGGCGTGCTCCTGCCCGACCTGGGAAATGGCCTGGGTCAGCCGGTCCAGCTCGCCCTGGCTCATCCGGGCCAGGATGTGCTGGGCCTCCTTGGCCTGCCGGACCAGGTCCCGGACCTCCTGAATGGATTGCAAATCTCGATCCATCTGAAACCTCCCCAATCAAACGTCCGTCCCGGCCGTTTGACCGGGGACCCCGTTGATTTTACATCCTCGGGGCAAATGGATTGCCCCTGCGGAAATGCTCCGCCTATGGCTCCGAATTTGGCAGGGTTCGCTCACGCTCACACCTCCCTGGGCCGTCCGGCCACGTCCAGCACTGCCGCCTCAAAGGCTTCACAAGCCGCCTTGCAGGCGGACTGGGTGCCGGTAAGAAGGCCGCCGCCGAAGTTGGTCTCGCTGGGCGGGGCAAAGAACGCCTTCTGCACCACGTCCGACGCCTTCAGCGCCGCGTCCAGTCCCACCATGGCTTCCAGCGGCGGGGCGATCAGGTAGGCCAGGGCCTCCCCGGGACGGATATCCGCCAGCTGGGAGAGATAATTTCCTGTGGCGGAAATGGTGTGGGCGAAGTAGACCACCGAATCGTCCGGATTGGCCGAGCGGAAGCCCAGCTGGCCGAGCATGCTCACCGCCGCTTTCAGGCCGCTGGTCACCTCCGCCGGGTTGGGACCGGCCAGAATTCCGATGACCTCACCGGCCAGGGCTGTGCTGGCGTTGGCCGCGCCGGCATAGAAGCTGCGGCCGTAGACCACCTCTACCAGCGCTTCCTTGGTGGCCTCGTCCAGAGCGCAGTAGGTGGCGTCGTCACAGTCGGTTGTGATGATGCCCACCGAACGGAAGCCGTTCGGGAGCTTCCATTCTCTGGCCAGATCCTCGCTTACATTTGGGATGAAGCGGGTGGCCAGCACTGTGACCGGCATCAAATCGCCTGTCATAGAATCACCTCGTTTTCAGGTTGAAATCTTCTGGAAAGGGTTATTATCCTATCTTAGGGAACCGCTGATTTCATCGGCGTGTGCGGATTGGCGAGCGAAATTTTTGCCTGACGAGTGACAAAAAGTGCAGGAATCCAAAAAGATTTCAAACTTTTTTCACGAAGTCCAGGCGGAACGTTTGCCGTCAAGACGTGCGCGCGGATGAAATCAGTAGTTCCTTAGTTTACAAGTTACCTTATGGGGGACTCGTCCTGACAGCAAGCCGTTTTCTCAGGTCACTTCAAATCAATGCCCGAGGTCTTCTGCTTGAGCATCCGGTCCACCAGCTCCGCGATGTGGGCCCCTGCCTCCACCGCTGTGGTGCCCTGCCGGTGGATGTTGGAAATCACTGTCCGCCGGGACTCTGGGATGCCGATGCGGGCCCCGTAGGTGAGATAAGCGGACATGGATTCCGCTGTCACCAGTCCGGGCCGCTCGCCCACCAGCATGCAGACCACTTCCGCGCCGGTCAGCTCTCCGATATGGTCCGAAGCCCCAACCCGGCAGTATTTGACAAACAGCACCGGGCCCGGCTCAATGTGATAGGCCCGCAGGCCCTGCTGAACCGCCGCCATGCAGTCGGCGGCGTTGGCCTCAATGGCGGCTGAGGACAGTCCGTCTCCCACCACCAGGGCCACCTTGGGATTGCTTCCCAGGGTCTTTCTGATGACCTCCTGAGCCTCCGCCCCGAACCGGCGGCCCAGGTCGGGCCGGGTCAGGTACTGGTCCTTGTCCCCGCACAGGGTCTGTACCGGAACATAGCCCTGCTTTGCAACAAACTCCTCATCCACCATGGAAAATACCGAATCCTGGGCCGCGGCGTGGTCCGCCCGCATCCGCAGCTGGGTCAGGGTCTTGTACCGGGCCCCGGCCCGGCCCACCGCCAGCCGGGCCGGGGTGCGGCGCTTCAATTCCAGGAAGGCCTCCCGCTTCTCCGGGTGAGCCACCAGATACAGTTCTCTCAGCTCCAGCTCAGAAATATCGTCCAGACAGCCGCCGTCCGGCTCCGCCGTCCGGACCGCCGCGGGGGCTGTCCGGGGCTGCTCATTTTTTGCCATGCCGCGCACCATCTCTTCCACAATGGCGCGAATTTCCTGTTCGTTCATCATGTCACCCGCCTTGTCGCATCATACGCAGTTTAAAGTTCTATTTGGTTCTGCTTTCAAGAAAGAGAATCGAAAAACCGTCATCCCAGCAGAATGGACCCGTCTCCCGCGCGGGCGGTCAGCTTGCCGTGCCCGTCCACGAATTCCATCTTCTCCAGCCACCGCTGGAAAGCCGGAATGGCGGTCAGCCCGAACAGCTCCCGCAGAGCCGCCGTCTCATGATAGCCCGTGGTCTGGTAGTTCAGCATCACGTCGTCGCCGTGGGGAATGCCCATAAAATAGTTGCATCCCGCCGCAGTCAGCAGCACCGCCAAGTCCTCAATGTCGTTCTGGTCCGCCTTCATGTGGTTGGTGTAGCAGGCGTCGCAGCCCATGGGAATGCCGGTCAGCTTGCCCATGAAATGGTCCTCCAGACCGGCCCGGATGACCTGCTTGGAGTTATAAAGGTACTCCGGCCCGATAAAGCCCACCACCGTATTGACCAGGAAGGGCTGATACCGCTTGGCAAAGCCGTAGCACCGGGCCTCCATGGTCACCTGGTCGGCCCCGTTGTGGGCCTCGGAGGACAGCTCGGAGCCCTGACCCGTCTCAAAATACATGACGTTGGGCCCGGTAGCGGTGCCCCGGCTCAAGGCCAGCTGCCGGGCCTCCTCCAGCAGGGCACCGTCCAGGCCGAAGGCCTCGTTGCCCTTCTGGGAACCGGCAATGGATTGGAAGATGAGGTCTGCGGGCGCGCCCTGCCGGATGGCCTCCATCTGCGTGGTGACGTGGGCCAGCACACAGGTCTGGGTGGGGATTTCCCAGCGCATTTTAATGTCCTCAAACCGCTTGAGAATCCGCATAACGCTCTCCACGCTGTCGTCCACCGGGTTCAGGCCCAGCACGGCGTCTCCGATGCCGTAGGTGAGCCCTTCCAATAGAGAAGCCATGATGCCGTCCGGGTCGTCGGTGGGGTGGTTGGGCTGAAGCCGGGCGGACAGGGTGCCGGGCAGGCCGATGGTGGTGTTGCAGTGGGCGGTCACCCGGATTTTCCGGGCCGCGTAAATGAGGTCCAGGTTGCTCATCAGCTTGGCTACGCCGGCCACCATTTCGGAGGTCAGGCCGCGGGAAATCCGGCGGATATCCGCGTCGTCGTGCCGCTCGCAGAGCAGCCATTCCCGGAAGTCGCCCACAGTCCAGTTCCGGATTTCTTTGTAGATGTTTTCGTTCAGATCATCCTGAATGATGCGGGTGACCTCGTCCTCCTCGTAGGGGACGGCGGGATTCTCCCGGAGGTCCCCCAGGGTGAGGTTGGCCAGCACCACCTTGGCGGCGACCCGCTCCTCGGCGGTCTCAGCGGCGACACCGGCCAGCCGGTCGCCGGATTTTTCCTCGTTTGCCTTGGCCAGCACCTCCTTCACCGAGCCGAAGGAGAACACATGGCCCATCAATTTCGTCTTTAAAATCATCTCACACACCTCCTCCTGCTTTTCTTGAAAGAAAAGTAGGCAAAAGAACTTTAAGCTGACGCCGCTTTCTTGAAAGAAAGCTTGGCAAAGAACTTTAAGCTGGCGTACTGCGGCGGGGTTCAAGGACTGGGCTGCCCTCCGGGAATCTTCTGGTCTTTCACGGCATTTGTTCCAACCCGCCGCACGCAGGGCGGGGGCTTGCCCCCGCCGTGTCCCAGGTCTCCGCCGCATGGCATCCAACCCGCCGCACGCAGGGCCCGATGACCTCATCGGGCCGTTCTACCCCAGGTTTTTCCGTGCCGTTCAATGGAACACCAGGGTTTTAATCACCACCGGCAGCACCGCGCCTCCGGCCACCGGCGCGCCAATGTCCATATAATCGCCGTTTTCCCCCGCCACGCCGTCCAGGCAGAGCAGAGGGCCGGAAATCTGGAGGGAGAGGGTCTGCCCCAAGGTCTTGGCCATGTCCCCCTCCACTGCCACAATGGGAAAGTATCCCGCGGCCCGCAAGGGCTCCGTACCCTGGGAAATGGCCTTTGCCAGCGCCTGCACATGGGCGAAGGAGGGATTCCGTTCCCCCCGCAGGGACAGAATCAGCTGGCTCATGCCCTGCTGGCCGGAAAACCAGCTCAGCCGCCGCTGAATGGCCTCCGCCAGCGCCGGGATCTGTTCTTCCTCCTGGCTCAGCCGCAGAACAGGCAGGTTTTGCAGGGGAAAGGGCGCGTCCCGATAGAAAATGGTGGACCCGGACAGCTCCGTGGAGTGGGCGCCCGCGCCCACCACGGTGGCCCGGATGGTCTCCCGGCCCTGGAGTATGCCAACCTGCCGGAACAATTCCGAGGCGGCGATGGACTGCCCCAGCAAAACGCCGATATCCCCAAAGGCCAGCCAATCCTCCGGCGGCTCCCAAATGCAGTCGGCCACGCCGCCGGAGAAGGACACCGCCTCCACTGGAGCAAGGAGCTCCGCCGTCCGGTGGGTGATGAACCGCTCCAGCAGCTCAGAGGGGGGCCGCAGCCCCGCGGACTCCTCCAGGGCGGCGGTCAGCGCCCCGATGACCGGAGCCAGCAGCTCCGGTGAGGCCCGGCACCCCAGGGAGACGGGAATCCGCTTGTCCCGGCACCAGCTTGCCACCTTGGGGGAGACGTAGGCGACAGTTCCATCCCGGTCCAGGCGGATGAGCCGCCCGCCCACATCCAGACAGCCGGTGGACAGCAGCTCTCCCCGGCGGTACAGGGCCAGATTGGAGGTGCCGCCGCCCACGTCAAAATGGAGAACGGTCCGCCCCGTCTCCCTGGAGGTCTGGTCCACCCCCGCGCCCCGCGCGGCCAGGATGCTCTCCAGGTCAGGCCCTGCGGTGGCAACCACAAAGTCCCCGGCAAACCCGGCCAGGGTGCGGACCACCTCTTGGGCATTTTCCTTCCGGGCGGTCTCGCCGGTGATGATGACCGCGCCGGTGTCCACCGACTCCCGCCGGAGGCCTGCCCGTCCGTATTCCTCGGAGACAATGGCCCGGACCCCTTCGGCGTCGATGACCGTTTCCGATTTCAGAGGCGTAAAATGGATGCCGGAGCGGTACAGGATTTCCTTTTCCCCAATGACGATTTTGGGCACGGAGAAGGGATTCCCCCGGTTTTCCAGCGTCAGACGTGAGGCCACGAATTGAGTTGTCGAGGTTCCAATGTCAATGCCGACACTGAGTAAGCTTTCCTTCATGTGGTTCTCCAAGCGGTTTAAACGCGGTCAAAGGGCCCCGCGAATCAATTGTTCCACCTCGGCCCGGCTCACCGCCCGAGGATTCCCCGACAGGCAGATATCCGCCAGCGCGGCTTCCGTCAGGGCCGGAACCGCCTCCAGCACCTCGTTCCGATCCAGCCCCGCCCCGCTGAGGGAGCCCGGCATCTCCAGCCGGATCCGCATCCGGTTCAGTCCGGACACCAGGGCTCTGGCCGTCCCTGACAGGCCGCAGAGTTGAGCCAGCCGCCCGTACTTCCGGGCTGCGGTCCGATCCGCGCTATTGAAGGCCACCACCGCGGGAATCAGGATTCCGTTGAGCCGTCCATGGGCCACGTGGAACCGCCCGCCCAGAGCGTGCGCCATGGAGTGGCACACCCCCAGTCCTGCCTCGTTGAAGGCCAGCCCCGCCATGCAGGAGGCGTTCAGCATCACGCTCCGGGCCTCCCGCTCTCCCGCCGCCGCGCTGGGCAGCGCCTGCCAGGCCAGGGCGAAGGCGTGAGCCGCCAGGGCGTCGGTGAAGTCGTTGGCTCCAGCCGCCACATAGGCTTCCAGGGCGTGGGTCAGCACATCCATACCCGTGTCCGCGGCCACCTTGGCCGGAACGCCGGACAGAAAGGCCGGGTCCAGAATGGCCGTGTCCGGCAGCAGGCTGTCTTCCACCAGGGGGAGTTTCACCCCGTCATGGGTGAGAATGGCGAAGGAAGTCACCTCCGACCCGGTACCCGCCGTGGTGGGAATGGCATAAAAGAGGGGCCGATCCTGCCCGGCTGGACAGCCGAAGCGGACGATGGCCTTGGCGCAGTCCAGGGGAGAGCCCCCGCCGAAGGCCGCCACCGCCTCTGGCGCGAAGGCCCGGAATACCGCCGCCCCCTTTGCCACCAGCTCCAGGGACGGGTCCGGCGTCACCTCGTCAAAGACCTCCACCGGCCCGGTCAGATGGGCCCGGACCCGGTCCAGCAGGCCGGATTCCGACAAAAACCGGTCCGTCACCACCAGCACCCGCTTCCCCGCCAGCTCATCCAGCGCCGAAAGCGCCTCGCCGCCAAAGCAGACCGAGGGCCGTATCTGAAATCGCTTCATCCAATTCCCCCTTTCCGTTCTTTTCTTGAAAGACTGAACGACACTTGCTTTTGCGGAGCAAAAGCTTAGTGGAGTCCGTCCGGGCGAAGCCGGAAAAGAACCATAAGAACTTCAAGCTGGCGTACTGCTCCGCTTCCTAAGGTGTGCCGGCTGGGTTCCGCTGCACCCATTTAAGCGAGCCATTTCTCTTGAGGGCAGCCGCCCCTTCCAGCCTGGGCAGTGCGCCAGCATAACGTTCTTTGCCAAGCGTTCTTTCAAGAAAGCGCCGTCGGGGTTAGTATGGCGGCTAAGGCAAAAATTATTGCGGGCGCCTTAAATTTGCGCTGAAAAAATTTGTTCTGGTCATTCTGTCCTCCTTTTTGGAAATTCTGTACAAGATTCTTTTGGTATTTCGTGAATATTTCCGTTGACAACTCAGTCACAAATGATTATACTTAAATCGTGATAATCCCACAGGCCGAGCCAGTATGGAAAGCGCTCCCTCTGTCTGGGGTTCAAAAATCGTATTATCTTAATTTACAGGAGGAATTCATCATGGGAAAACCTTTGGCTGATTATGTCAAGCTGCCGGAGTTTGACGAGTACAAGGAATGGTTCAAGGCCTTTGCCGACCTGAAGCGGGAAGACGGCATTGTCCAGGTCACCTGGAAGACCAACGACGGCCCCATGCACCATTCCGGCATGTCCCATCGTGCCATGAGCCAGCTGACCCGTGTGCTGTCCATGGACTTCAAGAACGAGATCATCATCTACACCCACATCGGCGACAACTGGATGATCGAGTCCGACGCCAACGGCTGGGAAACCTATTCCGAGCTGCCCACCCAGCGGTTCCAGCATCAGTATTTCGATGACACCAACCTCATCAAGAACATGGTGTTCGATCTGGACGTGCCCACCATCGGCGCGCTGCCCGGCCCCGGCTTCCATTGGGATTCCGCCTTCCTGTGCGACCTGACCATCTGCACCGAGGACTGCAAGATCGAGGTGCCCCACGCCCAGGGCGGCCTGGTTCCCGGCGACGGCATGGGCCTGATGTGCCAGCACTATCTGGGCACCAAGCTGGGCAACTACTACATGATGACTTCCCGCCAGATCACCGCGCCTGAGATGCTGGCCCACGGCATGGTCAGCGAGGTCGTGCCCAAGGGCAAGGCGGTTGAGCGCGCCTGGGAGATCGCCCGGATGTGGAAGCGGATGCCCTACGAGAACCGCACCATCATGTCCAACCTGGCCAAGCGTCCTCTGAAGAAGCTGCTGATGGAGGACCTGAAGCTGCACACCGTTTCCGAGCAGTACGGCTCCCTGCTCCGCGTCGCCGCCGGCGACCTGGGCGACGAGAATTCCGCTCAGCAGGACGAGAAGTATATCAGCCGCGTCAATGACTACCGCTACGCCACCCATGACATGGAGGCTCCTCAGACCCTGGAGTCCTGGTCCAACATGGCCAAGAACGCCAACGAGTGGTTCAAGAAGGTTCAGTCCGGCGAGATTGAGAATCCCTATGTCTTCGAGCACAGCAACGAGCCAGAGGGCTACGAGTTCTAAGCTTCGCCATCATGGCATAAAAAATTCCCGTGGACGCAAGTCCACGGGAATTTTTTCACTTATTCGATGGTGAAATCAGCGTAAACAATCGCTGTTTCCAAGTTTTCGCCGCTTCCCCAACAGATCTCTTTGGTCATCCGGTAGCTGCCCGGCGTCAGCTTACCATAGCGCCAAAAATCCCAATTGTAATCTACATTTGCGTGATAGTCAATGGAAGGCCCGCCTTCTGGGGTAAGCGGCTCTATGCCGGGAACCTGCCGCCACTCATCGCCCACAAGCTTCCACAGCATGTAATCCACTCCGTGAGTAAACATGTCGCGTCCCAGACTGTCTTCCACCCGCAGCGTCAGCCCCTGGGCGGTCACATCTGTCAAAATCAGCTCCGCATCCGTCTGCTCCGGGAAAAATTTTTCATCCTCACCCATGGTTCCCATCCAAGTGTACTCATCCAGCCGGTTGGCAACATATTGTCCCAGGGAAAAGGGATCTGCCCCACGTTCTCCCTCATGAGGTGCGGTGTACAGGGAGAAATGCAGGTCCCCAAAGCTCCACAGGGCAACCTCGCTTCCATCCTTGTAGGTCCGCTCCTCGGTGGTCTGGGAGTAGTACGCGCCGCAGGCGCAGATGGTGACGCTTTCCTCCGTCTGAGGGTAGTCCCGCTCCACCGCCGCCTGGTCCCGTCCGCCCCGCCAGACCTGCGTCACGCCGTTCAGGGTGAATTCCACCTGAGCGGTTTCTCCGTCCCATTTGCAGGACACGTTTTTCGCACAGAAGGGCGCTTCCAGCGGAATCCCCGCTTCCGCGAACGCCTCCGGAGAACCGGTCCTGACTGTCGTGAGAGGAACCGCCTCCGCTGGCGTGGCTTCCGCGGGTGCGGAAACTGTTTCCGCGGGCGGAGTCTCCGGCGGCAGCGTCTCCCCAGGCGCTCCGGCGCACCCGGCGGTCATCAGCACCAGCGTCCCGACGGCCAAAAGTGTTTTCAAAATCATGCGGTATCCCTCCTTTGCGTCTTTAGACGAAATCAGGAAAAAGAAGGTTCCCCGCTGTCTGGACAAATGTTCCCTTTGTTTTCCATGCTCCTGTCTTGCATGGAGGTGCGGGTCATGCTATACTGGGAGCAAGATTGTTTTGAGAGGGGCGCATATGGATGAACAGTAGCACACGCCGGGCCGCGATTCTTGCCTTGCTTCAGGAGGAGAGTGCCCCTGTCAGCGCCAGTGCGCTGGCCGCCCGTTTTTCGGTCAGCCGTCAGATTATTGTGGGGGACGTGGCTCTGCTTCGGGCGGCGGGAACCCAGATTTTCGCCACACCAAGGGGCTATGTGCTGGAACACGCCGAAAGCGGACTGCTCTGTGCCGTGGCCTGCGTCCACAGCACGGAGGACATGGGCCGGGAGCTGTATATCATGGTAGACAACGGCTGTGACGTGCTGGACGTTGTGGTGGAGCATCCCGTTTACGGCCAGCTGACCGGCCAGCTGGCCCTGCACTCCCGCTATGATGTGGAACAGTTTCTCCAGCGGGTGGCCCGGCACGGGGCCAGGCCCCTGTCCGGGCTGACGGATGGAATCCATCTGCACAACCTCCGGTGCGGCGGGGAGGACGCCTTCCAGCGGGTGCGGGAGCAGCTGAGGGCGGCAGGATTTTTATTGGAATAAGAACCTGTGCCATCCCCCGGTTATGAATACAGGCTTTAAAGCGGAAACCGGCCTTCTGAGGGAATTTCCCCAGGAGGCCGGTTATGTTTGGCGCAAAGGAACGGGCTTAGAAGCTGTACCATTAGGCGAAGTGTGCGGATTTGCGAGCCAAAATCGTTGTTGGCAAGGCAAAAAAGCGCAGGAATACTGGATGTATTTCAAGCTTTTTTAACGATGTCAACGGCCATTTTGGCCGCAAGGACGCGCACTGAGGCTATTGGTACAGCT
>JAAWCD010000102.1 GCA_022793095.1 Oscillospiraceae bacterium | reverse complement strand
GCCTTCCGGGCGGCTTCCTCTTCTGCGGCCTTCTTCGCGGCCGCTTCCTCCGCTGCCTTCCGGGCGGCTTCCTCCTCTGCGGCCTTCTTCGCGGCCGCTTCCTCCGCCGCCTTCCGGGCGGCTTCCTCTTCTGCGGCCTTCTTCGCGGCCGCTTCCTCCGCCGCCTTCCGGGCGGCTTCCTCCTCTGCGGCCTTCTTCGCGGCCGCTTCTTCTGCCGCCTTCCGGGCGGCTTCTTCTTCTGCGGCCTTCTTCACGGCCGCTTCTTCTGCCGCCTTCCGGGCGGCCGCCTCTTCCTTCGGGTTGGGTGACAGCCAGGTAATCCAGCTGTAAACCTCCATGTATTCCTTGGCGGAGACATTCCAGCTGAAATCAACTTCCATATCCCGCACCATAATCTTGTTCCAAGCGTCCTTGCACTCGTAGGTATTCAGAGCCTCGTTGACAACATAAACCATATCATCCACGTTGATGTCTGCAAAGGTGAAGCCCCGGCCCTCGCCAGTGGCGATCACGTAGGGGTACACCGTATCCTTCAAGCCGCCAGTCTCCCGGACGATGGGCACTGTGCCATAGCGCATAGCGATCATCTGGCTCAGCCCGCAGGGCTCGGAGATGGAGGGCATCAGGAACAAGTCCGCGCCGGCGTAAATGGCAGAGGACAAAGAGCCGGAATACATGATATTGGCGGACACCCGGCCGGGATACTTGTTCTGCATATCCCGGAAAAATTGTTCATAGCCCCATTCGCCAGTACCCAGAATGACGAACTGCACGTTGCGCTCCATAATCCGGTGGAACGCCGAGGAAACCAGCTCAAAGCCCTTGTGTCCCACCAGACGGGAGATACAGGCGATAATGGCCGTATCCGGATCCTGCCGCAGGCCCAGCCGCTCCTGGAGCGCCTGCTTGCACCTGGCCTTGCCTTCCAGGTCCTTCGTGGTGAAGTTGGCGGCAATTACATGGTCGGTGGCCGGGTCAAAGACGTTCATGTCAATGCCGTTGAGAATACCCCGCACCTTGTGGCCGTTGGCCGTGATGACACCCTCCATACCGTGGGCGTAGAAGGCAAACTTCAGCTCCTCGGCGTAGGTGGGAGAGACGGTCGTCACGTAGTCGGCGGCGTAAATGGCCCCCTTCATCAGGTTAATATCGTTGTGGTAGGCCAGCATATGCTCATGGAAATAGCCCTGATCCAGTCCGAACAGGTCCACCAGCAGTTCCTGACCGTAGCGGCCCTGATACTCAATGTTGTGAATGGTGAACACCGACTTGGTGTTAAACAGCTGAGGCACCCGCTCCCGCTCCTCCAGCAGGTAGATGGGGGCCAGGGCTGTCTGCCAGTCGTTGCAGTGGATGACATCGGGGTGCCAGTTCAGCTGGGCTGGGGTCTCCACCACTGCCCGGGAGAAATAGGCAAACCGCTCGGCGTCGTCATAGTGGCCATAAATGCCGTTCCGGCGGAAATAGTGCTCGTTGTCCACAAAGTAGTAGGTGACCCCGTCCCGGAACAGCCGGAAGATGCCGCAGTACACGCTGCGCCAGGCCAGACGGACATACCAGCACTTGACAAACTCCATCTGTTCGCGCCACTCCTGGCCAATCCCTTCATACAGAGGCAGAATGACCCGAACGTCGTGTCCGGCGTCAACCAGAGCAGGGGGCAGCGAGCCGGCCACATCGGCCAGACCGCCGGTTTTAATAAAGGGCGCGACTTCAGAAGAAGCAAATAGAATATTCATAACGGCAAGAACTCCTTTCAATCTGCACAGGGAAGGACACGGCGAAGAAATCCGCGCCGTGCCCTGCCTGGACAATTATACAACAGAATTTTTCGCGATCACCAGCGGATAGCTGGCGTAGCCCATCAGCGTCCGATGGGTGTGGACCTCCACGTTCTTATCCGCGATGACATAGCGGGTCTCGGCCCCTTCTCCAATAACCGCACTCTGCATCAGGATGCAGTTTTTCACCACCGCTCCCTTGGCCACATGGACGCCGCGGAAGAGAATGGAATTCTCCACCTCACCCTCGATGATACAGCCGTCTGCCACCAAGGAGTTGACCGACTTGGAGCCGGGCGCATAGTAGGTGGACGGGTCGGAACGATCCTTGGTGCGGATGGGACGGGAGGGGCTGAACAGCGCAGAGCGGACCTCCGGCTTGAGCAGATCCATGCTGCATGTAAAGTAAGAATTCACCGTTTGCAGCCGGGCCGTGTAGCCATCATGGAGGTAGGGATGGATTTTCAGGTGCTCCCGCATGCCGATGAGCACATCAGTGGAGAAGGAATAGAGATTGTGCGTGGCACAGTGCTCCACCAGAGAAAGCAGACGCTCCTTGGACAGGATGTAAATATCCAGCGACTCGTAACCCATGGGGGTGGCGGGGCTCTCAATCACCTCGTTGACCAGGCCGGTGCTGTCTACGGTGAAGTAGGTGCACTGGCGGGGGTCGCCGATGGGATGGCTGGTGCAGATGGCGGTAATATCCGCGCCGCTGGCGATGTGGTCGTTCAGCGCACCCCGCAGGTCAATGTTGACGGCGATGTCCGCGTCGGACAGCACCACATATTCCTGACGGATGCTCTGCAAATAGGTCAGCACGCCGTCCATGGCCTCCATCTTGCCCCGGAAGCCCCGCTGGCGCTGCTTGTGTGCGTAGGTGAAGGGCGGCAGAATCCGAAGACCGCCGTGCTTGCGGGACAAATCCCAGTCCTTGCCGGAGCCCAAGTGGTCCAGCAGCGACTGATAGTTCTCGTGCATGATGACGCCGATGTCAGTCACGCCGGCGTTGACCATGTTGGACAGGGCGAAATCAATGATGCGATACCGGCCGCCATAGGGAAGGGAGGAAATGGTCCGCAGGGTGGTCAGCTCCCGCAGGTCGGGCGTGGCCCGATAGGCGAAGATAATGCCATGCAGATTGTTCATCACTGATCCCCTCCTCTCACAGGCTCGGTGCACATGGCGTTGGGTGCCACCAGGCCGTTTTCAGCCACTTCCACATTTCCGGCCACCACGGCGATGCCCCAGCCCTCAGTTCCGTCCGGCGGCGCACCCACCCGGGCGTTGGGTCCGATGTAAGCGTTTTCCGCCACGATGGAATATTCCACCACAGCGCCCGCCTTCACCACAGTGCCGGGCATCAGGATGGAGTAGCGGACCACAGCCCCCCGCTCCACCGTCACAGAGTGAAACAGAACAGAGTTTTCCACCACGCCGTTCACCTCACAGCCGCCGGTGACCAGAGAGTGGGAAATCTCCGCCTCCGGACCGGTGACGTGAGGCGGCCGGATGGGGGTGCGGGCATAGATGGGCCATTCAGTGTCATAGAGGTCGATGCCCTTTTCTCCGCCGGGATACAGCATATCCATGTTGGCGTCCCACAGGGAAGCGATGGTGCCCACATCCTTCCAATAGCCGCTGAACCGGTAGGCGGACAGCTTTTCCCCATTGGCCAGCATGGAGGGAATGATGTTCTTTCCAAAGTCGTTGGAGCTGTCCGGGTTGGCCTCGTCCGCAATCAGGTACTCCCGCAGCTTGGACCAAGTGAATACATAGATGCCCATAGACGCCAGATTGCTCTTGGGGTGCGCGGGCTTCTCCTCGAACTCATAGACCGTATCGTTTTCATCCACGTTCATGATGCCGAAGCGGGTGGCCTCTTCCAGGGTGACCTCCAGCACGGAGATGGTGCAGGCGGCCTCCTCCTTCTTGTGGTGGGCCAGCATGGCGGCGTAATCCATCTTATAAATGTGGTCGCCGGAGAGAATCACCACGTAATCGGGGTCATACAGCTCGATAAAGCCAATGTTCTGGTAGATGGCGTTGGCAGTGCCCTTGTACCAGGTGCCCTGCTCCCCCTCTCTCATGTAGGGGGGCAGAATGTGGACGCCGCCATCCGAACGGTCCAGGTCCCAGGGCTGGCCGTTGCCCAGGTAGGAGTTCAGCTCCAGAGGGCGGTACTGGGTGAGCACGCCCACAGTGTCAATGCCGGAATTGACGCAGTTAGACAGGGGAAAGTCGATGATGCGGTACTTCCCGCCAAAAGGGACGGCGGGTTTGGCCACGTGGCTGGTCAGCGCGTACAGGCGGCTGCCCTGTCCGCCGGCCAGCAACATGGCCACACATTCTTTTTTCATACAATCACCTCAAAACAGTTGTTATACTGTGACATTCATTTTCCAGGGCATTATTTGTCCGTCTTTTTGCTCTTCTTCACGCCCTTTTTCACGGCGGCTTTCTTGACCGGCTTCTTGGCGGGCTTCTGCTCCGCCGTTTTCTTCCCAGCCTTTGCCGTCCCGCTGGCGGAGACGGAAACGGTTGCCTTCCCGGCGGCCTTGCGGACCGGCTTCTTACGGATGCACTTCAAAATCACACCGGTAAAGGGGGGCAAATTCAGGGTCAGGGACTCCCCAAAATCTCCGCACTTCACCTTTTCCGACTTGATGGGCGCGGTATCGGCCAGCCCCTTGCCGCCGAAGGCCTCGTCGTCGGAGCTGAAGACCACCTGATAGGTGCCTGGCACGTCCACACCGGCCCGGTACTCCTCCCAATGGCAGGGGGAGAAGTTGACCGCCACCAGCAGCTCGTTTCCGGCCCGGTCCTTCCGGAGGAAGACCGCTGTGTTGCGGCCAGCGTCGTCGGCGTTGATCCATTGGAAGCCCTCCCAGGAGAAGTCCTGCTCCCAGAGCTCGGGGTTGGACAGGTAGAACTGGTTGAGGCTCTTGAAGAAGGCGTGGGTCTGCTGATGAGGCTCCTCCTCCAGCAGATGCCAGTCCAAAGACTGCTCATAATGCCACTCGTTCCACTGGCCAAACTCCGTGCCCATGATGAGCAGCTTCTTGCCCGGATGGGTCATCATGTAGGTGTAGAACACCCGCAGGCCGGCGAACTTCTGAGGGTCGGTACCCGGCATCTTGTTCAGCAGAGAGCCCTTCATATGGACCACCTCGTCATGGGAGATGGGCAGGATGAAGTTTTCATGGAAGGCGTACACCAGCGAGAAAGTGATATCCCGGTGGTTGAACTGCCGGAAGTAGGGGTCCATCTTGTTATAATGAAGGATATCGTTCATCCAGCCCATGTTCCACTTCAGATTGAAGCCCAGGGCCTGTTCGTCCTCCTTCATGTGGGCGCCGGTGACATGGGGCCAGGAGGTGGACTCCTCGGCAATCATCATCACGTCGGGATGATAGTGGAAAATCATACCGTTCAGGTGGCGCAGGAAGGAGATCGCCTCCAGGTTTTCCTTCCCGCCGTACTGGTTGGGGCACCACTGTCCGGCGTCCCTGGCATAGTCCAGATAGAGCATAGAGGCCACCGCGTCCACCCGCAGGCCGTCGATATGGTACTCCTCCAGCCAGAAGTTGGCGCTGGAGGTCAGGAAGGATCGGACCTCGTTCCTGCCGTAGTCAAACACCCGGGTGCCCCAGTCGTAGTGCTCGCCTTTCCGGGGGTCGGCGTACTCGTAGCAGGGGCCGCCGTCGAACTCATACAGACCGAAGGCATCCTTGGGGAAGTGGGCGGGCACCCAGTCCAGAATGACGCCTACACCGGCCTGGTGAAGCTGGTCGATGAGGTACATCAAATCATGAGGTGTGCCAAAGCGGGAGGTGGCCGCGTAATAGCCCGTGACTTGGTAGCCCCAGGAGGCATCCAAGGGGTGTTCCGTGACCGGCATCAACTCCACATGGGTGAAGCCCATCTCCTTCACGTAGGGAACCAGATACCCGGCAATGCCCCGGTAAGAGAGGAATTCGCCCTCGCCGGTCCGCCGCCAGGAGCCCAAGTGAACCTCGTAGATGTTCAGCGGCTGCTGGTAGATGGGGGCCTCCTGCCGGCGGCGGATCCAAGCCTGGTCTCCCCAGGTGTAGCCGGAGATATCGTAAAGCTTGGACGCGGTGCCCGGCCTGGTCTCCGCATGGAACGCGTAGGGGTCTGCCTTGGCCAGCATCCGGCCGTCCTGGGTGTGAATGGCATACTTGTAAATGTCATACCGCTCCAGGCCGGGGATGAAACATTCCCAAATTCCGGGACTCACCTGATCCATGTGGTGCGACTCCGGGTCCCAGCAGTTGAAGTTGCCCATCACGGCCACCTGCCGGGCATTGGGAGCCCAGACCCGGAAAAGGTAACCCTCCTCCCCATCCTGACAGGCAGGATGAGATCCGAAGTACTGATAGGCGTGGCTGGCGGAACCGTTTTGGAACTGCTCCAGCAGAATCTCGTTTTCAGTTTGATGTTGAGTCGACATTGCGTGTGGCCTCCTCTGTCTTTATGCCTTGTGGGCGTTGCTGTGAAGGGGACGCTTTCGCTTTATTCACTCAGCGGCGTGAACAGAGCGGGAGCTTATTTGTGTAAATTATACAACACAAAGCGGCACAGGTCAAGTACTACGTGGAAAAAGAGCCCAAGAAATCCGTTGAATTTTCAGAGATGCTCCGCCGCAAACTAGGCGGAAGGGCGGAGAAGCCAGGTTCCCGGCCGCCAGGCGGTGTCCAGCTCAGCCTTCCGCCGTCAGAAACCGGCCTGCGGTTTTGGGATGCGGGCTCAAATTGTGCTCAAAAAACGCTCCAGCCGGTCCAGCCCTTCTTTCAGCTCCTCCTCGCTGTAGCAGTAGGAAAGGCGCACAAAGCCCTCCGCTCCAAAGCAGGCGCCAGGCACCAGCCCCAGGCCTCCCTTTTGAATGAGCTGGGTGCAGAACTCCTCTGAGCTCATTCCATACCTGGCGATGGAAGGAAAAACGTAGAACGCGCCCTCAGGCCGGACAGTCTCCAGCCCCATGTCCTTCAGCCGGCGGCAGACCAGATCCCGGCGGCGGCGGTAGCTCTCCCGCATGGGGGCCGCGTCGCTTTTCAGAGCGGCTACGCAGGCCCGCTGAGTGAAAGAGGTCACGGACACCACAGCATATTGATGGACCTTTTGGATTTGCTCCTTGACCGGCCGGTCCGCCATCAGCCACCCCAGCCGCCAGCCGGTCATGGCGTAGGGCTTGGAGAAGCTGTCAATGACGATGATCTGCTCCCGCAGCTCTGGATGCCGGACAGCAAAGCGCGGAAAGGCTTCTGTATAGACCAGCTGCCGGTACACGTCGTCACAGACGGCATAGAGGCCCGTGCGCCGGGCCAGCGCCGCCACTTGGTCCAACGTCTCAGGGGTGTAGACACAGCCAGTGGGATTGTTGGGCGAGGTCAGGATAATGGCCTTCGTCCGGGGGGAAGCCGCCCGCTCCAGGGCGGCCCTGGTGATTTGGAACCGGTCCTCTCTGGTGTCCAGGGGCACAAAGACGCCTCGGGCCAGGCGGATGATGGATTCGTACAGGCCGAAGGCAGGCGTGGGGACGATTACCTCATCGCCGGGGTTCAAGAGCGCTGTCAACGTGGAAAAGAGGGCCTCTGTCGCGCCGCAAGTGACGACAATCTCCTCCGGACTGTAGGAGAGATTCTGAGCGGCGGCCTCCTGTGACAAGGCGGACAGAAGATAGCCTTCCCCGTTGTTGGGCGGATAATGGGTCTCATTTTTGTCCAGAGAGGCCATGGCTTCCGCTTTGATGGAGGGCGGCGTCTGGAATTCCGGTTCGCCCAGCGTCAGCAGGACGCAGCCGGGGGTCTGTCTGGCCAAGGCGGTAAAGCGGCGGATGCCGGACAGCTCCAGGCCAGTGACCGCTTCATTCATGGGAAGTCGCATGGAAGTCCTCCTTTAGCATTTGTATCTGTATTCTATATTCTTATATATAACACAGCGGCCGGAGGAAGAATAGTACATTTGAACATTTTTGAACCACTTCTATTTTTTCCATGGGAATCCGCTATGAATTTGGAAGTTTCCACGGCGCATAGAACCACTTTGGAGGGCTAAACTATGCTCGGATCATCCAATCCAACAAAATTCAAAACGAAAAGGAGATGTTTGTTATGTCCAGCAATAATTCTAACCAGCCTGTGGTGCCCGCCGCTCGTGAAGCGCTGAACAAGTTCAAGATGGAGGCCGCCAATGACCTTGCCGTAGCTGCACCATCTTAAAAAAGCAAAAGCGAATTAGAGAAGACTATGACGAAATATTACTTAAATTGGTGAATCGGCCCATAAAAGCCGGCCTGTCGCAAAGAAATGTGACAAGCCGGCTTTTATTCCCTCTTATTTTT
>JAAWCD010000101.1 GCA_022793095.1 Oscillospiraceae bacterium | reverse complement strand
TCCTTTAATCCTGTTTCTGTTGAAAACCTGACGTTCAAATACACAAGGCTCTCACCTCGCAGTTCGTCACCCATCTTTCAGGGAGTTGTTTGGTTCTCTTTTTGTGAAATTTGTAAATCAAATTGACTCGTACCCTTCGCCGTGAGGCATTTCAGCCCCGTGTAATTGGCTTTCCCAATCTCAGACTACTATGGTACGGCTGACTTCATATAAGTTAATCGCACTGCTATGCTCCCTTTATAGGCTCTCAAACGTTCCCAAATCTCTATCCTTATGGCCATTTCTGACCGTTGAAGCCCTTAGGCCGCTACCTTACACCGGGAAAATCCAATCATGCTTTGAATCATAGTTTTTGCATGATTCCAGATGGATATTTCATTCCACCGGACACGTATAGAAAAACCAGCCACACGCGCCTTTTCCAATTCTCACTCTTTCAAGTGCCCAATTCTCACGATGCTGCATAGCTTTCACTTACGGATAGCCATAGGCTTGCGGAGGCCCGCTCCATTTATTATCCATACCCCCCTTGCGAGAGGGTTAGGTTTTCAGGCTACGACTTCACCACGCTATTGCACCCCGTCCATTTGCAGATGGACAGCGCACAGTGGAGTATCAGCCCGCGTACTGCCTGCGGTTTGACAGACCGCTTCGGCATTGATTCAGTATGGCAGGGGATTTTCACCCCTGATTTTGAGATTTGAGTTCTCTATGGTCTTTTCTTGATTTACAAGTGCAACCACATGGCGCTTTTCGCCGTCGTTGTCAGCAACGTCTTGTAGCGCAACGTTTCGCACAGGTTTTTAAGTGTCGGGCTCGTCCACGAACATCAAATCTACGCCCAGCTGCTCGAATGTGACCACATCATCCTTGCGGTGTCTGGCTTGCAGTTCTTCCAGATTGTCCTCCAGCTGCCGTTTGGTCTTTTCCAGCTGCTTGACAGCAAACCGCTCCCCGCCGTTGTATTTCATCTCCAAAATACCCTCTGTAATCTCATAGATTTGTTCCTGTACCAGCCGCTCCCGTCCGCCCGGGTCCTCTGCCGTAGACGCGAACATCCCGGAAATTCAGAGAATTCTCCAGAATTTTGTACGCGTTGACGCGGCTGGTTCCGTAGGTGGTATAGGCCGCGATCTCGCTGTCGCTGACACTGCCTTTACAGGTGATGGACCATTCCGTTGTGAACCGGGAATGGTTGACCTTGATTTTTTCCCGCAGATAGGGCGGGGGTTTCAGGGTCTCATACATGAATTGCTGGATGTACTGTTTGCCGATCCATTCCGTCCCCAGCCGGACCTCGATCTCGGAAGCGTCCAGGTCCCTGGGCTGGGCGGCAGTCAGGGCCTCCACGTTAGGACGGACGCGCTGCTGCTGTTCTGGAGGCATCACATCATAAAGGGCCTGGGCCATGCGAAGCTTTTGGCGCACATTGCCGGAAAGATATTCGCCGGCAGGGACAAGGGGATAAAGGCTTTGGGGATCAGTTCCGGTTTCTCCGCGCACTGGATGTCCCGAAAGATCGCGCCGGTCAGCTGGGCCATGAAGGGCATATCGACCCTGGCCCGCTCCCCAGTGGAGACCGCCAGAGCGTCCATCGCCGTGTCCACGCTGGTGACGCGGGTTTTCTGTTTGATGGTACGCTTGGTGAACATATCCGCTTTCCGTTTCAGCCGCCCGTGATAGTCGATGACTTCCAGGGAGCAGAGGAGATAGTAGGCGGAGTCCCGGTCAAAGGCCAGCCGGTTGGCCCGGTCATTGACAAGGCCGAATTTCGCGGAAAAAGCGTCATAGAGCCGGTTCAGATCTCCCTGCTTCTCCTGAATGGCGCTGTCCGGGGTGTATTCGTCCAGTTGCAGGCCGATCAGGTCCCACACGCAGTTCCGAAGCTCCACCATCGCCATGACGCGCTCTCTGGCGGCTGCGGTCAAAGTGGGTTTCACCATGACGGAGTTTTCCCGGTAGTAGACTTCGCCGTCCACCACGGCATAGGAGTAATTCTTTACGCTGGGGTCTGCTGGAATAGAAGCGATTTCCATTTCCCCAATGTTCTCGTCCAGCTCCAGGGGCTCGGCCTCCCGGTATTCGCCGCGGATATAGTTCACAGCATCGTGCAGCTGATCGGCCAGAAGAAGTCCTTGAAAGGGCTCCACCGTAAAATCCCGGCTGGCGTATTGGGTGCTTTCCGCTGTCTGCCTGCCCAAAATCATCTCCGGATGGTCTATAAAATAGCGGTTGACGCGGAAACTGTCCGCATTTTCAGCGGTCTGTACCACGCCGGTTTCTCAATGGCCGGAGTGTCCCGTTTATAATACCGGACACGGCTTCCGTCCCGGCATTGTCCTTGAACGCGTTGTTGGGCAGGCGGAGCGGGCCGTGGCTTTCGTGAAACGGCATCCCGTGGGGGCGCTTATCGTGCTGGCCTGCGTGGTGCTCGTCCTCTCGCTCCAGTCCTGCGCGTCCTCCCTTATCTCTTTGGGGAACGCCGCCGCAGGAGCTGTAGGGGCCACCACCTACCCCGCCGGGGACGGGGATATGCTGGGGGCCGAGACCACCTGCTGCGGGCTGGAGGCAGAGCTCCAGAATTATCTCGATACCTACGAAAGCACCCACGACTATGACGAGTACCATTTTGATTTGGACGCTATTACGCCCCCTATGTGCCGGTTTCCATTCTGAACGCATGGCATGAGGGGGAGTGGACGCTGGCGGATGTCCAGCCTACGTTGCAGATGCTCTTTGACCGCCAGTACAGGCTGACCGGGAACGTGGTAAAGGAGCGGCGGTACTACATCGCATACGTTCGATTTCACGCAGCTCGGAAGAGACGCCAGCGTCCGGCCTTATATATCCCCAAAACAGAGCGCCCAAGTCCTCGAATTGCTCGTAATCAGCGCAGCAGCCCAGACAGGCGGTCAGATAACGGAATAACTGAAATTCATCAAAGGGGTCCTCTGGTAAGGCGCCAAATTGGGATGGGTGCTCCTTGTAATACCAAGTATAGTCTACAATGTAAACAAAAGAAGGGTTACAGTGCGGTTACAGCCTCCGGCCAGCGGAGAAAAACTTTTCCACCGCTCTTGACACACGGACATTTGGGTGTATAATACAGATAACAGAATATCGTTCCATTTCATGTTCACATTCCGTGTCCGCCCGCCGGCGGGCCGGAGAGGAAACTGGTTAGAATCCAGTACAGCTCCCGCTGCTGTGTTTGCAGGAGTCTGTTGCCGGAGCAAGTAGCAGTCATTCGGGGAAACCCGGAGAAGGCATGGCAACAGGCGCAGGTACAACTGGTACCCCAATGCATAAGTCAGAAGACAGGCGACATGAATCCGCGTCCTGGGCCGGGCAGGCCATAGGGCGGGATTTTTGTATCTTTATCACGCAAAAAGCGGGGCGTGGCAGAATCATCTGCCGCGCCCCGCTTCTTTTTTTCGGAAAATCGAAACAGGAGGAGAGAGAACGTATGGACCATCCCTATCCGTTTACGGCCATCGTGGGCCAGGAGCAGATGAAGCTGGCGCTCATTTTGAACCTGATTAACCCCGCCCTGGGCGGCGTGCTCATCCGGGGCGAGAAGGGCACCGCCAAATCCACCGCGGTCCGGGGGCTCACCGGCCTGCTGGAGCAGGTGGAGGTGGTGGAGGGCTGTCCCTTCCACTGCCGCCCGGACAGCGGGGAGCTGTGCCGGGACTGCCGGGAGAAAAAGCATTGGAACACCGTGCCCTACACCCGGCGGGTGGTGGAGCTGCCCGTCAGCTCCACCGAGGACCGGGTGGTGGGCTCCCTCAACATGGAGCAGGCCATCAAAAAAGGGGAGAAGGTCTTTGAGCCTGGACTGCTGGCCCAGGCCAACGGCAACATCCTCTACGTGGACGAGATCAACCTGCTGGACGACCACATCGTCGATGTGCTCCTGGACAGCGCCGCCATGGGGGTGAACACCGTGGAGCGGGAGGGCATCAGCTACAGCCACCCCGCCCGGTTCGTACTGGTGGGCACCATGAACCCGGAGGAGGGGGACCTGCGGCCCCAGCTGCTGGACCGGTTCGGTCTGGTGGTGGAGATCCGGGGCGAACAGGACATGGCCCGCCGCTCCGAGCTCATCCGCCGCCGGATGGACTACGAGACCGGCCCCGCCGCCTTTTGCGCCAAGTGGAGCAGGGAAGAGCGGGAATGGAAGGAGAAGATCCGCCTGGCCCAGCGGGGGCTGAGCGCCGTGGAAATCCCGGACAGCCTCTATCTCGACGCGGCCAAGACCGGCGCGGCCCTCCAGGTGGACGGCCACCGGGCGGACATCACCCTGCTCAAAGCGGCCCGCACCCTGGCGGCGTTTGAGGGAGAACCAGCGGCCCGGCGGGACCATCTGATCCAAGTGGCCCCCATGGTGCTCAGCCACCGGATGCGCCGTCAGCCCTTCGACACCACCGACGGCCTGCCGGAGAATTGGGAGCGTGTGCTGGATGGATAACCGGTATCCCTTTGCGGCCATTGTGGGCCAGGAGAAGGTGAAACGGGCCCTGATCTACAACCTGATCGATCCCCGAACCGGCGGCGTGGTGCTGTGCGGGGAGAAGGGCACCGCCAAATCCACCATTGTCCGTGGGCTGGCGGAGCTGACGGACCGGAAGGTGGTGGACCTGCCCCTGAGCGTCACGGAGGACATGCTGGTGGGCTCCATCGACTTCGAGCGGGCGGTGAAGGAGGGGACCCAGGCCTTCTCCGGAGGCCTCCTGGCCCAGGCGGACGGCAACATCCTCTACGTGGACGAGGTGAATCTGCTGCCCGACGGTGTGGTGAACACCCTGATCTGCGCCGCCGCCAGCGGAGAGAATCTGGTGGAGCGGGAGGGGATCTCCTTCCGCCACGCGAGCCGCTTTGTGCTGGTGGGCACCATGAATCCGGAGGAAGGCCGGCTGAGGCCCCAGTTCCTGGACCGCTTCGGCCTGTATGCCGAGGTTTCCGGAGAGATGGACGTGGCCCGGCGGGCGGAGATCATCCGGCGAAGGATGGACTACGAGGAGGCCCCCAAGGCATTTTGCGCCCGGTGGCAGGGAGAGGGCGCCGCCCTGCGGCAGAAAATCATCCGGGCGGCGGAGCTGGTCTCCCGGATCCCTGTGGACGAGCCGGTCCGCCGTCTGGCGGCTCAGTGCGCGGCCCAGGCGGGGGCGGAGGGCAACCGCTGCGAGCTGGTGCTGGTCCGCGCTGCGGCCGCCGCTGCCGCCTGGGCGGAGCGGGACCACATCACTCTGGAGGACCTGAAGGAGGCGGCGCAGTACGTTCTGCCCCACCGGAGGCGGCAGGACGCGCCGCCCCCGCCTCAGCCCCCCGCGCCGCCCCAGGACGGCACGGAACCCCAAGGGGGACCGAAGGAGAACCGGCAGAACAGCGGGCAGACGGCTTCGGAGGCTCCGCCGCCCATGGAGGAACCGCCGGAAACGGACGGCCAGGAGCCGGAACCGCCTCCGCCTGTGGAGCTTCCCCAGAACAGCGGGGCGGAACAGCTGGTGGAGGGGGAGGAATTCGCCCAGCTTTCCCTGCTGCCGTCTCTGCCCAGGGACCGCCTGCCCCGGAAGGGCAGCGGACGGCGGAGCAAGACCAAAAGCGGGGCCAACAAGGGCCGCTATGCCGCGTTCACCGCATCTCCCGCCCCATTTCAGCGGGACCTGGCTCTGGACGCCACCCTGCGGGCCGCCGCCCCCTTCCAGAGGGTCCGGGGCCACGCCGGATGCGCCGTGGCTCTGACTGAGCAGGACCTGCGTTTCAAGGTGCGGGAGGACCACATCGGGGCCACTGTCCTCTTCTGCGTGGACGCCAGCGGCTCCATGGGAGCGGGGAAGCGGATGAAGGCCGCCAAGGAGGCCGTGCTGTCCCTGCTGCTGGACTCCTATCAGAAGCGGGACCGGGTGGGGCTGGTGGCCTTCCGGGGGACCGGGGCCGAGACCCTGCTGGACATCACCGCCAGCGTGGACCTGGCCCAGCGGCAGCTCCAACAGCTGCCTACCGGCGGGCGCACCCCTCTGGCGGCGGGGCTCTATCAGGGCTGGCAACTGCTGAAGGCCCGGAAGCGGAAGGACCCGGAGCTGATGCCCCTAGTGGTGCTGGTCACGGACGGGCGGGCCAACCGCCCCCTGTGGACCCAGGACCCGACGGCGGACGCCATGAAAGCGGCGTCCCTGTTCCGGCAGGAGGGCATCCGCTCGGTGGTCATCGACACGGAGCGGGATTTCATCTCCTTCCATATCGCCCGGCAGGTGGCCGAGGCCATGGACGGGGCCTATTACAAGGCGGACCAGCTGCGGGGAGAACAGCTCCGGTCCATCGTCAGAAGCCGAACCGCTCTTCTGTAGAAAAAATAAAGTATAGGACCGCTCTTTTCAAAGGACGGTAGGGTCTGGGGCAACACCCCAGCGGGCATCCGCCTGATCGCCGGTAAGGCAAAGGAATCGAGGACACAGAATGAACATTTTGTTTGTGGCAATGAACGAATACCGCCTGTGGGCCGCGCCCCGGGCCGCGAACCTTTTGGAGGAACGGTACCCCGGCGCGTTTGAGATTCGGACCTGCCGAACGGGCGATGTGAACGCCAGCCCGGAGCTGGAGGAGCAGCTTTTGACCAGCGGGAACTGGGCGGACTTCGCCATATTGGCCGCTCACGGCTCCATCCAGACCCTGAACTGCTTCCCCGCCCTCTGGGAGAAGCTGCAGGGCAAGCCCGTTTTCTTCACCACCACCATGGCGGATGAGCTGGCGGAGCTGACGCCCCAATTGAGCCTGACCCCGGCGGTCTACGGCCAGTTGGAGGCGTATTTCCAGTCCGGCTCGCCGGAGGACCTGGCCCAGCTGATGCTCTGCGCCGCCAATTCCTGCTTCGGAGGCGCATATCCCCTCCAGCCCCCCAGCCCGCCCCTGGGCCAAGGGGTGTACACTCGGGAGGGCTTCCTTCCGCCGGAGGCGGAGGAGGCGTATAAAGCCCGGATGGCGGCGGAATCCCGCCCCGTCGTCGGGGTGATCGTCCACGACCACTACGCGAAAACCAGCGATCTGGCCCACGTGAACGCCCTGATGGACGCCATTGAGGCGCGAGGCTGTGTGCCCTACGCCCTTTCGGACTCCTTCGCCGCCAATGAGGCGGAGAAAACGGGGCTGATATACCGGATGGAGCGGGCCTACCGCCGCTCGGACGGGACGCCCATCCCCTCGGCGCTGGTGGTCACCTACGGCTTTTCCATCACCACCCTGTCCGGACGGGCATTCCGGGCCGGACAGCCGCCCCAAAGCGTCTTTGAGGACTGGGGCCTGCCGGTGATCCAGGCCCTCACCACCTATTTCAGCCTGGAGGAGTACCGCCGGGACATCCGGGGGCTGGATCTGGTGAGCCTGCCGGTGTGCGTCTATCAGCCGGAGTTTGACGGCCAGCTCATCTCCGTGCCCATCGCGGCCACCGAGCGGGACGAAAACGGGCGGAGGGTGCTCCGCCCCCTGCCCGGCCGGGTGGATCGGATCGCGGAAATGGCCTGCCGCTGGGGCGCGCTGAGGCACAAGCCCATGCCGGAAAAGAAGATCGCCGTCATCTTTCACAACATGCCGCCCAGAAACGACACCATCGGTTCCGCCCACGGCCTGGACACGCCGGAGACCGTGTACCGGGTGGTCCGGGCCATGGAGGACCGGGGCCTGAAGCTGGAGCGCTCCTTTTCCAGCGGGGCGGAGATCATCGGCGCCATCCGGGACGCGGTCACAAACGACACCCGGTGGCTCCCGCCCGAGGCGGCGGTAGCGCGGGCGGCGGCCACGGTGGACCAGGCGCTGTACCGGCGCTGGTTTTGCCGCCTGAACCCCGAGACACAGGAACAGATGGAGGCCAGCTGGGGCCCCGCGCCGGGCGATGTGATGACGTGGGACGGGAAAATCGCTATTCCCGGCATCCTGAACGGCAATCTGTTCATCGGCCTCCAGCCCCTCCGGACCGCGCCGGAGCAGGCGGAAGCCCTGTATCACAGCACGGACACCACGCCGCCCCACTCCTACCTGGCCTTTTACCGTTGGGTGGACGAGGTGTTCGGCGCGGACGCGGTGATTCACGTGGGCACCCACGGCACTCTGGAATGGCTTCCGGGAAAGGAGGCCGGCCTCTCCTCCGGTTGCTTTGGGGACATCTGCATCGGTGGGGTGCCCCATCTGTACATCTACATCATCGACATCCCCGGAGAGGGGATGCAGGCCAAGCGGCGCTCTTACGCCTGTATCCTGGACCACCTGATTCCCTCCATGGACGAGTCGGACGCCTACGGCGCGTTGAAGGATCTGGACGAGGCCATCGAAGCCTTCTACCACGCGAAAGTCTCCCGGCCCGCCCAACTCCCCGCCCTGGCGGATCGCATTTTCTCCCTGGCGGAGGAGCTGGAGCTGACCCGAGACCTGAAAACAGACCGGGCCGCGCTGAGCGCCGATCCGGAGGCCGGGATCGCCAGACTCCACGAGTGGGTCAGCACCCTCAAGACCTCCCTGACGCGGGACGGCTTTCACATCTTCGGCCAGCCTCCGGAGGGAAAGCTCCTGGACCAGCTGGCCCGTGCCCTGGTCCGGGTGCCCAACGGGACCGTTCCAGCCCTGAATGACAGCGTCCTCATTGCCCAGGGCTGGGACCCGGAGGCGCTCCGGCAGGGCCCGGAACAGCTGTTCCCCGACGGCCGCACAGCCCTTCGGGTACAGGAGGAGGCGGTGGAGACCGCCCGGAAAATCTTCGCCCGGCTGTCCGCTGGAAATTATGACCCGTTGGCGGTGAAAGAGGTCCTGGTAGAAGAACATTTCCCCGGCGACACCGGACCGCTGGACCAAGTGCTGGACTTTGTGTGCCGGGAGGTGGTTCCCAAGCTGCGGCGGACCACCGGCGAGATGACTTTGCTGCTGGACGGCCTGGAGGGGAAATTTGTCCCGCCCCTGCCCGGCGGAAGCCCCACCCGTGGGAACGTCCACATCCTGCCCACGGGCCGGAACTTCTACGCCATCGACCCCGCCGCCGTCCCCAGCCGGGGGGCCTGGCGGGTGGGGCAGGCCCTGGCGGACCAGGCCATCCGGGCCTATCAGGCGGAGAAAGGCGGCGGCTGGCCGGAGAGCGTGGCCCTGGTGGTCTACTCCGACGCCTGCATGAAGACTCACGGCGAGGACATCGCCCAGGCCCTTGCCCTGATGGGCGTCCGGCCCCGCTACCTGGGCCAGAGCGACAAGGTGGTGGGCGTGGAGCCCATCCCCCTGGCGGAGCTGGGACGGCCCAGGATCGACGCGGTGCTCCGCATCAGCGGCCTGTTCCGGGACGCCTTCCCCAACGTGGTGGAGCTGGTGGAGCGGGCGGTGCTTTCAGTGGCGTCCCTGGACGAGGCCCCGGAGGACAATTTTGTGAAAAAGCACACGGACCAGGAAATCGACCGGCTGACGGCGGAGGGCCTGCCGGAAAACGAGGCGGCAGACCGGGCGGCTCTGCGGGTGTTCGGCTGTCCGCCAGGGGCCTACGGGGCCGGGCTGGACAAGGCCATCCACAGCCGGAATTGGGAGAGCTGGGAGGACCTGGCCCAGGTGTACGCCCTCTGGAGCGCCCACGGCTACAGCGCCAGATTCCACGGCCAGGCCATGCCGGAGCTGTTCCGGTCCCGGCTGTCCACCGTGGGGGTGGCGGTGAAAAATCAGTCCGATGTGGAAACCGACCTGCTGGACAGCGACGACTTTTACAACTACCACGGGGGACTGATGGCCTGCGTCCGCTCCGCCAGCGGGGAAAAGCCCATCGGCCTGGCCGGACAGACCGCCGGCGCAGCGCGGCCCCGGAGCGCTACCGTAGACCAGGAGCTGGCCCGGGTCATGCGCAGCCGCGTGCTCAACCCAAAGTGGCTGGCCGGGCTCAAGCGCCACGGCTACAAGGGCGCTCAGGAGATTTCCACCACCTTTGACACGCTGTTCGGCTGGGACGCCGCGGCGGAAATCGGAGAGAAGTGGATGTATGACGGCATGGCCCGCCAATTTCTGCTGGACGAGGAAACCCGGGAATGGATGGAGTCGGTCAACGACGCCGCGGTCCACCAGATGAGCGAGCGGCTGCTGGAGGCCCACCAGCGGGGCATGTGGCAGGCGGACGAGGAGACCCTTCAGGCGGTGAGGCGCGTCTACCTGGATGCGGAGGGCTCCCTGGAGGACGGCTACCAATCAAACGGCTGAAGCGCGTGAAAACGCTTCAAATAAATCATGGCAAGGAGAGAACGAGTATGAAAAAGAATTTCAACAGACTGGCCTCGACCCTGCTGGCCCTGGCGATGGCCCTGTCTCTGGCCGCCTGCGGCCAAAACGGCGGAACCGTGGACACCGCGCCCCCGTCCCAAAGCCCGGAGACCCCCGCGCCCACCGCCAGCAGCGCGCCCGAACCGGACGGCGAGACTGGCCTGACCGTAGTGCACAGCATGGAGCTGCAATACGCGAACAACTTTTCCGTGGATTACTGCGCCAACGGCTGCAAGATCATCACCGACGGCGGGGCACAGAAATTCCTGCTGGTCCCGGAAGGAGGCCAAATCCCCGAGGACACCGGGGGCATGATCGTGCTCCAGGCCCCGCTGACCAAGCTGGGCTGCTTCTCCACCACCCACGCCACCCTGTTCCACGCCATTGGAGCCCTGGACAAGATCAACATGGTCACCACCGCCCAGGAAAAGTGGTACATTGACGAGGTGGCCCAGCAGATCGCCGACGGCAAGACCATCTTTGTGGGCAAGAACTCCGAGCCGGATTACGAGCTCATCAGCGCCGCCGCCCCGCAGCTCATCCTCATCTCCGCCAACACCCTCCACGGCAGCGACGAGGTGCTGGCCAAGCTGGACGAGCTGGGCATTCCCTATATCGCCGACAGCCAGCACCTGGAGAACCACCCCCTGGGCCGGGTGGAATGGGTGAAGCTGGTGGGCGCCCTGCTGGACATGGAAGAGGAGGCCGGCGCTTACTTTGACGACGCCGTGGCCAAGGTGGAGGCCGTGGCGGAGCAGGTACAGGGCGAGGCCGGCCATCCCACCATCATGCAGACCTACATTTTCAAGGGCACGGTCTACGTCCGCAACGGCGGCGACTACGTGAACAAGATGCTGGAGCTGGCCGGCGGCGTGTACCCCTTCGCGGACCTGGAGCCGGACCAGGGCGGCAACACCAAAATGACGGTGGAGGACTTCTACAAGGACGCCGTGGACACGGAAATCCTCATTTATGACAACACCAGCGATGTCAGCGTGTCCACCGTGGCGGACATCCTGGCCAACGGCGGCTATCTGGCCGACATGAAGGCGATCCAGGAGGGCAATGTCTGGGGCGTCAACAAGAATTACTGGCAGTCTGCCGACGACGTGGCCACCATGATCGAGGACATCGCCACCATCATCTACCACCCGGAGAACGCGGACAGCCTGCACTACTTCTACAAGCTGCCCGAAGCGTAACCGCCAGGGTCCCGGCTCCGCCGGGCCCTGAGGTCAGCCGTCTGATTTTGCCGGACGCCTGACCTCAGGGGGATACAGAGAGGAGAAAAGAAGATGAAAAAAACCGCGCGTTTTGCCGGGGGATTTCTCGTTCTGGGCATTCTGATGGTGGTGATGCTCTATTGGAACATCAATACCGGGTCAGTCCACCTGGGCCTGGAACGGATTTGGGAGCTGCTTTGGACCGGCAACGACCAGACTCTGGAGGGAAACATCCTCTGGAAGATCCGCCTGCCCCGGATGCTGGGCACCGTGGTGCTGGGGGGCGGGCTGTCCATCGCGGGCTTTCTGCTCCAGACCTTTTTCAAGAACCCCATCGCCGGGCCCTTTGTGCTGGGCATCTCCTCCGGCTCCCGGCTGTTCGTGGGCTTTTTCATGCTGGCGGCGGCCCCCATCGCCATGGGGAATTTCTCGCCTTACGCCATCTTCATCGCCGCCTTCGCCGGGGCTCTGCTGTCCATGGCCCTGGTGCTGGCGGTGTCCAACCGGGTGCAGAATCTGGCTATGCTGCTGGTCACCGGCATGATGATTGGCTATATCTGCGACGCGGGCACCAATTTTATGATCACCTTTGCCGAGAGCAACCAGCTGCGCAACTTCACCGTCTGGTCCATGGGCAGCTTTTCCGGCATCACCTGGCCCACTCTGGGGGCCTCCGCCCTCATCGCCCTGCCCGCGGCGGCGGTGGTGTTCTTGCTGTCCAAGCCCCTGGAGGCCTATCTCCTGGGGGAGAACTACGCCCGAAGCATGGGGGTGAACATCAAGGGCTTCCGGCTGGCCCT
The DNA here is from genome assembly GCA_022793095.1 of Oscillospiraceae bacterium. Lineage (GTDB taxonomy): Bacteria > Bacillota > Clostridia > Oscillospirales > Oscillospiraceae > JAAWCD01. The sequence goes on along the minus strand of JAAWCD010000101.1, from coordinate 5,822 downwards.
CATCATCCTGTCCAGCGTTCTGGCGGCCTGCGTGGTGGCCTTCGCCGGGCCCATCTCCTTTGTGGGCATCGCGGTGCCCCACATCACCCGCCTGCTGTTCCAGACCTCCCGGCCCATGATCCTGATTCCGGCCACCTTCCTCACCGGCGGGGTGTTCTGCCTGCTGTGCGACCTCATCGCCCGCACCGCCTTCGCCCCGGTGGAGCTGAGCATCAGCACCGTGACATCCGTGCTGGGCGCGCCGGTGGTCATTTGGCTGATGATCCAACGAAAGAGAGGATCGTAATGTACTTTGAGACCAAGGATCTGGCGGTGGGCTACAACGGCCGGCCGCTGATTGAGCACATCGACATCGGCATCCGCAAGGGGGGCATTCTGTGCCTCATCGGGCCCAACGGCTCGGGGAAATCCACCATTTTGCGCAGTATCACCCGCCACCTGGCCAAGCTTGGGGGCGTGGTGTCCATCGACGGCCGGGACCTGAGCGGCCTGAGCAACCGGGCGCTGGCCAAACAGGTGTCCGTGGTGCTCACCGGCCGGGTGGACCCGGAGCTTTTGACCTGCTGGGAGGTGGTGTCCGCTGGGCGCTACCCCTACACCAACCACTTCGGGAAGCTCTCTCAGGCGGACGAGGCCATCGTGACCCGCTCCATGGAGCAGGTCAGCGTGCTGGAGCTGCGGGAGCATCCCTTTGTCCAGCTCAGCGACGGTCAGAAGCAGCGGGTCCTGCTGGCCCGGGCCTTGTGCCAGCAGCCGGAGGTCATGGTGCTGGACGAGCCTACCAGCTATCTGGACATCCGCCATAAGATCGAACTGCTGAGCATCCTGCGGGGGCTGGCGTCGGAGCAGGGGCTGACCGTGGTGCTCTCCCTCCATGAGGTGGACCTGGCGGTGAAGCTGGCGGACGTGGTGGTGCTGGTGAAGGGCAGCACCATTTACCGCTGCGGCGCGCCGGAGGACGTGCTGGACGGCGAGACCCTTCGGAGCCTGTACGACATCCGCGGCGGCGCCTTCGACCTGCTGCTGGGCAGCGTGGAGCTGCGCGGCGCGGCGGGGGAGAGCCGGGTCTTTGTGGTGCCTGGCGCAGGCCGGGGCGCGCCCTGCTTCCGCGCCCTGCAAAAGCGGGGGATCCCATTTTCCACAGGGATCCTTCAGCCCGGCGGCGTGGACAGCGCCGTATCCCACACCCTGGCGGCCCGGACCTTTGCGGCGGAGCCCTTTGCCCCGCCCACCGCCCGGACCCTGGAGGAAGCCCGGACAGCGGCGCGGTCGGCCCAATGCGTGGTGGACAGCGGTTTTCCCCTGGGGCCCTATAACCGGGAGAATCTGGAGCTGCTGCAAGGGGCGGTCCAGGCGGGCGTGCCGGTCCTTTGCCTGCGCCCGGAGCCGCCGGAAGGCCTTTCCGGCGTCCAGTGCTTTTCCACGGTCCGGGAGCTGATCGACGAGGCGGCAAAGCTGACCGCTCCAGGACGATGAAGTCCGCGGCGCTGGTCTGGCGCTATCTGAAGCCCAGCGGGTGGCTGTGTCTGGGCGCTGCGGTCCTCGTTCTGGCCGAGGCCAACTGTGAGCTGCTGCTGCCCGCCCTGATGTCCACAGTGATCGGCAAGGGGGTGCGGGAAAACGATCTGGCCCTGATCCTGCACACCGGCGTCCAAATGGCCCTGGCGGCGCTGGCCGGCATCCTGTGCGTGCTGGGCCGGAACCTGTGCTCCGGCACGGCCTCCCAGCGGTTCGGCGCGGCCCTGCGGCGGGCCCTGTTCGCCAAGCTGCCGCGCCTGTCCGAGGCGGGCGCGGACCGGCTGGGAGACGGGGGCTTGGTCACCCGGGTGCTCAGCGACAGCGACCAGCTGGCCAAGTCGGTCAATTCCGCCCTGCGCATCGGCATCAAGACCCCGCTGATGTGCCTGGGCAGCGTCTTTTACGCTCTGCGGCTGGATGGACGGGCCAGCGTGGTGGTGGCCCTGGTGGTGGTCCTGGTGCTGGCGCTCATCGTTGGGTATATGAGACTGAGCAGCCACCGGTTCCAGCGGGTGTGCACAGCCATGGACCAGATGAATACGGCGGTCCAGGAATTTTTGCGGGGGATCCGCCTAGTGAAGGCCCTGGGTCTGGAGGGGGATCAGGGAGAACGGTTCCAGGCGGCCAACGGCGAACTGGTGGAGTCCAGTATCCGGCTCCAGATTCTGCCGGCCTGGTTTTCGCCGCTGATCACGCTGGCGGTGCATCTGGGCTTGGTGGTACTGCTGGGGCTGGCGGGCCTGTGGGGGATCGAAACCGGCAAGGTGTCCGCCCTTGTGGCCTATATGACCCGGCTGCTCGGCTCGCTCATGACCCTCATCGACGTGTTCAAGCTGCTGATTCGGGCGAACACCGCCGCCGTCCGGGTCCAGGAGGTGCTGGATCTGCCGGAGGACCAGGAGCCGGAGCACCCCGCGGCTGCGGGAACAGAGGGTCCGGCCCTGGAATTTCGCGGCGTGGGGTTTGCCTATCCCGGAAGCGCGAGGCCGATCCTCCAGGATATCAGCTTTAGGGTGGAGCGTGGAGAAATGCTGGCGGTGGTGGGGCCCACCGGGTCGGGGAAATCCACGCTGGCCAGCCTGTGCGCCCGGCTGTATGAGCCGGGCGCGGGAAAGATCCTGCTCCACGGAACGCCCCTGCACAGCCTGTCCCTGGAGGACATCCGGCGCCGGGTGGCAATGGCCGGCGGGCGCGGGTGGCTGTTTTCCGGGACCGTCCGCAAGAATCTGTCCATGGCCGCGCCGGAGGCGGGGGAGGAGGACCTCTGGTCCGCCCTGGAGGACGCCCAGGCGAGCGCCTTTGTGTCCAGGGCCGGTGGGCTGGACGCCCCGGTGGAGCAGGGCGGCGTCAACTTCTCCGGAGGCCAGCGCCAGCGGCTGCTGCTGGCCCAAGTCTTCCTCCGGAACAGCGAAGTGCTGATCCTGGACGGCTGCACCAGCGCCCTGGACCCGCCCACTGAGGGGCGGGTGCTGGAGGCGGTACAGCGGCGGGGCCAGACGGTGGTGCTCATCACCCAGCGGCTGCGCTGCGCCCGCCAAGCCGGCCGTATCCTGGTACTGGAAAACGGCCGGATGCTGGGACTGGGCCGGCATGGGGAGCTGCTGCGGTCCTGCCCGGTGTACCGGGAGATGTGGCGCGCCCAATCGTGGGAGGAGGAGAGCGATGAAGTACAGCGGTGAACCTCAGCTGCCGCCTCAGCGGCGCAGCCTTCAGCAGCGGTTCAGCCCCCACGCCAAGGCCAAGGACGGCCGGAGGACCATGCGGCGCCTGCTGGCGCTGTACGCTGGCCAGCGCCGGGCCCTGGTCCAGGTGGCGGCGCTGACGCTGCTTTCCGCCGGGACCGCCCTGACCGCGCCCTATCTGCTGGGGCGGGCAGTGGACTGCTTTCCCTTGGAGCTGTCCCGTGGCGTGGATCTGAGCCGGCTGTACCCGGTGCTGGCACTGACAGCGGTCTGCTATCTGCTGCAATGGCTGGGAAACCGGGGCCGCAGGAGCCGGATGGAGGCGCTTTCCCAGCACATGGTGGGCCGCGTTCGTTCTCAGTGCTTCGCCAAGCTGGAACGGCTTCCCCTGGCCTACTTTGACAGCCATCCTCAAGGCGGCACCATGAGCCGCATCGTAAACGACGGGGACAACGTGAGCACGGTGGCGGCGGAGGCCCTCACTCAGCTCTGCTACAGTCTGCTTCTGGCCGTTGGGTCTGTGGCGGTCATGCTGGCCCTCAGCCCCCTGCTCACCCTGGCGATCTTTGCGTCCCTGGCTGCGCCGGCCCTCTGCACCCAGGTGGTCTCCCGGCTCAGCCGGAAGCTCTACCGGGCCCAGGCAGCGGAGCTGGGCCGCATGGGGGCGCTGGTCCAGGAGGCCGTCCAGGGCCGGCGGGCCCTCAAGCTGCTGGGCCGGGGCGGGGCGGCTCTGGAGGAGTTCGACCAGGCCAACGCCGCTCTATGCCGCCTGTCTGTGCGGGCCCAGGTGTGCGCCGGGCTGCTCAGCCCCCTGGTCAACATGTTCAACAGCCTGGGGTTTGCCCTGGTGGCCTGTTTGGGCGGCGTCCTCATCCTCCGGGGACAGATGGGAGTGGGGATGGTCGTCACCTTTCTGGGCTATTCCCAGCAGATGGGCCGGCCCTTCAACAGCATCGCGGCCACGCTGACCAGCATCCAGCAGGCGGTGGCCGGGGCGGAGCGCCTGTTTGAGATCCTGGATGAGCCGGAGGAACCATCCAGTCCAGAGGAGGCCATCCTGCCGGAAACGGTGCGGGGAGAGGTGGGATTCCAGGATGTCACCTTCTCCTATGTGCCGGGCCGTCCGGTGCTGGAGCATGTCAGTTTTTCCGTGAGGGCGGGGGAAATCGCTGCCTTTGTGGGGGAGACCGGCGCGGGCAAGACCACCATCGCCAACCTGCTCACCCGGTTTTACGATCCGGACAGTGGGCGTATCCTGCTGGACGGGATCCCGCTGGACCGCTACGACAGGGACGGTCTGAAGGGGTGCTTCTCCGTGGTCTTGCAGGACACGGTGTTTTTCTCCGGCACCGTACTGGACAATTTGCGGTGCGCCCGCCCATCCGCTTCAGAGGAAGAGGCCGTCCATGCGGCCATGCTGGCCCAAGTCCACACATGTATCGCCAGCCTGCCCCAAGGCTATCACACTTGGATGACCGGCGGCGGGGAGCTGTTCAGCCAGGGACAGCGGCAGCTGCTGGCCATTGCGCGGGCTCTTTTGCGGGACGCGCCAGTCCTCATTCTGGACGAGGCCACCAGCAGCGTGGATGTCACCACAGAGGAACGCATACGGAGGGCCATGGCGCACGCTATGGCGGGGCGGACCTGCATCCTCATCGCGCACCGGTTGTCCACCGTCCGCCGGGCGGACAAAATTTTCGTGGTGGGCGGCGGGCGGATCCTGGAATCCGGGACCCACGGGGAACTGATGGCCCGCCGGGGCGTCTACTGGAACATGGTCAAGGGGTGAACGGGCTTAAGGAACCCCCTGATGAAATCCTCGCGCACGTCTTGACGGCCGGTTTTCCGCCTGGACTGCGCGAAAAAAGTTTGAGCTCTTTTGGGATCTCCGCGCTTTGTCACATGCCAGACGAAAAATCTGCTCGCTGATCCGCACACGCCGATCGGATCATCGGTTCATCAGTCCGCCGCCTTGATCCGCTCCACCAGAGAGAGCCTTCTGGTATAGCGAACCGCGCAGACCGTGAACACCCCCTGCACCAGAAGCAACGCGGCCCCGAACAGCAGCACCTGGAGCGCCGGGAAATGATAGGTGAGGGTTCCAAACAGGCCGATCTGATCGAATACCTTGCAGACAACCAGACTGCACGCCGTCCCCAAGGTCAGAGTGACCAGCAGCGTGATGCCAACATAGTACAGGCACTCAAAGGACAGCATGTTGGACAGCTGCCGGCCGCTCATGCCCACGGACTGGAACACGCCGAACTCCTGCTGGCGGGTGAGCAGATTGGTAATCAGGGTGTTGGCAAGGTTAATCAGGGAAAATACAAAGATAAAGACTAAAATGCCGTAATCCCGGGCCAGCTCTCCCCGCAGGCCGCGCTCCAATTCGGATGCCAGGTCGTCCAGACCGGAGACCGCCACCCGCTGGTCGGACACGGCGCCAAACACCGCCCGCCGCAGCTGATCGCTGTCCTGCTCTGTGTGAAGGTTGACATAGCCGGTGAAGTCCGCAATTTCAGGATAAAGAGCAGACAGTTCCTCCTCGGGCAGAATGAAGAAGTGGGACGAGCTGCCGATCTGGACATCCTGCACGATGCCCATAACGGTATAGGTCTTGGA
>JAAWCD010000130.1 GCA_022793095.1 Oscillospiraceae bacterium | reverse complement strand
CTCCTGCTGGACCCGCAGAGATGTCCTGACCGTTTGAATGCGGTCCAGCATGACTTGGCAACAGAAAGGGCTGTTTCTGATTTGCTTATGTGCGGTTCAGCAGATGCCAGCGTTACGCTGGCCAAGGCTGGTTTTGGGATTGCTGTCCAGCCTGACTTCCCATCCCTGCGGGACCCGGCCTTGGCCTATATTCCAATCAAAGATGTGGAGCCGCTGTCCTATGGGGCATACTACAAGAGCGTAGCGGGAAAGCCGCTGCTGAAGCTCTTTCTGCAATTGTGCAGAGACCGTTTTTCCCTCAATGCTGATGCAGCTGCTGGCATTGAATCCATTTGCCAAAATGGATCCAGCCCTAAATAGTAAGATTCCCTCAGAAGGCCGTGTTTCCCACCCCCTTCTAAGGGAACCTAAGATCCTATCTCAAACTGATTCGCACGCATCTGGTTTGCATATTTTGCGCCAAGCTTCCCAAAATCCCCGGCAATCCACAAAGGATTGCCGGGGATTTTGGCTTCCCTTGACGAAAAATCTGACGGCGCAATCTGTGCACGCCCAATTCTGGGATAGGCTCTAAGTGTTATAGATTTTGCTCCCCGTTACTTGAGGAACCTCTGATTTAAGCGGTGCACGCGCCAGACAACCAGTTTGCTCGTCAATCCGCGCGCTTCGATTCAATCTGTGGTTCCTTAAACTGGATGCTATTCCGTTCCGAATATTTCAGCAATACCACGGCAATCACCAACACAACCGTCTCATAAACGAGCAGAGAGAACCAGATTGCCCCGTCTCCAAAAATATGGGGCAGGATCAAGATCACAGCGGAATTGATGACAAGGCTCCGCAGAATATTGATGCCGGTGGACAAGGCGGATCGTTCCGTGGAATACAAGTAGGCCGAGATCATTACATTGACCGCCGTGATAATAAATCCTACGGTGAACTGGGGGAGATACTTTAAAATATACTCCGTTGTTACAGCATCCGTGCCAAACAATACGCAAATTGGCTTTCCCAGTAAAATAGACAAACCGGTGATCAGGATACTCCCCACGGCGCTGATGGTCAGGCCGGTTTTCAAGTAATATTTCAAATCCGCCTCGTTTTTGGCGCCATAGCTCTGGCCGAACAGAGGCTGCAAGCCCTCGCTGGCGCCAAAGAAGGCGGTGATGGAAAAGGACGCTATGAGG
>JAAWCD010000100.1 GCA_022793095.1 Oscillospiraceae bacterium | reverse complement strand
TTATTTGGAATTCAGCCGAAACATTATAAGAAATTAAACAAGGCGGAGTAAGGGCTTCTTAATAAATTCTGTAATCGTATGTAAATATATACTTAATATTATATGTTTTATACATCAGGAACACTTTTCCGAAAAGGGAGTTGAACTATGGGATTGGCCAGGCCGGAGTGTTGGAGGATCGTGCTGGCGGCCATGAACAGGGTTTTTCGCAAATGGGGGGAACCGCCTGCCATAGCAACGCTCCCCCTATGTTGGACAGCTCCTTTTTGGCTGCCACTCATAGGGGGAGCATATTAGTCTTTTTTATTTAGGGGACCACTGATGAAACCGGCGTGTGCGGATTGATGAGCAAATTTTTCGCCTGAACTTCGCGCAAAAAGCTTGAAATCCTTTTGCATTTCGAGCATTTTTGACGCAGCAGGTCGGAAAAAGGCCGGTTCAGACGGTGTGTCAGGAGATTTTGAACAGGCTCTTAGAGCAGGAAACGGCAGATATGTTCCGCTGCCAGCAGCCCGCCAGCAAGGGAAAAGCCCAAGGAACTGCCTCTCGGGTAATAATCCGCCCCCTGCCAGCGGCCACCGCCCCAGCCGCATAGAGTCCGGGAATTTCCCGGCCATCCTGGCCCAGGACGTTCATCCGCTCGCTGACCTCAATGGGTCCGTAGGCCTCAATGGTGATGGGCACGCATCGAACCGCCATAAAAGGCGGCTCCGCCAGCGGGGTCAAAAACTGGGCATCCATGGGTAGCCCTCCTCTCAAGAAAAAGAACTAAATCTGGCTTGCCGCCGCGAACGCGGCGTGCATGGCCTGCTGCACCGTGGCGGGCGTCCTGCAATCGCCGATCAGCTCAAACCCATCGGCGGCATTGTAAAACGCCAGCGCCTCCTCCCGTTTGGCCTTCATCCCGGCGGAAATCACCACGGAAGCCGCGGGAAGCACCTGCTCCGTCCCGGCTTCATCCACATAGGCCACGCCCTCCGCCGTGATGCCGGTGACCCGTGTGTTGGTGATGCCGTGGAAGTTTGGAATGGCTTTCCACGCCTCCTCAAACATGGAGCGGAAGTGAATCATGGTGGAGTCCATGGCCAGCATGGGCCGCATCTCCAGCACCGTGACCTCATGGCCCTTCTTGGCCAGATTCATGCCGCACTCCACGCCGGCCTCGCCGCCGCCGATGACCACCACGTTTTTCCCCAGCGCCTCCGGATGAAGCAGAGCCTCCATGGCAAAGCAGACATTTTCCCCGTCAATGCCGGGAATGGGCGGTTTGGCGGGCTCCGCGCCCAGGGCGGCGATCACCACGTCAAACCCTTCGGCGGCTACCAGCTCCGGCACAGCTCTGATGTTCAACCGTACTTCAATGTCCCGCTTTTCCACCTGATGGATGAGATAGTGCTCAAAATCCCGCAAGGTCCACTTGAAGTCCACATAGTTGGCGTGATGAATCGCCCCGCCCAGATGGCCGGACGCCTCAAACAGCACCACCTTATGCCCCCGGTCGCACAGGTCTATGGCGGCTTTCATCCCGGCGGGTCCGCCGCCGACGACCGCCACTCGCTTGCTGGGTCCAGGCTCCCGGATCAGTGTGCTCAGCCGGTGCTCAATGCCAAGCTTGGGGTTTACCGAGCACACGGATACAAAGGTCCCCGTCCGTGGCACTTGTTGCACCGCAGGCAGGGCACAATGTCGTCCGAACGGCCCTCGTAGACCAACCTTCCGTAGTCCGGGTTGGACACCCAGGCCCGAGCCATGGAAACCAAGTCGATTTTACCCTCGGCCAAAGCGCGCTCAGCGGTCTCCGGATTGTGCCAGCCGCCCACGGAAGCAATCAGCATGTTCACGCCCTGCTTTTTGATGTACTCCGCCTGACGGAGGAAGGGAGTCTCCTCCGGGTTGTAGTTGGTGGGGTGGTTGGGATCGGCGTCGCTGGCCCGAATCTGGGCGATGTCCACATAGGGCTCGCACATCCGGAGAAATTCCACCGTGTCGTCCAGGGTATAACCGCCGAAATCGTCCTCCTCGCCGGAGATGAGAAGCTCGATCAGGAAATTGGGCCCTACCTCTTCCCGGATTTTCCTCAGCACCATCAGAGGGAACCGGGCCCGGTTTTCCAGGCTTCCGCCGAATTGGTCGGTCCGGTGGTTGGTCACCGGGGACAGGAACCGGGCGGGCATCTGGCTTCGGTAGCACATGTGGATGGAGGCCATGTCAAAGCCCAGGAATTTCAGAATCCGGCACTGTTGAGCGTAGCTCTCCGCCACCTGTTCCATGGTTTCCTCGCTGAACGCCGCCACCTTGGCCCGCACATCGTTGTAAAATTCCTCCACCTGCTCGGGCGTGGAGCCGGGGAAGGGGCCCATGGGATTGTCCAGCTGGATAAATTCCAAAGTTCCTTCGTCCATGGGGTGCTTTTTGCACAGGATGGGGTATTTGTTGCTGGCCACGAAGAAGCCCATGCAGGCGATGGAGCCGTAGAAGTGGATGGCGCCGGCCAGCTGGGTCAGATAGTTCTGGCACTGAGGATTGTAGAGGTCGAAGTCAGGGAAGTGTCCGCCGTCCATCTCCATGGGGCAGTGCTTGTCCTCGTTGAAGTCGTTGATGCCCATGCAGGTGACGATGGCCGCGCCGGATTTGGCCCGGTTGGCGTAGTGGGTGATGACGGAGCCGGCGGGGTATTTTTCCGGGCCCTGGAGAAAGTGGGGCAGGGAGTTGGCGGACTCCATCCGGTTTTTCAGGGTGAAGTTCCGCACCACCAGCGGGCGGAGCAGGTTGGAATATTTGAGCATGGGAATGCCTCCTTGTTTGTAATGAGGGCAAATGCCTCCGGTGTGAGCCGAAGGCATTTGCGGTTTGGGGGAATCTTTTTTCTCTTCTTTTTCTTGAAAGAAAAAGAAGCAAAAAGAACTTTAAACTTTAGGCCAGCGGCGCGAAGGAAAGAAGCCGAAGAGAAGAACGGCCCCACTGATGACGATTTCTTTCATTCCGCTTCCTTGCTATGCCGTTTGGCCAGCTCCGCCCGGATGGAGATGATCTCATCCTTCTTGATGGGGTAGAACAGCACGGCGATAAAGGAAATCACGGCCAGCACGCCGGGCAGGGCGAACCGCAGGACCGCCACGCCGGAGGCCATGGCGGGGGTGACCTCGATCATGACCGGGCCCATGCCCTGGAAGCCCACCAGCTGGAGGCCCCAGCCGGCGATGGTGGCGGCCAGACCGGCGGCCAGCTTCATCAGGAAGGAGACCACAGCGAACACGGTGGCGTCCGCCCGGACGCCGTTCTGGTACTCCAGCTTGTCGCAGACCTCGAAGCAGAGGTTGATGACGTTGATCTGGAGGGCTCCGGTGAACAGGTTCAGTACAATCAGGCACACCAGATACAGGGGAACGGAAACCTTGCCCGCGAAGTAGCACACGGCCAGCAGGACGCAGTAAACCGGCACACCCACCAGCATGATGTTTTTACAGCTCTGGACACGGGAGGCCACATAGGGATAGACAAACTGGCCGATGCACGCGCCCACGGCCACCAGGGACACGCCCACGCCCATGATGAGGGCGGGAGAACCCAGGGAATAGGTCAGGTAATAGCCGTTGAGCATATCGCAGAGGATCACGTTGAAGGTAAAGAAGAGCTGGGCGATCATGACCACCGCCAGGGCCCAGTTGCCCCGGAGCACATTGAGAAAATCCTGGAAGCCGGAGGCCTTTTTTGCGGAGGGCTCGGCGTTGACCAGGGCCTTTTCTTTACAGCCGAAGAAGGAAAACAGAGACGCCACAATGGCGATGACGCCTACGGCGATGGCGGTGTAAAAAGCGCCCTTTTCGCCGATGGGCAGGCCGGGGGCGTCAAACCGGGTGACGAACCAGCCCAGCAGCAGGGGCAGGGCCACGGCGGGGATTCGGGAGACAATGCGGCTCCAGGCCGTAATGGAGGCCCGCTCCTGGGGATCGAAGGTCATGGCGCCGGTGAGGCCGAAATAGGGCACCTCCAGCACGGTGTAGCACATGCCGTAGAGCACATAGACCACGGTGAAGTAGATCATCTTGCCGGTCATGCTCAGGTTCGGATTGAAGAAGAGCAGAGCGAAGATGATTGCCATGGGGACCACGGAGAACACATAGGGGCGGAACCGGCCCCAACGGGAATTGGTATGGTCGGCGATGGAGCCGAGGATGGGGTCGTTGATGGCGTCCCAGATGCGGGCCCCCAGCATCAGCGCGCCGATGAACGCGCCGTCCAGGCCCACCACCATCATCAGGAACATCATCAGATAGTTGTTGGTGATGGTCTGGAAACCATCCTTTCCCGCAAAGCCAATGGAATAGCACAACTTGCTGGCCGGGCTCACCCGGTCCTGGGGCGCGACAGTATAGGTTGGCTGCTTGCTCATGAAAGTTACCTCCCAATCTCTTTACAGTGGTGGCGGGAAACGGCCGTCGACTGCCGCCCTCCGGAGGCATTGCGCGCAATACATCGTATTTCTGTTCTTTTTCTTGAAAGAAAAAGAACCAAAAAGAACGTTAAGCGGCGCTTTTACGCAAACGGTCCGGTAGAATCAGTTTGAAGTTTTCTTTTGCTTCTTTTCTTTTTCAAAAGAAAAGAAGAGATCCTCAGTGCGTCTTGGCGAAGGCCGCGGCCTGCTCGCCGGCAATGCGGCCGGTGTTGATGGCGAAGCTGGACGTGTTGCCGGACAGGGCGAAGGGGTAGGTGTCGCCGTAAATGGAGTTGGCGTCGTTGCCCGCCGCGTACAGGCCGGGAATGGAGTCGCCTTCTGTGTTCTGGACCTCCGCCCGGTAGTTGATCCGCAGCCCCCCCCATCACGCCGTAGCAGTGCCGGCGGAATTTGGCCACATAATATTTTCCGCCCTCAATGGGGGTGAGATACCGGGCGTCCTTGTGGAAGATCGGGTCTCCCTTCAGGGACTTAATGTTGTCATTGTACTCCTGTACCGTCTCAATGAGCCGCCGGTCAATGCCCATGCCGCCGCAGAGCTCCTCCAGGGTGTCAAACACCATGATATCTTTGTTCCCCCGCTTCCAGTTCATTTCCAGGTACTCGTCCGGGGTCAGATCGTCCATGAAGTGGACGTTGCCCATCTGATAGTCCATGCCGATGTTGTCGTAGCGGTCCCGCATGGCCTGGGTGAAAATCGAGAAGGCGGTGGACTGCTTCTGAATGGCGATGTTGTTGCCCATCATGGCCCCGTTTTTCATCTCCGCCTCGTCAATGAACCGCTCGCCGTGGAGGTTGACAAAGATGTTCTGAGGCTGGCGGAACCAGGGAAGCTGGGCGGGCACGCCGCCGGGGCCGAAGTTGGGGTCGGGAATGGAGGCGAAGGAGTCGATCATCAGCCTGGTGTGCTGAGCGCCCGCCTCCCAGGCCAGCTCCACCCCCAGCTTGGGGGCTTTGGACGGGTCCTCGCAGAGCATGCCGGGAAATACCGTGATGTCTTTTCCCAGCATCCAGCCAGTCTCTTGGTAAACGAAATCCGCCCGCTTGCCCGTGCCGCCGGAGGCGATGATTACCGCCCCGGCCTCCACCTGGAAGGGACCTCCCGCGTCGTGGCCGGTGAAGCCAATACACTGGCCGTTTTCCATGGTAAGCCGGTCCACGGCGCTGTTGAAGTGGTAGACCACGCCCGCCTGTTCGCTGACTGGCTTAAGCAGGCCGGTGATGAACGGGGAACCGTCCCGGCGGAAGTGCCAGACGTACATGGCCCCCGGATAGTAGGCGATCAGGTCGTTGAGTTCCACGCCGTAATTTTGCAGCCATTCCACCGTGTCCGCCGAGCGGTTGATGAACTCGCTGACCAGCCGGAAATCCACGCTGTTGTGGGTGTATTCCATCCAGTAGCGGAGCACCTCCTCTTTGGTGTATGTATACTGCTTTTCCTTCTGCATTTTGGACTCCACGGCAAAGACGCCGTTTCCGCCGTTGCAGGAGCCTCCGGCGTGGTCCGACTGCTCGAATACGTCCACCTTGACTCCGTTCTGGGCGGCTTCGATGGCGGCAGGAATGCCCGCGGCCCCCGCGCCGATGATGGCTACGTCGGTTTTGATGGTTTTCATTTTGTTTCCCCTCCGCTCAGACTGTACAGGGCCGCGTTCCGTCCGGCGATGCGGCCGGAATTGATGGCGTAGGACATGGCCCCGCCAAAGATGTAGGCCCCGCAGTAATCGTTGGACTGCCACCCGGCGGTGGTGGACCCGGCGGCGTAGAGGCCGGGGATGGGGTCCCAATTCCGGTCAATGACCTCCATCCGTTCCGTGACCCGGATGGGTCCGGCGGTGTCTACGGCAATGGCCCGGTGGCGGATGCCGTAGAAGGGGCCCACATGGCAGGGGGCCAGATACTTCCGGTGCTTGTTGAAGTCCTCGTCATAGCCCTGGGCACAGTATTTGTTGTACCGATCCAGCTCCTCTTGCAGGGCCTCAGGCTTGCAGCCAATCCATTGGGCCAGCTCCTCCACCGTGTCCGCGATCTTGCATTCTGAGGGCGCTTTGGCGGCGGCTTGGGCGAATTGCTCTCTCAGGTCAGGAATGGGCACACCCCGCATATGGTCCGCCTTGCAGAGCTCCATGCCCAGGTCCGTCATGCGGTGCATGGTCCCCTCGTCGAAGAGGACGTAGGAGGCCATATCGGGCTGGCTCATCATGGCGTTGATGGCGGTTTGCAGGATGGACCCGGCGGTCTCGTCCACATAGCGGCGCCCCTTCCGGTTGACCCAGATCAGATAAGGTTCCCGTGTGAACTCGCTGAGCAGCCGGGGGGCCCGGTCGGAGGTGGCGCAGCCCTCTTTGATGAGCATAACGTCCCGTTCGAGGCAGGCCCCCGCCGCCTCCGCCAGAGCCACGCTCTCCCCCATATTGGGGGCCTTGTATCCGCCGAAATTCTCCTCGCTGTAGTCCGGATAATACTTCCGCACCAGTTCCGTGTTGGCCAGAAAGCCGCCGGAGGCCAGGATGACGCTGGGGGCGTGGATAGTAAAGGATCTGCCCAGGTGAAGGGCCTGAACGCCCGCGATCCGGTCGTTTTCCTTCAGCAGTTTTTCCACTGTGGTTTCAGTGAAGAAAATTGCTCCCCGGGCCAGCAGCTCCTCTACCAGATGGGCCATGGGCGTGGCCATGCTGGAGCCCTTGACACAGTGCCAGTGTGGCGCGATGTCGTAGGTCATGCGTGTGGTGGTGTTGACCTCGAACTCCACATCCCGCTTCATCAGCCAGTCGATGGTCTCCCCGGATTGGTTAATCCAGGCCCGGAGAACACGTCCGTTGATCCGGGTGTAGTGATGCCACTTCATGGCGTTGGTAAAGATTTCGTCCTTGTCCGACTTGACCAAGGCCTTCCGGAGCACCGAGCTCTCACAGGCGAACAGTCCCCGGGCCATCACCGCGTTTCCTCCGGCGCGGGCCTGCTTTTCGATGACGGCCACCCGCTTTGCGCCATTCTCGAAAGCGGAGACCGCTGCCGGAATGCCGGGGCCGGGTCCATTCTTTCGTTTCTCTTCTATGGGATTCGCCTCTCTGTTTCACGTTCTGAAATAAGAATATCAGATCTGAGTTGAAAAGGAGAAGTGTGCTTTGCACAGTGTTTGGATGGTTTCCTGTAAAGGCGAAACATTCCGTCAAAGACAGACTATCATTTTTTGTGCATTTCTGCTATACTGAGAGCAGATCAATCACAAAGGAGGACGCTTTTATGAGCATAGCGGCCGGACTTCACGAGCTGTTCCACGCGAGCGATCTCCGCCAGCTGGTGGAGCTGGGCCGGCGAATCACCCGCAATCCCATCATTCTGACCGATTTGACCCATCGGGTGTTGGAGATGAGCGACGAGCCTGGCTTCACAGACCCCGCCTGGCTGGAGATTCAGGCCCACCGGGGCATATTGCTGAATCAGGCGGTCAGCAGCCGCTACCGGGAGTCCATGGAGCGGCGGGCGTTTTTTTGACGACATGATCAATTATATGAAGAAACATCAGCTTCAGGCTGGCATCAGCCGCAGTACGCTTCGTCTGGACCAGATTATGCAGTGCAATGAGGAGGCCAACAAGGCCCTGGAGTTGGGCGTCTCTTCATGAGCCAGGAAATCTTGTTCTTTTATGACAAGTATTCCGTTTACCACACCATGGAGCTCTGTGGGAAGCAGATGGATTTGATGCGTTTTTGCCATTCGGCCATTTTCACCCTGGCGGACTATGATCGAATCCATGAGACGGCGCTGCTGGAAACGCTGCACGCTTATCTGTATTGCCGGCAGAATCTGGCCGAAGCCTCGGCCAAGCTGTTCATTCACCGCAATACCCTGACCAACCAGCTGACTAAGATCCACGATCTGGTTCATGTGGACCTGGAGGATATTGAGACAGTGTTTCATCTGCTGTACTCCTATCACATTCTGGAGTATTACGGGGCCACTGTCATACTGGATTACAAGACCAGGATGAAGCTGAGTCCGTCTTTGAGACACCAATAAAAATGTTGGCATCTGATTTGGGTGTAGAAAAAACCGCAACTGTACAACAGGAAAAAACAGTGGTACACTCAATTTGTATTTAGGTAAGATTTCTTCAGGTCAGATTTAAGCTTCCCAGGGATACTATGCCCTTTGAAGCGTCGTCCACATCTCAAATGCCAACGCAGAGATGAACAAAAATCATCGAACGCCTCTTTGAAAGCGCTGCTCCATTGGTGTAACTCATTTGGACGAACGATTGATATCTTTTATCCAAACACAATATATTGTATTTTTAAGGAACCACGGATGAAATCGGAGCGCGTGGATTAACGAGCAAAGTTTTTGTCTGGCGAGTGATAAAAAGTGCAGGAATCCAAAAAGATTTCAAACTTTTTTCACGAAGTCCAGAAGGAGATATCCACGACGATAAAAACACAGCAGCAAGGAATTTATGAGACCCTTGTGGCCCAACTGGACAAGCTGGCCCGCCACAACCGTCAAGGCAGCTTCCGGACAAAAGAACGGTACTATGAAGCCATGAAGCGATTCTGCCGTTTTCTGTCTGAGCAGTATCATCTGCAAAAGCTTGCGAACATCAGCGGCAAGCACCTGACCGCCTATGTACGCTATTTGCAGGAGCAGAACAAGTCCGCCTCCACCATCAAAACGGACCTGGCGGCGATCCGCTTTTTCCATGACAAAATGGATCGGGCGAAATACCGTCTGCCGGCAAACGACGAATTGGCGTGGAGTTGACCGCTCCTGGAGCACCAGAGAATTCCGCCTGTTCATTGCCCTTTGCCTGGCCGGAAACCACGAGGACTACGCCGCCATCGCCTGTCTCTCCTGGTATGCCGGTCTGAGGATCCATGAGTGCTTCCGCATTGATACCGCCATTGCGGAACAGGCCCTTCGAGAAAGCATCATTATTTTGAAAGATTTTTTGCACAATTGGCTCACTATGTTTAAGTCTCACGAAGTATGCAGCCGCACCATGGAGCTGTATTATTACAGTGAACGCGATCATATTGTTCCCGTATTGGGAAACATCCCTTTGGATAGCCTGACGCCGCTGAAGGTTCAGACATTTCTGTATCAGCTCCAGGCGGAAAAACACTTGTCCCAGCGCACGATTTCCCTGATTCGCGGAACGCGATCCCATCATGTGTCCGGCGATCACGGCTATGATGTTCACCGGGATGCGTGTGGGCGAATTGCTGGCGCTCCAATGGAAGCACATCGACTTTGAGGGCAAGACCATCTCCATCCGGCAGTCCTTGACCCGGGAACTGACCTTCGATGCTCAGGGAAGGACGGAAACGATGACGGACGCACTTGGCGCAACCAAAACCCGGACCTCTCAACGGGTCATCCAAGCGCCGGATTTGGTGCTGGAACGTCTGCGGGAGTGAATGCGCTTCGTGGCGGAGATGCCGGGCGGCATGGACGTGCTGACGCCGGAAAGTTTTGTGTTCATCAGCACCCGTACCATGGCAATGCGGACCTATTCCGGCTTCCGGGCCAGCTACCGCCACTTTCTGGAGCGAAACGGCTTTGACAGCACGGGGCTGAATCTGCACCGTTACCGTCACACCTACGCCTCCATGCTGCTGGAGCAGGAAATCAACCCGAAGATTGTGCAGAAGCTGTTGGGGCATCGGGATGTAAGCACGACCTTGGGCGTATATTCCCATGTGGTGCCGGAGGTATTTTCCGGCGTGACGGCGGTGGTAAACCAGGCGTCTCAAAATCTGCTGTCCGGGACCTATGCGCCCAAAAGGAGCCTGGAGCAAGTGCGTCAGCAGCTCCGGCAGTTGGACCCGCTGTTGGCCGGAGATGTGGGAAAGATCTCCCGCTGTGTCTGAAAGCCGTACAGCTTCATACAGCTTGAGACTTAAAACAAGGCAATATCAGCGGGGATACGCCGGTATTTTAGTTCTCAAAACAGCAGTTCTCAAAAGAGCGCAAAAAACCGCAATCCCTTGCAACGCAAGCGTTACAAGGGATTGCGGTTGGTGGGCGGGAATCAACGGTATACGAACACCTCACGGAAAAAAATCAGGGTTTTCCTCCCCATCGTCGTCGTTAAGCGGCATCTCAAGCGCACAGGAGGGAACAACACCCTCGGGCCGTGGGCTATTCATCATGTCAACGATTTTC
>JAAWCD010000099.1 GCA_022793095.1 Oscillospiraceae bacterium | reverse complement strand
CTGGCAGGAGAACTTTAAGCTGGTTCTACCGTTTGTCTTCCGGTAAAACCAATCTGGTGTTCTCTTCCGCTTTCGCGGGGTCTTTTGGTGCTTTTTCTTGAACGAAAGCCTGGCAGGAGAACTTTAAGCTGGTTCTACCGGAAATCTGGCAATAGAACACAGCTTAAAGTTCTTTTTGGTTCTTTTTCTTTCAAGAAAAAGAACTAATCCGCTTCGATGATCGTGATTTGTCCCACGGTGAATTCCGTCTCGCCCAGCACAATGTCCGTGATTCTCGCCACATCCGTGTCGGTGAGTCCCCCCTCCTGGGCGGACACCACCACGCTTATGCCGTCCTCACCGATAAACGCCACACAGTCGCTGTACCCCTTGGCCGTCACCAGATTCTCAATCTGCGCCTCTGCCACCGTGGCCGAGGCCATGGTCGTGATGCTCTCCGCCGCCTGGTCCCGGATGGCCTGCTCCGCCGCCTCGTCGTCCACGGTGCTCTGTAAAATCGAGATGGCGTTGTCCCGGGCCTGCTGCCGGGTCAGGCGGGCGTTGGAAAAATAGCCGCTGTTCGAGCTCCCGCCCTCCGGCGCCGCCCCGTCCTCCGGCTGTGCCGCGCCCTCCGTCCCCTGCTGGGCGTCCTGGGCCGCCAGCGCCGCCGTATTGCCGTCCTCCGCGGACTGGCCGCCAGCGGACACGCCCGAATTCACCAGCGCCGCTTCCCCCAAGGTCTTGCCCGCGGCGGACAGCGGACCTCCCGCCGCCACTCCGTCCTGGCTGTAGGACCAGTTTAAGTACACCGCCACACACACAAAGAGCACAATCGCCGCCACAACCGCGTTTCGTTTCCACAATTTCATTTTTACATGACCTCACTTTCGTTCTTTGATGGCTATTTCGTTGGAGCGCAGGCCCGTCAGCGCGGACACGCTCTCCAGAATCCCCAGCTTGACCTCCGGGTCGCCGCCGCCCGTGCACACCACCAGCGCGCCCTGAAAGGCCGGCCAATTCTCCTGAACCGTCACCGGCTCCGTCCGGCCGCTGCCCTGGCTGACCGTGACCACCGTTTCTCTCCGGCTCTCCCCGTCCTCCTCCCAGTCGCTGGCAAGCGTCCGCCCGCCGCTGTTCTTCAGCGTCAGTACAACCGTCACCTCCCCCGCCCCCTTTATCTGGGATAGAGCCTCCTCCATCCGGCGCTCCAGGGCGTCCAGGTCAAATTCCGCCGCCGGTCCGGCCGGGGCCGGTTCCTCCTGTTCCTTCGTTCCAGCGGGCAGCAGCAGCAGCAGCACCCCCGCCAGTACCACAATCACCGCGTATTTGTACTTCCCCAGAGCCTTCCACGCCCTGGGCCACACATCCTTCATGGCCGGCCTCCTTTGTTCCTTCCTGTGCCGCGGCGTTACCCGAACCGGTGGCGCTCCGCCGGAATCGCCAGGTCCGCCGCGATGAGCCGGGACAGCTGCGCCCGCTGCTCCTCCGTCAGATCCCCCAGCACCGTCACCCCTGACGGCACCGGCAGGCCGCTTTCGCTCCTTTGGCAGACCACCAGCGCCTGACAGTCCGCCCCCAGCTCAGACGCTTTCCTCTCAATGTATGCCGCTGTCTCCTCCGCTATGATGGATTCCAGCAATTCCTGGTCCGTCTCCTCCAGCTGTCCCGCCGCCATGGCCGCTTCCGCCCGGCAGGTCCCAATCCAGCCCGCCAGGTCCAGATCGCTGACCTGGGCCACCGGGCTGACCACCGCCAGAAACAGCACCAGCCCCCCGGTGAGCTTTCCCACCTTTTGAGCCAGCCCCTTGGGCATCAGGGCACCGGCCAGAGCCAGGAGAAGGGCCGCGCAGGTCACGCTGAGCAGCCAGCTCCGAATGGCGTCCATCATGGCGTCACCATGGACACGGCCGCCGCCAGAGAAATCAGCAGCATCAGAGCGCAGCTCCCCGTCATGCCCAGCACCAGGCCGAAGGCCCCGCCAATGCTGGAAATCAGCCCGGCCACCCTCCCCCGGGCCATGGCGGAGGCCAGCAGAGCGGCAGCCTTATACACCAGATAATGAACCCCCAGGGTCAGGAAGGGGGTCAGGCATACCGCCAGCACCCCGAGGGCCCCGAACACGCCCAAGGCGCTGCGAAGCACCCCCGCCCCGGCCATCACCGTCCCGGCGGCGTCGGACAGGATGCCCCCCACCACGGGCACCATGTTGGAAATGGCCATCTTGGCCGCGTTGACCGTGAGGGCGTCGGCGCTGCCCGCCACAGCACCGGCCAGGGTGATGTAGCCCGTGTAGGCCAGCAGCAGGCCGGTCAGCCCGGTGTTCACCACCCAGCGGAGGAGGTCCGCAATGCTCTTCAGCCCGTCGCTGCCCACTGCCGCGTAGGCCGCGCTGGCCGCCACATAGGCGTACACCAGAGGCAGAAACAGCCGGTCAATGGCAGTCGTCAGGGCGTTGGAAAACAGCATGGTGGCCATCTGCCGGGCCGCGGCCCCGGAGGGCGCGCCGCAGGCGGCCACCGCTCCGGCCATGGTGGGCATCAGCAGATTGGAGTAGGCGGACAGGTCCTGAATGAAGCCCCGGCCCAGGCCGATGAGGGAGTCCAGGTCGGCGGCAGCCACCGCCGTGATGCCCAGGGCCCCCACCACCGGGGCCAGGTCCAGGGCTGTCCCAGCGGAAGACAAGCCCTCCTGAAGGGCGCCGGAGACGCCGCACAGCAGGACTACAACCAGCAGAAGCCCGCCGCTGCGGAGGGCTTTACGGAATATGCCCTCAAACTGAGCTTGTCCCTGGCCGAAGAGGCTGGACAGCCCGTCGTCCAGGCTGATGTCCCCGGTCAGCTCCAGGTCCAGATACCCTCTGGTCATCTCCTCCAGGGCCTGGGTGTTCAGCGCCTCCGCCTGACGGCTGGACACACCGGCGGCCCAGGCCGGGACGCCCAGTGTCAGGGTGAGAAGGCACGCCAAAATCAGGGTTCGCATGGGGTTTCCTCCTTTTCTTTGGTTGGTCCGCGGGCAGTCTGTCACACCAATCCCGTCACCATGGACAGCACCGCCCGCATCAGAGGCAGCGCCACGCACAGGGCCAAAGCCCCTCCGGCGGTCTCGGCAAAGGCGGCGATGCCCCCCTCCCCCGCGTCCCGGCAGATCTCTGAGGCGATGTGGGTGATGATGGCGATGCCAATGGTCTTGACAAGGGGCGACAGAACGGCGGGCGACAGCCCGGACAGCGCGATGAGACTGTCCAGAAACTCCCGCAGGGCTGTCAGCGCGGACATCGCCGCCCACAGCAGCAGCACGCCCGTGGCCAGGCCCACCACCATCGCCAGCTCCGGCGCCTGCTTCCGCACCGTCAGCGCACACAGCGCTCCCATGACCGCCACAGCGGCCAGCTTGACGATATCTCCCATGACTTACAGCCCAAACAGGTTCTTCACCAGGTCGAACAGATCGCTGATTTCCTGCACCACCATCATCAGCACCACCACCAGACCCGCCAGCGTGGTCATGGTCGCCTGCTCGTCCCGGCCCGACCGGGTGAGCACCTGGTTGAGCACCGACACCAGGATTCCTATCGCCGCTATCTTGAAAATCAGGTCCACATCCATCATGACACTTCCTCATTCGTTTTTTCCATCTAATCCTGTCTTCTTTTTCTTGAAAGAAAAAGAAGCAAAAAGAACTTTAAGCTGCGCTCTATTGCCAGACTTTCAGTAGAATCAGTTTAAAGTTCTTTTCCAAGCTTTCCCTTCTTTTTCTTGAAAGATTGAACGACACTTGCTTTTGCGAAGCAAAAGCTTAGTGGAGTCCACACCCTTTCGGATGAAAAGAAGCAAAAAGAACTTCAAACTACGCGTTATTGCCAGATTTCCGGTAGAATCAGTTTAAAGTTCTTTTGGTTCTTTTCTTTCAAGAAAAGAACTCACAGTAATAAAATCGCGGCGAGGAGTCCGGCGGAGGCTCCGAGGACGCAGTCCAGCCGTCCCAGCCGCGCCCGGTCGGCCAGCGCCTGGTCCAGACTCCGCCCCAGCGCCTGCCCCGCTCCCTGAATCGCCTTCCGCTGGCTCTCCTGATCGTAGCGGCCCAGCACCCGGCCCAGCGCCAGCACCGGCTCCAAATCCTCTTCCGCCAGCGGCAGAGCCGCCCGGCGGAAGGCCCTGGTCCACACCGCTTCAAAAGACCGGGCCTCCAGATCCGCCAGACCCGCCCGGCACTCCGTGAAGCAGGCCCGCAGCGGCCCCTCCGGCTCCGCCAGACCCGCCAGAAGATCTGCCATGGGCCGGGCCGTCTCCCTCAGATCCCGTTCCAGCTGATCCAGCGCCAGCAGCAGGGCCCGCAGCGCCTTCACCCGGCCCTGATGCCAGCGGGCCCGTCCCAGGCCCAGCCACAGCCCGCCGCACACCACCAGCGCCGCGCCCAGCCAGCGCGTCATGGCAGCTCCTCCACCGCGTAGCACCGGCGCCCTCCCTCCATCCGGATGGTCACAAGCCGCCGGAATACCTTCCGATCCCACAGCCGCTGATAGAGCGGACGGCGGAGCAGGTCCTCCACCCCCGTCCCGTGGGCCGTGGCCACCACCGCCGCGCCGCAGTTCGCCGCCATGCCAAGGGCGTCCACATCCTCCGGCGCTGTGATTTCGTCCGCCGCCAGCACCTGGGGATTCATGCTCCGCAGCAGCATCAGCAGCGCCGCCGCCTTGGGACAGCCGTCCATCACATCAGCCTGTCCTACGTCCAATTGAGGCTCCCCCCGCCACAGGGCCGCCACCTCCCCCCGCTCATCCGCCAGAGCCGTCCGCAGGGGCGGGCTGTCTCCGCCCCCCGTGGACAGAGCCCGGACCAGGTCCCGGAGCAGCGTGGTCTTCCCCCCGCCCGGCGGAGCTAAAATGAGCGTGCTCAGCACGCCGCCGCCGCACCGCAGCCGGGGCAGAAGGGCTTCCCCAACCCCCGGCACGGGCCGGGCAATCCGGAGGGCCAGGGACGACAGCTCCCGCAGGTTGATTACCGCGCCGCCCCGCACCGCCGCCGTCCCGCACAGGCCCAGCCGGTGGCCGCCGCGCAGAGGCAGGAAGCCGTCCCGGAACTGGTCCAGCGCCGTGTGGAAGGACGCCTGGGTACACAGCTCCACCACCCGGCGCAGATCCTCCCCCGCAGCCTCCACCGGGCCCTCCGCCGCCATCAGCGGCCGCGCCCGGCCCTCCGCCAGCCAGAAGACCCCCCGGCCCGCACGGAACCGCAGCTCCTCACAGCGGGCCTGATCCTCCTCCGTCAGCCCCAGCGCCGCCGCCCGCAGGCGAAGGGGCAGGTATCGCACCGCCTCCAAAAATGGCCCTTCCATACTCCATTCCTCCTTTGTGCGTTTTCATGCCCTGTACGCCCCGTTTGGGGCGGGACCAGAGATTTTGCCGCATGAACTTAGAGCCTATCCCAAAATAATCCGCGCACAGCTAGCTTGCATATTTTCCGCTGTGCCGCGTCGATTGGACTTGAAATCCGTCAGGATTCCTATTATTTCGGGATAGGCTCTTAAAACCCTTGAACGCCCGGCCCGATGAGGGCATCGGGCCCTACATGTACCGGAAATTCGCCCTAAAAGCGCCGCTTGAAGTTCTTTTGCTTCTTTTCTTTCAAGAAAAGAAGAGACCACAGGGCCACCCCCAGCAGGGTGACATTGTACCTGGTCCGCCACAGCAGCCACACGCCCGCCGCCAGCAGTGCCAGCGCAATCAGCCAGGAGACGCCCCCGGTCACAGCCTCCGCCGCCTCCGCCGTCCAGAGCCACGCCACGGCCGAGCGGAGCATCTGCCCCCCATCCAGCGGGTCCAGAGGCAGCAGGTTGAAGCACCCCAGCACCAGGCTGGCCCCGGCGAACATCAGCGCTCCGTCCCAGCCAGCCGACTGCCACAGCCGGGCAGCCGCCACCCCCAGCCCCAGATTGACCAGAGGCCCAGCAGCCGCCACCCACACCTCCTGTCCGTAGGACAGCCGTTCCCGCCCGTCCAGCTCCAGCTCCGCCCCCAGCAGGTTCAGCCGGAGCCGCCGGATACGCCCCCCGCACTGCCACACCGCCAGGGCGTGCCCCAGCTCGTGGAGGGCCGCGGCCATCAAAAAACAGCCCAGCAAAAGGTCATACCCCAAATACCACAGCAGCGCCAGCCAGAACAGCAGCCCGCCGCCCACCTCCACCCGCCCCAGGCAAAGCCCCTTCTCAGGATTCCACGTCAATATGGTCCTCCGGATTTAGCCGCACACCGTCCACCTTGAGCTCAAAGTGCAGGTGGGGCCCCGTCACGTCTCCGGTGTCTCCGGACAGGGCGATCACATCCCCCGCTGACACCGGGGTCCCCTTGGGCAAAAGAAGCTCGCTGCAATGGGCGTAAAAGGAGGTCACGCCGTTGGCGTGGCGGAGCTGAATGTAGTTCCCATAGGCGTCGCTCTGGCCGGTGAAGTCCACCACGCCGCTGGCAAAGGCCTTGATTTCCGTGCCCTTCCCCACCGCCAGGTCCACCCCGTTGTGGAACTTCTCCCCGCCGGTCAGAGGGTGCTCCCGGTAGCCAAAGCCGGAGCTCAGCACCCCCATCACCGGCGTCACCGTCTCCCCCAGCCCCAGAGGCACATAGTCCATCGTCGTGTTCTCCGGCAGCGCCGGGCCAGTGTAGGGCTCCCGCTCCGGGACTGGCTCCGGAGTTGGCTCCACCCGGGGGGCGGCCTCCGCCTGGGGGGCGGCCTCCGCCGCCGGGTCCAGAATCACCGTCCGGCGCTCAATGGGAAAGGTGTAGAATACCGGCTCCGCCTGGGGGGCAGAATCTGCCTGGGAGGCGGAATCTGCCTGGGAGGCGAGCCGCGCCGCCCAGCGCTCCGGTGTCACAGGCGCCAGCACCGGCACCGTCCGGTCCGCCCAGTCCGGCGGCGGCGTGGAGGAGAATTCCTCCAGCACGGTCCCGGCAAACACCGCCACACACCAGTCCCCCACCGCCTCGGACACGGACGAGCCTGTGGAGACCGCCCGGCCCAGCTCGGAGAACGCGGCGGAAAAGTCCATGTCCTGCCGGAGCTCCTCTCCCAGCCGCGCGATTTGGTCCGGGAAAATGCCCCGGCCCAGAAATACCGCCAAAAACAGCACCAGGGAAATCCCCAGCTGCCCCAGGCGGCGCAGCTCCCGTTGGGCCAGAGGCTGCTTCTTCCGGCTGGCTGGCCGCTTTCGGGCGTGATAGCCGGTCTGGCGCTGATATTCTTCATAGGTAATCTGCATGGCTTGCCCCCTCCTTGTCCTGTTTCTCAGCTTATGTGCCCGGCGGCTGGACTAGAACCGGTTTTATCAAAAACGGACGGTTGCCTTCCGCACGGTTCAATGTTATACTTTAAAGCGAATAAGAAAGCTCAGAACCTGTATTCACAACCGGGGGATTGCGGCAAACGGCGCGTTCAGCGGTTGTGAATCCAGGTTCAAAAGAGAAGGGAGAACATTCATGGAGCACAAAGGAAAGAAGGGGCAATTCTCCAGCAGCTGGGGGTTTGTCCTCTCGGCGGTGGGGTCTGCCGTGGGCATGGCCAATGTCTGGGGCTTCCCGGCGAAAATGGGCAGCAACGGCGGCGGCGCGTTCCTGGCCGCGTACCTCATCTTCATCGCCCTGTTCAGCGTCGTGGGCCTGACCGCGGAATACGCCGTGGGCCGCCGGGCCCGCACCGGCACCCTGGGCGCTTACGAAATGGCCTGGGACACCCGGAAAAAAGGCCTGAGCCAGGCTGGCGGCCTGAGCCAGGTTGGCAGCCTGCTGGGCTGGCTGCCGCTGGCTGGCTCCATGTGCATCGCCGTAGGCTATGCCGCCATCATCGCCTACGTCCTGAAGGCCTTCGCCAGCTCCCTGAGCGGCAGCCTCATGACCGTGGACACCGCCCTTTGGTTTGAGTCCTTTTCCACCGCGGATTACGCGGTCCTTCCCTTCCACGCCGTTGTGGTGGTGGGGACCCTCCTCACCCTCCTGCTGGGCGCCAAGAGCATCGAAAAGAGCAATCAAGTCATGATGCCCCTCTTTTTCATCATCTTCGCCGTGCTGGCCGTCCGGGTGGCCTTCCTGCCCGGTGCGGCGGAGGGCTACCGCTATCTGTTCACCTGCCGCTGGGAGGAGCTCCTGGACCCCATGGTGTGGATTTGGGCCATGGGCCAGGCTTTCTTCTCCCTGTCCATCACGGGCAGCGGCATGATTGTCTACGGCGCTTATCTGGACCGCGGCATGGACGTGGGCGCTCTGGCCCGCCAGACCGCCCTCTTTGACACCATCGCCGCCCTGGTGGCCGCGCTTGTGATGATTCCGGCCTGCTTCGCCTACGGGCTGGACGTGGGGGCCGGGCCCTCCCTGCTGTTCGTCACCCTGCCCCGCATCCTCCAGGACATTCCCCTGGGACGCCTGTTTGCCGTCATCCTCTACACCGCCATGGTCTTCGCCGGGGTCAGCTCCCTGCAAAACATGTTCGAGGCAGTGGGAGAATCCCTGCTCCACCGCTTCCCAAGGCTGAGCCGGAAGGTCATGCTGGCCGTCCTGTGCGTGGTGTGCCTGGGCATCGGAATTCACATGGAGCCCATCTTCAAATGGGGCCCCTGGATGGACATTGTCTCCATCTACATCATCCCCACCGGCGCCACCCTGGGCGCGGTCTCCTGGTTCTGGGTGATGCGGCGGGAGGACCTGATGGACGAGGTGGGCCGGGGCGCGAAGCGCCTTCCAGGCAGGCTCTGGTACAACCTGGGGCGCTATGTCTACGTGCCCTGCGCGGTTCTCCTGTGCTGTGTGGCCCTCTTTATGCAGGTGGCGTTTTAGAAGCTGTATTCACAACCATTGAACGGCATCTGAACTCGTCTTTTGCCGTCATGCCGCGCCAATTTTTCTTGGAATCCACCAAGGATTCCGGCGAAAAATTGGCTTGCCTGACAACAAAATCCTTCGTCCATCTGCCATTCCCCGGTTATGAATACAGCTTCTTAGACAAAAAAAGAGGAACGTACCAGGTACGTTCCGCTTTTTGACGGTTGCCATTGGAGCAAAAAAAGAGGAACGTATCAGGTACGTTCCTCTTTTTCGCGTTACTTCTCCGCTTCCACTTCGGCGTTGCTGAAATTACGGCCGTTGTATGTCCAGCAGGACGTACAAATCCGGTGCGGCAGACGATACGCGCCGCACTTCGGGCAGGTAACGATGCCGGGAGTTTCCAGCTTCCAGTGAGCACTGCGTCTCTTGTCGCGTCGAGCCTTCGATACTTTTCCCTTAGGGACCGCCATTGGTGACACCTCCTGTTATAGCTGCCCTCCCGGGCACACTGAATTGACATTTCGCTACGGCTCCAGCAGCTGGGCCAGAACCGCCAGCCGAGGATCGGCTTCCCGTTTGCATGTGCAGGTTCCCTCGTTCAGGTTGACCCCGCAGGACGGGCAAAGCCCTTTACAATCCTCTTCACAAAGGTTTTTCGTATCCATATCGAGGATGAACGCCGTGGTCACGGCCTCGCCCACATCCAGCTCGTCCCCCTCGAGAAGCAGAATTTCGCTCTCCTCGTCCTCCAGCTCTGTGGCCAGGAGGGTTTCATAGCGCAGGGTCTTTTCCCGCTGGAACGGGACCGCGCACCGGTCGCAGATGAGATGCAGGTTGGTTTTCGCCTCCGCGCTGAGCACCAGAGCGCCCGCCGTGTTCTTCACCTGTCCGGTGACGGACACAGGCTCGCATATGGGGCAAGTCCCGTTAAAATCCAGCTCGGACAGGTCCAGCTGGAATTCAAAGGACGCCGCCGCGCCCGGAGTCGTGATGACGGATTTTAAATTCAGACGCATGTCACACCTCGCATAATGGTACAAAGCGTATTATAACGCAGCCACTTCCACTTGTCAAACACTTTTTGCACAAATTTTGCTATTCGTTCAAACAGGACGGCGGAAAGCCGCCGTCCTGTCAGGCTGTCGAAAAAATCGACAGCCTGACACTGATTTCGTCATTCTGACGAAATCAGTCGCCTGCGGGCGGGTGACTGCACGCGAAAGCGGGGGACTCCGTCCCCCCTTTCACACTATCCCCCCACTCAAAGCCCTGGCAGTTTTGGCATCCTATTATTTCCTCTTTTTCGACAAGCTGACAGGACGGCGGCTCGGGCCGCCGTCCTGTCAAATCGCAGGCCAATCAGGAGAAGGAAAGGTCGTACAGGCCCCACCGGCCGTTTGTGACCACCAACTTGACGTTGGGCGCGGCGTTCAGGGGAATGCTGATGGTCTTGGGCGCGGCGTCCCACTTCAGCTCGTACTCGGTGGAGTACACGCCGTCCAGATAGACCTCAATCGTCCCGTCCCAGTTGGCGTCGCCCAAGGTGCCGACGGTAAAGGTCATGGTGTTGTAGTGGCAGTTGGTGTTCCAGAGGGCATGCCCATCAGCCCCCCCTATGTCCAGAATCTCAATGCCCACCGTGTGGGTCACGCCCGCCACGCTGAAGGACTTCTTGGGGTCAGTGCCGTCGTAGACTGTGGACTGGTGCAGCTGGTACGGGGGCAGCTCTTTCATCCAGTTCATCTGGGTTCCGGGGACCTGGCCGAGGTACACGGTCTTGGTGTTGCCGTCCCAGGTGACCTCTTTGTTCATGGCCTTGCCCACGGCCCGGACCGGCAGATAGGTGGTGCCGTTGCTGATGAAGGGCTCCACCACATTGCCCTCGGCGTCGGTGGGTGTGACCTCAACGCCGTCCACCACCAGCTTGATGTTGGCGTACTCCACCTCAATCATCCTTCTGGTGATGGCGTTGGTGGCGGCGGCGGTGCCAATCAGCATAGCTGCCATGACGGACCCGGCCAGAATGCGGCGAATTTTTGTGCGGTTCATTTGTGTTCCTCCCATTTCTCTTCGGATACGCGCCGGACGTGCTCCGATGTGTTTTCCCCTCCCCAAAGCGCGGAAGAGAAGGGACCGGCTTTTCCTTATCTTACTCAATTCTCCCACATTTGTCAAGCGGACAGGAACGGGTTCTCTCCCCCGGAAACGGTTTTTCCACCGGATTTTCCACAAAGTTGTACAGGGGAGCCGGACGCCTGCCGTCTCCAGTTCCATTCTCAGTGACAGAGACAGTAACAGTAGCAGTATCAGTTACAGTTACAGTTCAATTTGTTCCCTCTTGTTGACACTTGTTAACACTTGTTAACACATGTTAACACTTGTTGACACTTGTTCCCCCATTACTTCCAGCCTTTGGAATAGTTGAAAAACTTATCTGATATTTCCTCCGGCTGCTGCTTTTCCTGCTGCCGCCCCGACCGAACCTGTGCGCTTTTCTGACCAGCCAGTGACCGGCGAATCTTAATTTGCTCCCACTTTTCCAAATCACGGTCCATCTGCGTCTTGATGAAGGAAAAGGCCATGGAGGTCATGCCGTCCAGCTCCCGCTCCTCCCCGCTGTCCGCGTAGGTCAGAATCGCGGTCAGCAGCTCACCCCGCTGCTCGATGGAGAGCAGCTCGATGTGCTTGAGATAATCTGTGTAAATGACAAAGCTCTTTTTCCGTTCCATGAACAAGCCTCCTTTACCCATGGCTGTTCATGGCCCTTTTGTTGTATCTTTCCGTGCAACCAAAGAACTATTGTGTCTCCATGGACTCCACCTTGAACACCACCGGACGCAATCCGTCCGTGCGCTTCAGCATGCGGACCACCGTGATTTTCACCCGCTGGCCCAAAAAGCTGCCGTTTGCCATGGGGTTTCTCTCCTCTCTGTTGAAAAACGGGACGTTCTAAAGTTCACTACCGCATCCATTCAGACCCGCCGCACGTAGGGCCCGATGACCCCATCGGGCCCTGCCTCCGAAGAACACAGTTTAAAGTTCTTTTTGATTCTTTTTCGTTCAAGAAAAAGAATTACGCCTCGTAGACCGCCTTCATGCCCTTATAGGTCATATAGCAATCCAGCTTGCCCGTCACCTCAAAGGGCGCGTGCATGGACAGCACCGGCACACCGGCGTCCAGGGTGTCGATGTTCCGCTCCGCCAGATAGACCGCCACCGTGCCGCCGCCGCCCTGGTCGGTCTTGCCCAGCTCCGCCATCTGCCAGATCACCCCGGCCTCGTCCATAATCCTCCGGGTGTAAGCCACCACCTCGGCGGAGGCGTCGGACGCGCCGGATTTGCCCCGGGACCCGGTGTACTTGCAGAAGCCCATGCCGTAGTTCAAAAGGGCGGAATTCCGCTTCTCATACACGTCGGCATAGTTGGGGTCATAGGCGGCGGTCACGTCCGCGGACAGGCAGAAGGAGTGCTCATAGCAGACCTTCAAATCCACGCCCTGGCTGTCGCACAGGTCGCTGACAAAGGTGTCAAAGGCCCTCGACTTCATGCCGGACACGCCCTCAGAGCCGATCTCCTCCTTGTCCGCCAGCATGCAGATGCCCGTGCGGCGGAGGTTCTTCGCGTCAAACAGGCCAGCCAGCGACGCGTAGCCGCACACCCGGTCGTCCTGGCCGTAAGCGCCGATCATGGACCGGTCCAGGCCAATGTCCACGGCCCGGTAGGCGGGCACCATGGACAGCTCGGCGGAAAGGAAGTCCTCCTCCGTGAAGCCGTACTTCTCATAAAGGAGGTCCAGCACCTGGAGCTTCACCCGCTCGCTGCCCTCGTCGTCAGCAAAAGGACGGCTGCCCACCAGCACATTCAGGTTTTCCGCCGGAATGGCCGTGCCCAGCGGCTTCTTCACCTGGTCCTGGGCCAGATGGGGCAGCAGGTCAGTGATGACCAGCTGCTGCTCACCCGGCTCCCGGCCCAGGCAGACATCAATGACCCTGCCGTCCTTCAACGCCACCACGCCGTGGAGCTCCAGGGGAATGGCCACCCACTGATACTTCTTGATGCCGCCGTAGTAGTGGGTCTTGAGGAAGGCCAGCTCGTTTTCCTCGTAAAGGGGGTTGGGCTTCAGGTCCAGCCGGGGCGAGTCGATGTGGGCCGCGCCGATGTTGACGCCAGCGGACAGGGGCTCGGTGCCGATGACCGCCAGCATGATGGACTTGCCGCGGTTGCTGCGGTAAACCTTGTCCCCCGCCTTCAGCGCCATGCCGCGCACGTAAGGCTGGAAGCCCCTGGCCTCCGCCAGCCGGATGGTGTAGGCGACGCACTCCCGCTCCGTCATGCCGTTGTCCAAAAACTTCTTGTACTCCTCGCAGTAGGCGTCCAGCGCCGCCTGCTCCTCCTTGGGCATCCGGTCGTAGCCGTTCTTGGGCTTGGAGCAGAGCTGCTCCCGCTTCTGGTCCGCCAAAGTCTTTTCCTTTTCCATGGGTAACATCCTCCAAATCTAGTTTAAAATTTGCCGGAACAGCCGCCGGGCCTGCTCCGCGAAGGCCTCCGGCGTGCTGTCGTTGTTCAGGGTGTAGCCGCAGTTGTCCTGGTAGAATCGCGCGGGCTTCTGGGCGGCGATTCGGGCGCGGGCGTACTCCTCCGAGATGCCCTCGCGGGCCATAATGCGGCGGACCCGGACCTCCACCGGGGCGATGACCGCCACGGTCACGTCACACCGGTCCCTCAGCTCCCCCTCCAGCAGGGCGATGGCGTCCACCGCCGCGCCGGGACGGCCTTCCGCCTCCGCCTGGGCAATGCGCCGGTTCACCTCAGCGTTGACATAGCGGTGCGTAATGGCGTTGAGATCGGAAAGGGCCGCCTCATTCTGAAATACCAGTTTGCCCAGGCGCTGCCGGTCCAATCCGCCGCCGGGAAGAAACACATCTCCAAACCGGGCCGCGAGGTCCTGCCGGAGCGCCGCCGAGGTGGCGAGCAGCGCATGATAAACCGCGTCGCAGTCGATGACGCAGCAGCCGAATTCCGCCAGCACGTTCAGCGCCGTGGTCTTGCCCGCGCCGGTGGGGCCGGTGATGCCAATGATTTTCATGGAGCTTTCCCCCTTTGTCCGCTGTGTTCCATCATAGCATATCCGCGGAAAAATGCAACCGGTTTTCAAGCGGGCAGGGATTTCATGGAACGAAAGCCCATGCTTCACTCTGCCTCCACCACATGAAAGCCCGCGGCTTTTTTGAGGCGGTTTTCCACGGCCAGCCCCAGCCCCCGGCGGTCCGGACACTGGGCCCAGATTTCCGTCACGTCCGTCCCGTCAAAGCGCCGCAGGGCGTCAAACACCCGCCGGGCCTGCTCCGCCCGGTCCTCCGCCGGGCCCAGCTCACAGGCCACATGCCCTGAAAACCGGCCCAGATACTCCCGGAAGCAGACAATGCCGCTCCCCTTCCCCATGTGGGCCTCAATGTACGCTGCCGACGCCTCCGGCGGACCCGTCACCACCGTCACCGGCGCCCGGGGCGCGTAGTGCCGGTATTTCATGCCCGGCGCTCTGGGCTGTTCTCCCTCAGACAGCAGACCCGTCACCGCCTTGTCCACCGCCACCGGCCCCAGCACGTCCTCCAGCTCCTCCAGCGGCAGGCCGCCGGGCCGCAGCAGGCGGGGCGGCGTCACGGTCAGGTCCACAATGGTGGATTCCACCCCCACCGCGCAGGGTCCGCCGTCCATGATGCCGTCGATGTTCCCCCACAGGTCCTCCCGGACGTGGGCGGCCGTGGTGCAGCTGGGCCGTCCGGAGATGTTGGCCGACGGCGCGGCCACCGGCACTCCGGCAGACCGGAGGATGGCCAGCGTCACCGGGTGGCTGGGGCACCGCATACCCACCGTGTCCAGCCCGCCAGTGGTCACATCGGGCACCAGGGGCTTCCGCTTCAGAATCATGGTCAGCGGCCCCGGCCAGAACCGCTCCGCCAGGGCGTAGGCCTCCGGCGGGATTTCCGCGCAGTACCGCTCCAGCCAGCTGGAATCCGGGATGTGCAGAATGAGGGGATTGTCCTGTGGGCGGCCCTTGGCCGCGAAGATGCGGCGGACCGCCTCCGGGTCCAGCCCGTTGGCGCCCAGACCGTAAACCGTCTCGGTGGGAATGGCCAGCAGTCCGCCGGACCGGATGATGTCCGCCCCGGCTTCCACCTGCTCCGGGGCCAGCAGTTTCGTTTCCATCTGAATCGCCTCGCGTTTTGTTGTTCCTTCTTTTCTTGAAAGAAAAGAAGCAAAAGAACTTTAAACTGGGCTTATTTGCCGGACAGTGCAATCCTGTAAGAGCCTGTTTAAAATCTCCGGGTGCGCTGGATGGGCCGGAATTTTTTCGTCCAGCAAGGAAAAAAGCGCAGGAATACTGGATGTATTCCGAGCATTTTTGACGCCGCAGGACGGAAAAAGGCCGGTTCAGACGGTGTG
>JAAWCD010000098.1 GCA_022793095.1 Oscillospiraceae bacterium | reverse complement strand
CGCCGGATGGGCCGGGAATTTTTCGCCCGGCAAGGAAAAAAGCGCAGGAATACTGGATGTATTCCGAGCATTTTTGACGCAGCTGGACGGAAAAAGACTGATTCAGACGGTGTGCCGGGAGATTTTAAACAGGCTCTTAGGGAACCGCTGATGAAATCCACGCGTACGTCTTGACGGCAAACGTTCCGCCTGGACTTCGTGAAAAAAGTTTGAAATCTTTTTTGGATTCCTGCACTTTTTGTCACTCGTCAGACAAAAATTTCGCTCACCAATCCGCACACGCCGATGAAATCAGCGGTTCCTAAGATTTATGTTCCGCCGTCAGCGGAGGCTGTAGGGGCAGTTCCCCGTCTCGATAACGTCAATCAGATTCTGAACCGCCATCATGCTCATCTTGTGGCCCGCGTCGTAGGTGGTGGCCCCAAAATGGGAGGTGGCCACAAAGTTGTCCAGGGTCAGCAGCGGGCTTTCCACCGGGGGCTCAAACACCATGGCGTCCAGTCCGGCGGAGGCGATGTTCCGCTCCTTCAGCGCTGTGTAAAGGGCGTCCTCATCCACAATGCCGCCCCGCGCTGTGTTCACCAGCACTGCGGTGGGCTTCATCAACCCCAACTCCCGGCTGCCAATCATGTTCCGAGTGCCCTCGGTCAGCGGTGTGTGCAGGGAAATGAAATCCGCCTCCTTTAACAGGGTGTCCAGGGGCACGTACTCCGCCCCTTCCGCTTTGGCGAAAGCCTCGTCCGGGTAAACGTCATAGCACAGCACCTTCATATCAAAGCCCTTGGCCCGGCGGACCACGCCCTTGCCGATGCGGCCGGTGCCCACCACGCCGATGGTCTTCCGCCACATCTCCACGCCCATGGGCCGCTCTTCCTTTCCGGACCGGAGCATACGGTCGGAGTAGGCCACATTGCGGCAGGCCCCCAGCATCAGCGCATAGGCCAGATCCGCCACAGAATCCTCGTTGGCCCCTGGGGTGATGGTGACGGTGATGCCCAGGGCCTGAGCCGCGGCCACGTCCACCTTGTCATAGCCCACGCCGTAACGGGAGATGACCTTTAAATCCGGGCAGCGCTCCAGCAGCGCCTTGTCATAAGGTTCCAGGCCGGCAATGACGCCTACCGCGCCGGGAAGCTGCTCCTGAATCTGCACGGCCACGCTTTTTTCTCCCGCGGTGATACGGACCACCTCAAAGCCGTGCTGCTCCAGCAGTTCAATGGGCTCCCGGCTGTGAGCGGCAAAGGAACGGGGGGGCACCAATACGTTTGGACGACTCATTAAATCGCAACCTCTTTTCTTTCTTCCCCAGGCTGAAGCCGTCCGTACCAGGACAAATACCGTTGGTAGGCCTGCTCATAACGCCTGTGGGCTTCCGGTTGATAGTGAACAACGGTCTGAGGAGGCTGGGGGAAGTCACGGCTGGAGGCGAGCGCGCCGCCCGCCTCCAGGGCCAGGGCCGCCGCGCCCAGCATGGAAGCCTGCTCCAGATCCGGGCACTCCATGTCGTGGCCGAAGACGTCGCAGCACATCTGGACCCACACCGGGGCCCGCAGAATCCCGCCGGAAAGCTTGATGGTCTCCGGCACGCCGCTCAGACCGCACAAGGTCTGATAACACTGATACAGGTTGAACAGTATCCCCTGCATCACGCCGTAATACAGGTGGGAGCTGCCATGGAACCCCCGCAGGCCGGGCAGACTGGCAGGCCGGTCGTCCCGCCAGCCCGGGCAACGCTCCCCAAACAGGAAGGGCAGGAAAGTGGGCAACTCCTCCGGGGGAACCGGCGCCTCCTGAGCCTGAGCATGGGTGGTCCCCGCAGGGAAAAACCGCTCCAGGGCCCAGTCCAGACAGTTGCAGGCTCCGGCGGTGGCCGCGCCGCTGATGTAGGTGTTCTCCGGGGAGAGATAGCACCAGGTGCTGGGCGGGCCGGACAGCACCGGCCGATCCATAGTCCGGCGCAAGGCCGCGCTGGTGCCCACGGAAAGGGTCATGGGTCCGCCAGGGTCCAGGGCCGCGGCCCCTGCCTGGTTGAGCCCGCCGTCAGGCATGGGGGGCAGCACTGGGATGCCGCTCTTCAGCCCTAAAGCCGCCGCGCCCTTCCCGCTGAGGGGCAGGGGCTCCCGGTAGGTACGAAGCTCCGGCAGCTGGTCCAGGCTCAGGCCAAGTTCCTTCCTGGTCTCCCCGTCATAGTCCATAGTCCTCAGGTTAATCAGTCCGCCGCCAGAGGCGGTGGAGGCTGAGGAGGCGCACTGTCCAGTCAGGTGATAATAATTATAAGCGCTCTGCTCACAGCAGAATTTGTCTGACAGGTCAAGCCCCTCCGCTTGCCTCAAATACATCAGCTTAAAGGGGGAGTAGGTCACATGGGGCATACAGCCGCACCGCCGGTAATAGTCCAGGGTATACGCCCGGTCCTGGCGCAGCTTCCGGGTGAACTCCGCCGCTCCGGTGTAGGACCAGGAGTACACCGGCGTCACCGCCTCCATGGTCTTGCGGGCGCAGCACAGCACGCTGTGCCACACGCCGCCCACGGTAATCATATCCACCGGACCGCCTGCCGCCGCCTCCCGGCCCATACGCAGGGTTTCCGCCAGTACATAGTCCGCGTCCTGCATGCCGTTCCGGTTGTGCTCCGGGCTGTAGGCCTGAGCGCAGGAACGAAGAATCCCTTCCCGGCTGGAGTACAGCATGGCCTTGGCCGAGGTGGTGCTTGACTCAAGCACAAGAATCCGCATGTCCGTCAGCTCCTCAGCGGCTCAGGTATCCGCCGTCCACCGGGATAATGGCGCCGTGAAGATAGGAGGAGGCGTCCGAGGCCAGGAAGACCACCGGGCCCTTCATGTCCTCGGATGTGCCCCAGTCCCCAGCGGGGATACGGGCCAAAATCTCGGTGTTGCGGCCGGGATCGTTCATCAGCGCTGTATTCATGGTGGTGGCCATATAGCCGGGGGCCAGGGCGTTCACATTGATATGCTTAGAGGCCCACTCATTGGCGAAAGCCTTGGTGATCTGGGCCACGCCGCCTTTGCTGGCCGCGTAGGCCGGCACAGTGTAGCCGCCGAAATAGCTCAGCATGGAGGCGATATTGATAATCTTCCCACCGCCGTGGGCCAGGTAGTGCCGGGCCGCCAGCTGACACAGGCTGAACACGGAGGTCAGGTTGACGTTCAGCACAAATTCCCAATCGCTGAGGGGGAATTCCTCGCTCTTATGCCGCTTCTGCACGCCCGCGGCGTTGACCAGAATGTCCAGGCCGTCCATGGCGGCGACAGCCTCGTTGAACGCTTTCTCCCGGGCCTCCGGGTCGCCCAGATCCGCCTGGATCCCGTGGCAGCGGAAGCCCCGGCCGCAGAATTCCTGGGCCACCTCACCGATTCTGCCGGACAGGTCGATGATGGTTGCCTCAGCTCCGGCTTCCATCAGGCCCTCCGCCATGCCGTGGGCCAGCCCCTGAGCCGCGCCAGTCACAATGGCCTTTCTGCCGGTCAAATCAAAGGGATTTTTCATTGTCTCTGCCTCCTTGTTTTGTATATTTCTCCTAAATCCATCGCTTAGAGTTTTTTTGCTTCTTTTTCATTCAAGAAAAAAGAAGAGACTATCGCTCAAGTCCCCACGTAGCAGGGGTCCTCCACCGCCAGGTCATACCGGCGGCTGGCGTGGGAGTGAGCTGCCAGCACCCAGAGATAGGCATTCCGGGTCCCAGGGGAAGCCACTGTGGGATGATAGCCCACCGGGGCCAGAATCATGCTGCCGCTGCGAACGGTGTGGGCGACTACATCCTCCACCCCGCCGCTCTTGAGATAGCTTAAATGCAGGCCGAACCTGGGCGCGTCCATGTCAAAATAGCAGTAAACCTCTTCCAAATCCTTCTCATGCTGGTGAGGGGGCCAACTGGTCCAGGAGCCGTTTCCGCCCCAGGTCAGGCCGCACAGCAGACGGGAAGCGGGAAGCTCCGGATTGAGGGTGAAAAACACCTCCCGCTGTCCCACCCCGTGGCCGTGAATCTGGTGGATTTCGCCCAGGGGCAGGCTCAGGTCAAACCGCCGGAAAAAAGGCTTTCCATACCCTTCGTCCACTGCCGCGCCAATGTAAAACACCGCGTCCTCTTCCGCCGCGATCTCTACCGCCTGGTGTCCAGGAATGTAAAAGCTGTCCTTGGCGTTCATCTCCTCCTGGAACGCCGGGCAGGACACCTTCGCCTTCCCCTGAATCAGCACCGGGTTCATCTCCAGCTCCCCGGACTCCAAGGTGAAGGTGTGGCCGGCCGCCAGATTCAGCCGGTAAATGTGGACGCTGCGGCAGTCCTGCTCACTGGGGACAATACAGGCATGGAGGCCCTCCGCCTCCGGCGAGGTGATGTCCCACCCCCGCATCCGCGCCACGTTTTCCGCATTGGAAATCATCCAAATCACGCCTTTCTAATAAAATCTATATTATACCATTTTAGATTTTATTTATCTCAAAAAAATTTACGCTCCCAGCTCCGCCCGGAGATCCGCAATGGCTTTCGCCTGCTCCTCCTCCGAAAGGAACACCTTGGGAAGCTGGTCGCTGAAGGGTCCGCCCCAGCTCACTCCGCCCTCCGTCTTGGGCACCACGTGGACATGGAGATGGGGCACCGTGTCCCCATAGGTGGCATAGTTGATCTTCTGGGGCTGGTAGAGCTTCCAAACAGCCTGAGCCACCGCCGCCACGTCGTCCATAAAGTCCGCCCGCTCCTCGCGGGTGAGCTGGAACAGCTCGGTCTTGTGCTCCTTGTACTGCACCACGCACCGGCCCGGATTCTTCTGGTCCCGGAACAGGAAGACCCGTGAGGCCTTCAGGGTACACACCTCCGTCATCAGGGAAAACAGAGGCTCGCAATTGTCACAGTAAAAACACCCGCTCTTGGGTTCCATTTTCATTACCCGCCTTTCCAGGGTTCACAGTTTAAGGTTCTTTTCTGCTTCTTTTTTCGTTCAAAAAAGAAGCGAAACGAGGAAGGGTCACAGCTCCAGCTGCATGTAGTCCACGCTGGCCTTTCCGTTGGTCATGTGGACCCGGACCGCCTCCCGCAGGGCCGGCAGGTCCTGCCGCTTCAGCGCGTCTACAATCTGTTCATGCTCTCGGATGCCTGAAAGCATCTTCTCCTTCGGCTTCTTGTGGTACAGGAAATTGCCAAACGAGTGGGCCCCAATACTGTCGTAAACCTGGACCGCCTTCCGGTTGCCGCCGCACTTGATATACAGCCGGTGAAACTCATGGTCCAGCCGGTAGTACTCCATAAAGGAGTCCACCTCGTCCAGATGCTCCGCCGCCTCGTACTGGGCGCGGATATTCTCCCGCATCCGCTCCAGCACTTCGCCGTGAAAGCTGACGGTCTCCATCACCACCGGCGCAAAGTAGTCCTCCAGAATATACCGGATATCCAGGGTTTCCTTAAAATCCGTGGGGCTGTTCTCACAAAACTGCATGCCCCGATGGGGAATCGACTCCACCAGCCCTTCCGTCACCAGACGGTTCAGCGCCTGCTTGATGGGCGTCTCGCTGACCTCGTACCGCTCCGCCAGCTCCCGAAACACCAGCTTCTGGCCCGGCTTGAACGCGCCCCGTGCCAAATCCTCTTTGATCTGACCGTAGACCTTGTTCACCAGGGTGCCCGCTTTTTTTCCCGTTTCCATAACCTGTACCTCCGATGCCGTCATTCCTTCCTCAGCACCGTCGCGATGGAGGCCAGGAACATGCGGTGCATGTCGCCCTTGTGGACGCCCTCATTGTACCACCGCTCATAGATATCCCGATTCAAAAAGTTCGCTTCCTCTATGCCGCACTCATACATGGTCCGGCAAATCAGAACCGTGTCCGCCTCCGTGAAGTAGGGCACACCCGCTTCATAGGCAGCCGTGAAGCCGCAATGGGCGATTTTATCCTCATCCCGGCCGGACACCCGGCCGCAGTAGGTCAGCTTCTCCCGAAACTCCGGTGTGAACAGCCCCAGAGAGAAACAGCCGTTCCGCTCCACATAGGGCAGGGTGTTCCGGGATTCCCGCAGCACCACCATCACAAAGTCCTCGTGCCAGAGATAGCCCATGGCGCCCCAGTTGACCGTCATGGCGGCTACTCCCTCCTCGGGAGAACCGGCGGCCACCAGCATCCACTCCCCGGCAATCCGCTCAATCAGATTGCCGGACAGCTCCCTGGGACCGCACCTTCGATAGGCATCCATTCCATACCTCCTCTCAGAGCGTTAATTTAAACTTGTTTTCTGAAAAATAAAATCTAATTTCTGATGCTATCGTAGCAGAACAAAGCGCCTCCGTCAAGGGCTTTTTTTCAAAAACTCCAAAAATGACCCTTGACTTTCCCTGACGAATAGGATATGATTGCGGTAAAATAAAATCTAATTTCTACTTCAATAAATCTGATTTTAAGCGAGACAAACCTTGCATTTCCGTTCCGCGCGCCCCCAATCCGGCTCATCCTGTCAAATATTTGCTGTCAAGAAAGAAGGTTTTCT
Source organism: Oscillospiraceae bacterium (assembly GCA_022793095.1). Classification (GTDB taxonomy): domain Bacteria; phylum Bacillota; class Clostridia; order Oscillospirales; family Oscillospiraceae; genus JAAWCD01. The sequence continues at coordinate 8,772 of JAAWCD010000098.1, read as the reverse complement.
GAACATGGAAAAGCATCAAGAGCTCAAGGAACTGATTTATCACTTTGGCGTGCTCCCGGTCATCAAGCTGGACAAGGCGGAGGACGCCGGGCCGCTGGCAAAGGCCCTGTGTGACGGCGGACTGGCTGCCGCTGAGGTCACCTTCCGCACCGGCTGCGCCGCTGAGGCCATCCGCGTCATCAGCCAGAAGTTCCCGGACATGCTGCTGTGCGCCGGCACCGTCACCACCGCCGGGCAGGCCAGGCAGGCGGTGGAGGCCGGTGCTCAGGTGATTATCTCCCCCTGCTTCTGCGAAGAGGTGGTTCGCTACTGCGTGGACAACGATATCCTGGTCATCCCCGGCTGCACCTCCCCCAGCGAGGTCCAGCAGGCGGTGGAATTTGGCCTGGATGTGGTCAAGTTCTTCCCCGCCGAGGCCAACGGAGGCTTGAAGGCCATCGAGGCCATGGCCAGCGTCTTCAAGGGCGTGCGCTTTATGCCCACCGGCGGCATCAACCCCAGCAACCTGAGCACCTATCTCCGCTCCCCCCATGTCATCGCCTGCGGCGGCAGCTGGATGGTGCCCGCTGCTCAGATCAGCGCCGGCGACTTTGACGGCATCCGCAAAAACGCCCGGGCCGCGGTCTTTTCCGTGCTCAACTTCGCCTTCGCCCATGTGGGCATCAACTGCGACACCGTGGACGAGGGTTACAAAAATATCTTCCGTCTGGCTGACACCTTCGACCTCATTTTGGGCGACACCCCCAGTTCCTCCTATGTGGGCCATGAGGTGGAGATCACCAAGCAGCCCTTCAAGGTTCGGGGCCCCCACGGACACCTGGGCTACTTCACTGACAACCTCGAGCGGGCCGTGTTCTATCTGGAGTGCAAGGGTATTGAGTTCAACAAGGAAAGCGTCAAGCCTTACAAGGGCAAGATGTATGTCATCTACCTGAAGGAGTTCCTGGCCGGCTTCGCCATCCACATCGAGGAGCGCAACGACCACAACCCGCCCCTCTGGGAACACCGGGACGACGTGAAGCAGCACGCCGGCTGGGTGGACTGAGATGGACGCCCGTGTCGTCTGCGTCCCCTGGAAGGGTCCAGTCACCGGGGGCCGTCTGAACTATCAGGAAGCCCCCGTCATCCCTCCGGAGCTGTATCAGGCCCGGACGGAAGCCCTCCTCCAGGCGGGCAGCGCCTTTGACGCTCTGGTCCTCTACGCGGACAAGGAGCACTTTTCCAATCTGGAATACCTCACCGGATACGATCCCCGGTATGAGGAATGTCTGTACATCCTCCGGCCGGGAGAGCTGCCCCGGCTGGTGCTGGGCAATGAGGGCATGGGTCAGGCCCAATGCGTCACAGCCCCCCATGAAAAAATCCTCTGCCAGCTGTTCAGCCCCATGGGCCAGCCCCGAGGAACCAGCTCAACACTGAGCGAGATTTTCCAAAGCGCCGGCCTGGGCACAGGCTCCAAGGTGGGCCTCCTGGGCTGGAAGGGCTTCACCCCCCTGGACGGCCCGGACTGCCGGCAGATGTTCGAGGTCCCCGCCTTCCTGGCGGACACCCTGCGGGCCCTGGGCTGTGAGCTGGAAAACGCCAACGGGCTCCTGATGGACAGCGCCTCCGGCCTGCGGGCCGTCCACGAGCCGGAGGAATTGATTCTGGCGGAGCTGGCCTCCGCCAAGGCCAGCCGCAAGGTGTGGGACTTTATCGCGGCTCTCCGGCCCGGCGTCACCGAGCTGGATGCCTCCGCCCATTTGTCCATCGACGGCGAGCCCTGCCCCACGTACCCCAATATCTGCTTCCGTGGAAAGGGGATTCTGAGCCCCACGCCCCACACCGTTCTGGAACAAGGCAGTCAAATCGCCTTCGGCATGGGCTACCGCTATGCCCAGATTCACCGGGTGGGCTTCTACGTCCGGGACCGGGAGGAGCTGGAGCGCCGGTATCCCGGCGTTTACGACGGCCTTTTAAGCCGCTACTTCCTCGCGCTGTGCGCCTGGTATGAGGCCCTGGCGCTGGACGCCACTGGCGGCGAGGTTTGGGAGGCGGTCCGGGCTGTGGTGGACGATTTCGGAACCTTCGGCGTGGTCCTCAACCCCGGACACCTGATTCACACTGAGGAGTGGATGAACAGCCCCTTTTCCCAGGGCGGCACCACGCCTCTGCGGTCCGGCATGATGCTCCAATGCGACTTTACCGCGCGGCCTGCCGCCTTCGGCGGTGTGGGCGTTCATGTGGAGGACGGGGTCATTCTGGCTGACCCGTCCGCGCGGGCCGCCATTCAGGCCATGGCCCCGGAATGTTATGGGCGGATGCTGGAGCGGCAGAAATTCATGCGCTCTGTGCTGGGAATTCAGATTCGGGACGAGGTTCTGCCCACCTCCGACTTGTGCGGTATGCTCCACCCATTCCTGAGCGGCCCTTCCGTGGTGCTGGCCAAGAAGCAGTTCCAATTTCCCTGACAACCGCAAATCAGCGAAAAGGTGCCGTGAGAACGGCACCTTTTCTCATTTACATCATGTTATTGAGACACAGTTTAAAGTTCTTTTTGCTTCTTTTTCTTTCAAGAAAAAGAAGAGAAGAAGGAGGTCAACATCATGTCAACCAACAAAAGCCAAAATCTCAAGCTCCACCTCTGGGAGCCGGAGGACAACTTTCTCCGCACCGAATTCAACGAAAACTTTGCCGCCATTGATACGGCCATCGACGCCGCCGCAAAAGCCGAAGCCGAAGCGCGGAACGCCGCCATTCAGGAGGTCAAACGCTCCATCTCCTCCACCGGCAGCAGTTCCTCTTCCGCCGTTTCCAGTCTCCGAACCGAGCTGACCAGGGAGATCAACGCCGCCAAAACCGCCGCCGAAAACGCTCAGACCACCGCGAACGCCGCCCAGACCACCGCCAACGCCGCCTGGTCCAAAAGCAATCCCTTTTTCGCGGCGGGAAGCCGCAGAGGCACGGGCAGCAACGACAGCGGCTCGAGAAGCTATTCCATCAATATTGGCTTCCGGCCCAGCATGTTCATGATGAGCGGACCTTCTGTCTGCGCCGTCGCCTACCGGAAGGACGATAACGTTGGCTCACTCGGTAATGCGTCCGTTCAATTCACCAGCACCGGCGTCACTATCAGCGCTTCAAACCCGTCACACGCGTTCGATTACAACAATTACAATTATCAATACATCGCTTTCCGGTAAGGAATAGGGGAACCCCCCGGCCAAATGGCCGGGGGGTTTGGAGTAAAGCACAGTAATCAAGCCTTAATAGTGACCTTACCCGTCAAGTCATAATCCGTTCCGTTATAAGTAACGGTGTAAGTAACATTGACATCGCCTGCCTTGAACGCACCTTCGTTGTCGGCATCGTTCGGTGTGGCAACAATATCCTTAGCTACCACTGTTTCGTCAGCAGTGGTCGGATCAGCGACAGCTTCAATCAGTTCCTTAACGGCATTCTGCACAGCAGTAGCAGATGTGGCCTGAGCGGCAGTCATATCGAGCTTGGCCAGCTCAGTGTCAATCGCAGCTTTCAGTTTAGACTCGGCCTCAGCGGCTTTGAACACCCAGTAGACCTTAACGCTAGCCAAAGTAACGTCTTTAGTAGCGGGAGTGGTAATGCCATCATTATAGGTAATGACAACTTTAACACTAGTTAGTTCCACAGCAGAGTTCTCGGTCATGCTATTGAACGCAGTGTCTGTAATACCCTCAGTTACCTCGGCACTCCAGCCAGCAGGGGTCTCTTCGCCAGCCCGGGCACTAGTACCCTTCGCAGCTTTCAGAACCGTGTCTGCAATGATCTCTTTGACCGCAGTCACAGTGGGCGCCGCCTCATAGGGAGTAAGCTCGGTCAGAGTGAAACCAGTAAGATTCTCGGTAGCCTCAGCGATCTTGCCCTCAGCGATAGTACGCATGGTCACGGTAACCGCCTGAGCAGTACCAGAATTGTCCTTTGTGAAGGTGTACATGCCGTCCTTATCAGGTTTCAGAGTGATAGAAGGAGAAGTAACCGCAACAGACGCAACCTCATAACCCTCAGCGGGTTCCACGGTGAACTTAACAGTCGCGCCAGGCAACAGGTTCTCAATCGCAGCACCACTGGTGGCGTCAATCGCGGTAGTACCATCCAGCTTGATGGTGCCGTTAGCCGCCAGAGTGAGGGTAACCTTCGCGCCAGTGGTAGCCTTGGTCTCACCATACAGAGTGTAAGTCTCGCCAGCCTCAGGCAGGGTGACGGTCACAAGATCAGACTTGCCATCCACACCATCGGCTTTCTTCGGAACAGTGATGTCAGCGCTGGTCCAAACGGCCTCGCCGCCCTCATTCTTCAAGGTCAGGACGTACACAGCATCGTCGCTAGTGTCGGAGTTGGTCAGATACAGAGTGGTCGTCTTCTCTGTGATGTTGCCAGCCGCGAGCTTGATGTCGTAGTTGCCAGCCTTCTGCCAGACGATGAGTTTGTTACTGCTACTGGCCAGAGTGGTACCAGCCAGGTTAGAGCCAGTAACGGCCATCGTGTAAGCGGTCGCACCGTTAATCGCGGTGTCAAGGTCGCTAACCTGAGCGTTATCCTCACCGCCAGTAGCGGGTTTCACGGGAACAGTCAGAGTGGAGGAAGCGTCAGTACCGGTCAGCGTAACGCTTTCCAGAATAGCTTCAGCCTTCACGATCTCAGTAGCGCCCACACCCTTCAGGCCGACGTTGACCATGATCTTATCGACCACAGTCTTAACAGCAGCCGGTTCAGCGCCCTTTCTCACGACATAGGTCTCCACAATATCGCGGACAACACCCTCCGCCACAGGCACCACGGCGGTACCGGTGTAAGCGGTGAGTGTAAGCGCAGCGGGAGTCGCGGCGGGCGCCTTGATGATGGCTTCCACCTGAGCGACAGTCGTGCAGGCGTCGATCAGAGCGTTCTGAGCGTCCACAGCGGCGTTAGTGTTGGTCACCTGATCCTCATCGGTCAGGCTCACAGCCGCGCGGGCCTCGTCAGCCCACTTGCGGACCAGGTTCTTCGCGGTCAGCTTGGCCAGCTTCAGCTCCAGACCTTCGAGCACGTCATCGATCTCGGCGCCGTCCTTGTAGGACAGATCCTTGTCGTTCTTGAGCTCTTTCAGAATCTTGATCTGCTCAGCAACCTGATCAGCAGTCGCGGTATCGCTCTCGAGCACCTTCTTCGCGGCCTCAATCTTGTCCTTGTTGGAGGTGGCGGCCTCATTGAAGCGGTCCACCAGAGAACGCCACAGCTCAACGGACAGGTTCTTATCCATCACGTTGTCGCGGTTGTAGTCGCGCTCCTGCTCGAAGTTCACGGCGTAAACCACATCGCCGTTCTTCTCGGCCTTGACCAGAACCATGTTGTAGCTGACATAGCCGTTGTTCAGCTCGAAGGAGTCAAGCATGACTTCCTCATAGCTGGCATCGTCGTCCAGACGCAGGTTCCAGTGGTAGTTGCCTTCGCCGGGGTTCTTGTTCTTTTCGTCATAGGTGTAATCCAGGGTGTAGTAAGAACCGCGGGACGCGCCGTTGGGACGGATTTCCTCGTCCTTCTTGAAGTTGCGGCAAATCGTATCCAGAACGTTGGCCACATGCTTGATGCCCTCTGCTTCGATCTTCATAGCCTCAGCTTCAGCATAGGCCTCCGCCATCGTCTGATCGATGCCCTTCACGAAGACGCCATCATTATTGGTCCAGCCGTCGAGCTCGTCGCCGGTCACAGAGTGAACAGCGGTGTACTCGCCGTCATAGATGCCGCCGTAGACAGCAACGATGCCGATGGTGAAGCCGTTGTCCTTCATTTCCTTGGTGGTCATGGGACGGACGCTGTAGACGCCTTCCTTGCGGGTCTCGAACATCATGTAGAGTCCGTTGCCCCAGCCGCTGCTGGTGTAGCCGTGCAGGAAGCCGGTGTTATAATCAACGCCGGTCGCCTTGTCGATGGGGAAGGTCTTGGGAGCGACGGGTTTGTCCTCATCCACGCTGCCCTTTTCGATGTGAATGTCCTCCACCTTGCCGTCCTTGCGGATGACGGTGTAAACATCGTCGCTCACGTTGGTAACAATGTCGGGGCCGTCAATCAGGAAGACAGGCTCACCGTTGCTGTAGGTCTTGTTCAGCTCGACCACGATCACGTTGGCGATGTAGTACTCGCTGACGCCGCTGCCGGACTGATACTCAGTGGCTACAGCATACATGAAGTTGATGTCCTCATACTTGACCTTGGGAGCCTCGCGGTAGCCGGTGTACATGTCCACACTGTCAACGCCGTTATCCGCGTTTTTGTAGACATAGTAATAAACCGTGTCGGTACGCGGACGGACGGTAACATTGTGGTAGGACAGCTCCGTATCGGCTCCGGTGTGCGTGTAAACGCCGTGGCCGTCTTTGGAGTCGGGCGTTGTGGTATCGTAGGCAGTACCGATCAGGTACTTGTTGCCGTCGATCTCGTTCTTGATGGTCTCGGTGTTGGCGTCGTCCTTGACGTTGGTCAGGTCGATGACGCGGGTCTTGCGGGTCTTGTTCAGGGTGTCCACGGGAGTCAGAGTCCACTTGCCGTCGTCGTCCTCACTGTAGGAGGCGATGTTGGTCAGGTTGACCTTCTCCTTCTCCGTGTTCCGGTCAAGATAGGTCTCATTGTTGTACATCCAGAACTTGTTCAGGCGAGTCCAGTCGTTGGTGTTGGAGTTATCGTGGTTGTCGTCAATGAATTTGGAGCGGTTATTGGCCAGGTCAAAGATATCAATCTTGCCGTCCACATAAGCCTTGACGGACCACTCTTCGTTGTTCTTCCACTGGGCGTACCAGCCGTCTGTGAGAAGGACATACTGGCCAACGTTGACAGCGGTGCGGTAAGCAACAATGTGGCCGTAGAGATCGAAGAAGATATCATAGGTCTCGTTGCCGCGCATCTGGGTGATGGAGAGGCGCTGGTCAATGCTGCCCTCAGCGGTGCCGGCCAGATCGTCCATGGGATCCTGGCGGAAGATCATGTTGACGCCGGACTGAGTGTAGGTGTCGCCGTCCTTGGTTTCCACGGTGACGGTGTTGCGGCGGACGTTGTCGATCTTCTTGGTGGTCATCTCGGCAATCTGCATGTAAGCGGTGCCGTCAATCACCTTGTAGAGGACCACGTCGCCAGCGGCGGGCATGTCGCCAACCACTTCGATCTCGGTGACAGGAATCTTGTCCGCGTTCTTGTCGTCGCGCTCAATGTAGTTGATGGTGCCCTTGGTCTCGTAGTTGGTCAGGGTGATCTCGTCGTCCTTGGACACCCGCTGCACGGTGGAAGCGGTGTAGACGGTCTTCAGGACGTAATCGATCTCGCCGTCGCTGTTGTAGTCAACGACCTTGATGTAGTTGCCGTTCTCGTTCTCGAGGGCGTTCAGGCCGTTCTTCAGGTCCTTCACGGTGAGGTAGGTGTCGGCCCACTCCTCGAAGTTGGCGTAGTTCTCGTTCTCAGCGTTGGTCAGCTTGGGCATCTTGTTGTCGCTGTCGTCATCGGGGATGAATCCGACAACATCGTTCGGACGGTCGGTGTTGACCGCGTCATACACCCACTCCAGGTCGCCGTAGGAGAGAACGCCGTTCTCACCCAGCACGGTGCCCTTGCGGACGTTCACCTTGACCACTTCAGCTCCCTCTTCGGGAACGTAGGAATAGGTGAAGGTGCGGCTGGCGGTGTAGACAGAGTACACGCCCTCAGCGAAGTTGACATACTGCTCGGCGGTACGGGCGGACTTGTCAACCGCGCCGTCGCCCTTGGTAATGTCTTCCTTCTTGCCGGTGAACTCCGTGATCTTGTTCAGGCCGGTATCCTGGTAATCACCAAAGATGATGCGGTTGCTGGCCTTGTCACGGTAGACAATGATGGACTCACCGATCTTGTCCAGGTTGGTGGACAGGTTGACGGTCAGCTCACGGGCGGGGACAACAGGCTCGTTATCGGTGCCCAGAACCACCACGCGGGTCCGGCCGGCGGCCAGAGGCTCGGTATCGGCCAGGTCGGCATACTCGTTGGCGACTACGACGCCAACGACCTTCTCAGCGTTGAACTTGGTCTCCAGGATAGTCTCATAGTACTTGTCGTTCACGTTGCCCGCGCCGATCCAGACGTTGGCGTTGGTGCCCTCATAGTACTGAACCATGGGATCATCCAGAGCGTTAAACAGCATCTGAGCGACCTGCTCACGGGTCAAGGGAGCGTTGGCGCTGATCTCGCCCACCAGGTTGTCGGTCAGTTTCAGGGTGCTGGCCTTGGCCATGGTGTTGATATCCCAGCCGATGCCCTTGAAGCCTTCAATGTCAGCATTGTAGCCCAGGGCGGTCATGACCATCTTAGCGGCCTCAGCGGCGGTCACGTTAGCCATGGGGTCAAAGAGACCATTGCCCTTGCCGGAGACGATGCCCAGGCTGGTGCAGTACTCGATATAGGTCTCGGCCCAGGCGGCAGAGGGGTTGGTACGCACATCGGTGTAAGTGGGGACAGGCTTGGTGGCGTCAGGAATCATCTTGTCGCCGCCGGCCAGGATGCGGCAGATCATGGTGGCCATCTCAGCACGGGTCACATTGCCGGTGGGATTGAACGTCGCACCGTCGTTGTAGCCCTTGATGACGTCGAGGCTCACCAGGGTCTCCACAGCCTGCTTTTTGGTGATGTTCTCCTCGTCCGTGAAGTCGTCATAGTTCACGGCGCCGGCTCCAACCATGCAGATGGAGAGGACCATCGCAAGGGCCAGAACCAGAGAGAGCACCTTTTTGAGGTTTCTCATGGATTTGTTTCCTCCTT
>JAAWCD010000097.1 GCA_022793095.1 Oscillospiraceae bacterium | reverse complement strand
GTCCAGCTCGCTCTCCATCACCTGCTGCAGCACATCCCGAAACATTTCCTTCATGGCATCCATGATCTCGGTGGTGCTGTTGAATTTCTGGCTGTCCACATAGGCCTTCAGCATTTCCTTCGGTGTCTTCTCCATAATATTGCATCCTTTCAATCAGGTTCCTTTCCTGCTCCGGCTCTTGGCTGAAAGGATGTCTTTTATTCTCTTTTGCACAAATTTTTCGGGGATCTCAAATACTGGGATAGTAATGACTTCGAGATTCATCTCAGACGTTACTCTCAAATATATTCTCGATATTTTGGGTTTTCTATTATACAAGCAAAGCAGGCAAGCACTGAATCACAATGCTTGCCTGTCTGCATCTTTTTTATCTACAGAAGGAAGATTACCTGCTTTTCGGCGGGATTCTCCCTGCTCTGCTCTCTTTTACAAAAGAAAAGAAGAGAAAATCAGCGTTACTTGAACCGGACCGCAGTGCCGTAGGTGATGACCTCGGCTGCGCCCTGCATCACCGAGGATGAGCCGTAGCGGACGTTGACCACCGCGTCAGCTCCCAGAGCCTCCGCCTCATCCACCATCCGTTTGGTGGCGATCTGACGGGCTTCCACCAGCATTTCCGTATAGCCCACAATCTCGCCGCCTACCAGGGTCTTCATACCAGCCATAAAGTCCTTGCCGAAGTTCTTCGACTGGACCACCGTGCCCTTTACCAAACCAAGAGCGTCAAATTCCTTTCCAGGTACATAATCAATATTGAGCAGCAGCATCTTCTTCTCCTCCTTTAATTTCGGTCAAACGTTGCTTCAGACTTATCCAGACGGGGATGATACTCCCCAGATCCAGCACAGCAAAAACCAGCAGCAGTTTCGACAAAAAGCCTGCCGGCTCCAGGCCTGAACGCAGCCACAGCAGCAGCAAAGCAGACAGAAGCTGGAACAGCGTGGACATCACAGCGCCCCACATAGCATTTTTCCGCCGGCGGGCCTGACTAATACTTTTTTGCTTCATCCGCTTCTCCTCCGCGGATCTCCCGCAAGCGCTGGAACAGAGCCGCGATGACCCCGATGATGACCGCCAAGATCACCAGCGCGTAAACCGCGAAAATCCCAATAACCGTGCCCTCTGCCGGCCCAACACCCATCACGGTGCTGACCAGGACAATGAGTACGCCGCCCAGGAACAGCAAGGCCGCGCCAGCGCACAGAATGGGGGCCAGAATCTTACCTTTAGTATTGTTTCGCATCATCGTCTTCTCCTTTCCCAATTTCCTGGATGCGCTGGACCAGCGCCAACAGCACGCCGAGGATGACAACCAGCGGCAGGCCCATGAGAACCAGGGTCATCGGCAAGGGCGGCACATCCTGAGGCCTCGCCCAGAGGCTCCAAGCAATCAGCCCCATGAGTCCCCCCATCAGCAGCACCATCAGCGCCGCAATCAGCACCGGAGCCACATACTTGACCCGCACATCGCCCTGCTGCCGGTTCTGGAAAATGGCGCCCTGCTGTTCCAACAGCTCCATCTGTCCCAGCCATTGCTCGGCATCCAGAGCTGAAAGAGGGGTCTCCTCCTCCATCAGCTGGCTGCACATGGCACGGGCGTGCTCCAGGTTCCGGCTTTCCCGCTCCAGCGTGACCAGGTGGCGCCGCATGCCGTCTGGAACAGTCAGCGTGCCGCTCTGCATCCGCCGGATTTCCTCCAGCGGAAGGCCCAGCTTTCGCATCAGCTTGATTTGACGGAGCTGGTCCACCTCAGTTTGGGAATACTCCCGGTAGCCGTTCTCAGAATTCCGCCGGGGCGAGAGCAGCCCTTCCTGCTCGTAGAAGCGGATGTTCTTTTTGGTGATGCCCACCAGGGCTTCCACCTCATTGATCTTCACCTCGAAATCACCCTTTCTGGTTTCAGAATACACCTTCCACCAGGGGGAATGTCAAGCTTTTTCTTAAAATTCTCTTTTTTTCTTGAACGCTTGAGCGACGCTGGCTTTTGCTCTGCAAAAGCCAGCTGGATCTGATATCCATTTAATGAAAAGAACTTGGCGCACTAACCGAAACATACCCGCACAGCCCAGGCCGCCGCCAGAAACCCGGCCATGTCCGCGCATAAGGCCGCTGGTACGGCGTACCGGGTCTTCGTAATACCAAGCCCGCCAAAGTATACGGCAATGGTGTAAAAGGTCGTCTCGGTGGAACCCAGCATCACTGCCGCGGTTCTCCCAATGACAGAATCCGGCCCATAGGCGGCGATGAGCTCCGCACCCACCCCTAGGGCCCCGCTGCCGCTGACCGGCCGGATCAGCATCAGTCCCACCACCTCCGGCGGAATCCCCAGCCTGGTGAGAAGGGGGGCCAGCAGCTGAGCCGCCAAATCCAAGGCACCGGAGGCCCGCAGCATATACACTGCCGTCATCAGTCCAATAAGGGCTGGTGCTATGCTCAGCAGAATTTTTAGTCCATCTCCCGCTCCGGCGGCCAACGCGCCGTAAACATCAACCCGACGGTGGCACCCCCACAGAGCCGCGCCAGCCAGAATCAGCGGAACCAGCAGATCAAACAGCATTCTGTCATCCTCCTGTTCTTTGCTTGGATACATACAAATCAGCCCCAAAAGCTTCACCGCAATGCCGCTGATGCGACATCCTTTCGCTTCTGTTTTCTCTGAGCAAAAGAGGAGAGCCGGGAGAAAATCTTTGCGGCCAGGATGCCAACAGTGACAGAAAGGGCGGAAGCCAGCCAGACTGCCGGCAGAATGTCAAAGGGGGAGTCACACCCTGCCGCGGACCGCACACCGGCTACGGTGGCCGGAATGAGCTGAATTGATGCTGTGTTGCAGACAATGAGCATACACAGGGCATCCGACGCCACCCCAGGCGACCGTTTTGCCATGCCCTGGGCCGCCCGGATGCCCAGCGGCGTGGCCGCGTTTCCCAGCCCCAGCAGATTTGCCGACACGTTGGCCGAAAGGGCGTCCATCACCTCCTGGTCCTTGGCAAAGTCCGGGTACAGGCAACTGAGCACTGGACGAAGCAGCCGGGTCAGCCCCGCAAGCACCCCCGACCGTCTGAGCACTTCCATCACACCTGTCCACAGGCAGAGTACTCCCGCCATGGAGATGCACAGCTCCACCGCCGCCCGGGCTCCCTCCATGGCCGCCGCTGCCACCGCCGGCCCCGTTCCATTCCATAGTCCACAAAGTACGGACATGAGTACCATAGCCGTCCAAATTATGGTCATTGCCATTTTTATCCCTCCACTTCCATCTATTACTATGTGAAGGCTGGAAAAATAAGAGCATCATTTTTGGCGTATCGGTACTCAACGGCCAGAATCGACAGAATTAAAAAATTTCTCTTCAAAATTTCCAAATTACGATTGACAAGAAAATACAGTGTGTTATAATATCCATAGCTTTCCGGTGGACTTGTGGCGTCGGCGACCATGGGCATATGCTGCGGAAGGTAATTGAATGAGAAAAGGAGAGCATTATGAAATCGACTGGAATTGTCCGCAAGGTGGACGAACTTGGGCGGATTGTTCTGCCCATTGAGCTCCGCCGCACGCTCGACATTGCGGAGAAGGATTCTCTGGAAATCTATGTGGATGGTGCTTCTATCGTGCTGAAGAAATATCAGCCGGCCTGCATCTTCTGCGGCGATGCCAAGAATGTAATCAACTTCAAGGGTAAAAACGTCTGTCCTGACTGCATTAAGGAGTTGCAGGCGAACTGAGAACACCCTTGATTTGGGTGTGTCAGCAGAGAAAGCCACAAAAAACAGGGCCGAAGCCTTCACTGGGGGAGTGAGAGCTTCGGTCCTGTTTTCGCTGTTTTAGGGAGACAGAATATCCAATCAACTGTCCGATCTGTGTGCTTCCTTTACCTTTTCGCAACGGGAAGTCTTCAGCTCGGAGGTACAAAGGGAAGCGGCTCCTGTCAAATTTGCCCATTTCGCATGAGAAAATTTTGACTAAACAGTCGTTCTTCCGTTAAGTGTTACAAAATGTCATTGAAACCCATTTTATTACGAACCGTCATCACCGGAATTCAATTTACTGTAAAAAATGGGAGTCAGGATTCCGCTGTGAGGGACTGGGCGTACAGTTCGTTTTTGGGAAGTCCAGTGGATTTCGCCACCTGCCGGGTTGCATCTTTGAGAGAGAGGCCCTGTTCCGCGCGCAGGCGGCGGACCCGCTCCACACCCTCCTCCATGGAGATGGAATCCTCCTCCAGCGGACGGCAGCCCTCTACCACAAGGACAAATTCCCCCTTAGGGCTGTTAAGGCGGCAGTATTCCAGCGCCTGCCCCAAAGTGGTCCGCCGGACCTCCTCGTGGAGTTTCGTCAGCTCCCGGCACAGAGAAATCCGCCGGTCTGGACCAAAGGCATCGCCCAAATCTTCCAGCGTAGAAACCAGCTTGTGGGGTGCTTCGTAAAAAATCATGGTCCGTTCTTCTAATTTCAGGGCATCCAGGTGGCGTTTTCTATTCTTTTTGTTCATTGCCAGAAAGCCCTCAAAGGTAAACCGGCCCGTTGGCAGGCCGGAGACAGCCAGAGCGGTGACCAAGGCGCAGGGGCCGGGAATGGCGACAACCTCCACGCCGGAATCCGCGCAGAGCCGAACCAGCTCCTCGCCTGGGTCACTGATGGCGGGCGTTCCCGCGTCCGTGACCAGAGCACAGTTTTCCCCAGCCAGGAGACGGTTCAGAATCGCTGGTCCGCTGGTTTCCGTATTGTGGCGGTAATAGCTCATCATGGGCTTTTTTAATCCCAAATGATTTAAAATTTTGATGGATACCCGTGTGTCCTCGGCGGCGATGAAGTCTGCCTCTGCCAACGTGTCAACGATCCGCTGGGACAGGTCGCCCAGATTGCCAATGGGGGTGGGTACCAGATAAAGGATTCCTGCCATAAAGGGCCTCCTCAAGTTAAAATTTGGACTGGCAGTACCTGAAGCCCCGGCTTTCCCTGCCGCCGGCCCTCTGCCAGGGCCAGAAAGGGGGGCTTGTCCGGCCGATGCTGGACCAGCTGGATCCGCTTGGGCTCCAGCCCGCTGGTCCGCAAGGTTTCCAGCAGACTGGTCAGGTCTCCGGCAGGCCAGCAGAGGGCAAACCGGCCCCCGTTTCGCAGCAGGCGGGCGGCGGCACGGCAGACCTCCGCCAGAGTACAGGTCTGTTGGCTTCGGGCGGTTCCCCGGAGTCCCTCCGCCGTTTTGCCCTGGGATGGGGCGTAGTAGGGAGGATTGGAAACCACAAGGTCCATCTGACCGGCAGGAGGGAGGTTGACAAGGTCCCGCAGATCTCCCTGGATCACGGTTCCAGACAGGCCGTTTTGGGCCAGATTGATTCGAGTCAGGTCCGCACCTTCCGGTGTCAGCTCCACGCCGGTCAGAAATAGCGGTTCCGCTTGCGCGGCCAGCAGGAGAAGAAGAGCTCCGGAGCCGCAGCCCAGATCGCAGACCCTGTCCCCACGGCGGGGCTGGACGAACCGGGCCAGGCAGAGTGCGTCAGTGCCCAGAGGGAACACACCTTCCCGCTGCTCCAGGCGGTAGGGACCCAATTGTTCCACGGTCATAGCTGGTGCATCTGCCGGTGTTCCTCGGATATCTCTGCGTAGAGCTGAGGAATGGTCCAGGTCCGGTTGGTGGGAGTCAACACTGCTTTATAGGCAATGGACACCCCCGCCTTGAACAGGGCGGACAGAAGCTGGTTCATCCGGGGGCCGGTGACGCCGGACAGCAGCAGAAGGGGCTGTTCCAGCTCTGGGCCGTCATAGACCGGGCCCTCCGGGAGGGTCTTATCCCCGGCCAGACGGCCTGCAGGCTGAAGATAGTCAGCAGGGGGGACAGTTTTAATCATCACTTTTAACGGGACTAGCGTCCGGCGCAGGACACTTTTTTGGGTTTCGTTAAAGCCAAATGCCAACAGCATTTCTCGCACTTGTTTCACCTCAAGTCTGACAGTAAAGCGCCGTTTAAAGCTCTTTATGGTTCTTTTCCTTTCAAGAAAAAGAACCGAAGCAAAAGAAACCTTCAAACTGGCTTCGCCATGATCCAAATAAAAAACCCGTGCGGCAAGCCGCACGGGCTGTAACAACACGCTTACCAACCCCGGTTCGACGCGGGCCGCATAAAGAGCCATTCGGAAACGCCCTTGTGCATCACATCCGGAAGCAGGCACTGGGGCTGAAACCCCATAGACTGATAGAGGTTCTTTGCTCGAACATTGAATTTACTGGTCATAATAAACATGTTGGGATATCCCTGAGCCTCTGCGGTTCCGATGAAGACGCGGATCAGGTCCGTGCCAATTCCCATACCCCGGTATTGCTTCCGAACGCCCAGTAAATTGAGGTAGGGCAGACCTGCCATGCCATCCATGGTCATGTACATCACGCCCACCGGCACATCCTGGGAGCTCATGGCGATATACAGACAGCCAGAGGCAACACCCTTGCCCAGCAAGGCGGGGAGGACGCCTTCCTCGCTGAAATAGGCGTCATACAGCTTGGAGTCCAAAAACACTTCGCAGTAGTCTGGAATCCGCTCCGGAATTCCTTTTACCAGCTTGAAATTCATAGCCGCCTCCTAAACTCCCGCGGAACGGGTCAGAACCGCGTAAACCGCCATATTGTATTCTGGAAGCCCTTCAGAAGCCCAGAGCAGGGGAACACCCAAGAGTTCTTCCGAAATCCGGGTCAGATCAAAACCCAGGGCGGAGAAGGAGTAACGCATCCGCTGGGGCTGATAGCAGGGAAGCCCGTCCTCCCGGGCGCAGCGGCGGCACAATTCACACCGGCCGGCGGCGATGGTGAGGGAGCCGGGATACTGTTCCTCCAGGCAGAGCAGGGTTTTCAGCACATTTCGCTTGACCAAGCCGTAGGTTTCCCGCCGCAAATGCTCTGTCAGCGCCGGAGAGAGGGCGCGAGCCCGCAGCTCTGGCCCATAGCTTACCTTCACGCCGGTCAGATGGGCAGCTTCATAAGGGGCCAGCAGCGCTGCCGCGTCTGGCACGCCGGGCGGGCAGGACCAGACCCGGCCATAGTCCGGACAGTCTTTGCAGAGGGGACAGAACTGCGCCGGACGGCAGTAGCCCTCCAGAAACCGGGAGACAGGGAGTGAGGCGGTTTTGACCTCTGTGTGAAACACGGCACACACCTTCTTCCTGGAGCCGAACCGGCTCCGCTGTTTTTATTATACCCCTAACCCGCCAGCCCGTCAAGGAAAGCGCGGATGAAATTGCGGAGAATCTTCTAAGAGCCTGTTTAAAATCTCCGGGTGCGCTGGATGGGCCGGAATTTTTTCGTCCAGCAAGGAAAAAAGCGCAGGAATACTGGATGTATTCCGAGCATTTTTGACGCCGCAGGACGGAAAAAGGCCGGTTCAGACGGTGTG
>JAAWCD010000096.1 GCA_022793095.1 Oscillospiraceae bacterium | reverse complement strand
GCCGCCGCCGTGGACGCCGGCAACCGCCTGAGCGCCCTCAAAGGCGTCGCAGAGCTTATCCTCCATCATCCGCATCACCCGGTGGGTCTCTTCGGCGGAGTAGGCGGGATTGCGGCGGATGTACTTGTTGCACAGCTCGGCGGTCTCGGGGGCGTAGAAGCTCTCCTCGGTGGGCAGGGAGGCGCAGACACCGCCGGTGAGGTCAGCCAGGATCTCGTACTCGTGATAGATGTTGTGTCCGGCAATCCGGCGGCCGGCGTTGGTCAGGATCTCGTCGGGCACCCACTGGCCGGAGGGGAACTCCACAGCCCGGTGAGCGGACTGCTGGCCGGCGGCGAACACCAGCTCGGCGGTCTGGATGATGTCGCAGAGCTTGGAACGGACGTGGGACTCTTTGGCGATGTCGTTCACATCGGCAACCAGAGCGGCCTGGGAGGCAATGACCTCGGAGACAGCGGTCTTGCAGCCGGTGTAGGAGTGACGGTGATAGTGGGCGAACATCAGGGCCAGGTAGCCAGCGTAGCGGCAGACGCCCTCGTGGTCCCGGCCGCACATGAACACGCGGTCATAGGGGACAAACACGTCGTCGAAGATGGTCAGAGACTCCACATCGCCGATGTGGGCCCAGGGCGCGTCAATGTGCTTGCGCTTGTGGTGCTGGCCGGGCAGGGCCATCAGCTTGATGCCGTCCCAGTCAGCGGGCAGGGCGAAGGCCACCGCGTAGTCCGCGTCGTCGGGGCTCATGAACTTGGTGGGCAGGGCGATAATTTCATCCACGTAGGGAGCGCAGCTGTTGCAGATCTTGGCGCCGCGGACAATGATGCCCTTGGTGGGCTGTCCGTCGATGCCCACGCCGTCCACATCGGTGTCTACCACATGGAAGAACTGGTCGGGGTCAGGCTGCATGTGAGCACGCTTGTACTTGGGGTTCCGGGAGCCCTTCACGTCGGTCTGAGCGCAGTTGCAGATAAGGTCATTCTCCTGGCAATACTCAATGTACTTGTTCAGGCGCTTGTGGTACTCGGTGCCGCAGGCCTCGTCGCAGTCGTAGGTGACGGAGAACAGGGCGTTCAGGGCGTCGGAGCCCATGCAGCGCTGCATGCAGCCGCCCACACGGTGGCAGATGAGGCGGGTCATCAGCTGCTTCTTGAGCAGGTCATCCATGGAATGATGGATGTGGGTGGAACGGTTGACGGTCTTGCCGGTGATGTGAGAGGTGGCGGTACACACGTCGGCATACCGGGGGTCGTTGGCCGTGTCATAGCACTGCTTCATCACGTAGGTGCCGCCCACAATCCAGTCGGCCAGGTCACGCTCCGCGCCCTCCTTGCCGTTGGAACGGTCCAGCTTCTGGCCGTGCAGGTAGACGTTGGGCTTCATCGCCAGCAGGCGGGCCTTGTACGCTTCATAGGTGCCAACACAATTTTCCTTTGCCATTTTTGTTTCCTCCTGAATTATCCTTGCAATTATTATTTTCCGGACGGTCCGAATCGAGTGGTCTCAGGACCGCTTCTCTTTCGCTTCGTTGCGGTTTCGCAACACTTAATTTTCCTCAAATCGGAATCCTGCTGAAATCAGGGGAAATGCCCCGCTGTTGCACTTTCACAACGGCGTTGCGATTTTGCAACACGCCTTTTTGCAGCAGATTGACCGATTTTTCACAAAGTCTCATGGACAGGCTGGTCAGAGTCGCCGAATCTTCCGGCTCCCGTGGCCGTGCCTCGCGCTTTTGTCAGTTAATGGTCATGCCGCCATCCACAGGCACCAGCACGCCGGTCATGTAGCCGCCGGCCGGGGAGGCGATGAAGTTGATGACGCCGGCCATCTCCTCGGGCATGGCGTAGCGGCGCAGGGTAATCATCCGGGTCACAGCGGCGGCGTTCTTCTCGTCCGCCATCACGTCCTTGGTCATGTCGGTCAGCACGTAGCCGGGCGCCACCGCGTTGACGGTGATGCCGAACCGGGCCAGCTCGTTGGCCATGATGCGGGTCAGGTGGGTGACAGCCGCCTTGATGGAGCCATACACCGTGTCGCCAATGGGGCTCTTGATGCCAGCGGCAGAGGACAGGTTGATGATGCGGTAGGGATGGGTACCCTTCTCACAGCCCTGGGCCTGCATCTGGCGGGCAGCGGCCTGGCTCATGAAATACAGCGCCTTGTAATCCGCGTCCACATAGTGGTCAAAGTATTCCTCGTCCATGTCGATCATCTTCTTGGGCTCTCCGCCAGTGCCGGCGTTGTTGACCAAAATGTCCAGCCGGCCGAACTTCTCCACCGTCTTGGCAATCAGGTTGGCGCGGGCCTCGGCGCTGGTCACGTCAGTGGCAACGCCCAGAGCCTTGCCGCCCTCAGCCTCGATCTCCGCGGCTACCTTGTCGCAGGCCTCCTGCTTGCGGCCGGTGATGACCACCGCCGCGCCATAGTGGGCCATGGTCTTGGCAATGGCGTTGCCGATACCACGGGTGGAACCGGTGATAATGGCGACCTTGCCGGTCAGCTCATAGGAAGGAAGTGTGAATCCCATAGTGCATGCGCTCCTTTGTCATATTGTACCAGCTTGCCTGACAGCGGCGGGCTGGCCATTGATGCGTTCTGTCTATGTTATATTGCAAAGTAGATGCCAACTTCTCCGCTCACGCGCCGCTCCACCTGGCCCCTTCGCGTCAGGTAGTCCAGGTGCGCCATGGCCTCCCCCACGGCAAACCACTTTTGGGCCACCGGGAACTCGTCCCAGTTCCGGGCGCGGATGCGCCAGGTCATCCGGCCCGCGATTTCATAGGCGGTGAGGCCGGGATTGGTCCGCACCACGTCCAGGGTTTCGTTCAGCCGGGCCGTGTGGTGGGCGGCCAGGGCTCGGGTTCGGGCCGCCACATCTCCGATGACGCCCCGGTGGCCGGGCAGGGGAATCTGTATGGGATAACAGCGGATTTCCTCCAGGGACCGGAGGTAGTCCCCCAGGGAGTCCTCCACGCCGTTCCAGGCGGTGATGTTGGGTGTGATGTCAAAGAGCACATGATCCCCCAGGAACATGACGCCCCGCTCCTCTATCCAGAAGCACATGTGGCCGGGCGTGTGGCCGGGGGTGGAAACGCATGTCAGGCTGTAATCCCCCACTGTCAGAACATCGCCGGGATGCAGGCTCACATAATGGCTGTACTCTGCCGGAGCCAGGACTCGGGCGGGGTTGGCCTCCCACAGCTCCTCCAGGAGCGGGCGGGGGAAACCCTCCGCCAGATACCGGAGGTCGCTGCTCTCCCAGTCGTCCGCCCGGCTGGCCCCCTCCAGCCATTTCCGGTCAATGGCGCTGATGTAAACCCTCCCGTCCGCCGGAATCAGGTCCGGGGCCAGGCCGGTGTGGTCCGAATGGAGGTGCGTCAGGGCAATGTCCATCCGGTTCCGGTCAATGCCCGCCGCCCGCAGGCCCTCTTCCAGGGCCGTCCGGCACTCCGGCAGGCGGAAGCCTGTGTCAATGACCAGAGACCGGTCCGGGCCCTTGACGGCGTAGGCGTTCAGCTCCTTCAGCGGGTTATGGGGCAGAGGGATGGAAATGCGGTATATATTTTGAATGATTTCTTCTATCATAACGCGCTCCTAACTCATAGGCCTCTCTCTTGTATGCGCCTAACGTTCTTCCTTGGTTCTCTTTTTAAAAAGGGGCTAGGCCTCTGTCATCGGAATTCCGTACTTCCTGGCCTTCCGGGAGATGGTGGAAGGGTCCACATGGAGGAAGGCCGCGGCTTTCCGAACGCCGC
This sequence comes from Oscillospiraceae bacterium, assembly GCA_022793095.1. Classification (GTDB taxonomy): domain Bacteria; phylum Bacillota; class Clostridia; order Oscillospirales; family Oscillospiraceae; genus JAAWCD01. Next base: position 17,441 of record JAAWCD010000096.1, on the reverse strand, counting down.
CGGTCTCGCTGAGGGCGGTTTCAATCAGCTTCTTCTCGTAGCTTTCCAGGGCGGAGTGGAGGGATACCGGCCGCAGAGCCTCCGGATCTACCTTCATGCCCAGGTAGTTTGCCAGCGCCTTGGAGTCCAGCACGTTGCTTTCCGAGCAGATAACCATATACTCAATGACATTCTGAAGCTCCCGCACATTGCCCGGCCAGTCGTAGCTCTCGAAAATCATCATGGCCTCGTCAGGTACGGTGACCGTGTGCGCGTGCTTGGTGCAGTACTCGAAAAAGTAGTGCTTGACCAGCTTGGCAATGTCGCCGCGCCGCTCCCGCAGGGGCGGCACATGGACCGGCACCACCGACAGCCGGTAATAGAGGTCCTCTCGGAAGGTGCCATCTTTGATTTTTTTCTTCAGGTCCGCGTTGGTGGCGGCGATGACCCGCACATCCAGGGAAATGGGCTTCACGCCGCCGATTCGCATAATCTCCTTCTGCTGGAGAGCCCGCAGCAGCTTGGTCTGCAATTCATAGGGCAGGTCTCCGATCTCGTCCAGCAGGATGGTGCCGTGGTTGGCCCGCTCAAAAAGTCCGGTCTTGCCCTCCTTGGACGCCCCGGTGAACGCCCCCTTCTCATAGCCGAACAGCTCCGATTCCAGCAGGTTGCCGGGAATGGCCGCGCAGTTGACCTTGACATAGGGCTTCCCCTTCCGCCGGGACAGGGAATATACCCGGTCCGCCACCGACTCCTTGCCTACGCCGGACTCGCCAGTGATAAGAATGGTCACGTCGGTGGCCGCCGCCCGGGCGATGGTCCGGCGGATTTCCTGGATGGATGGGTCGCTGCCCACCATGGGGTTAATGGCATCCTCCTCAAACCGCTCCACAATCTGAACCGCGTCCCCGGCCTGCATGGCGTTGCGGAACTCAGTCACCCGGTAGCGGAGGGAATCCGTGTCAAACACGGACACGACAACATTTTTCACTTCGCCGTTCCGGTCAAAGAGGGGTACGCCTGTGACATAGGCGTGGATTTGCTTTCCCTTCAGGGTGCGGATGAATCCGGTGCCGGTGACATTGCGCCTGAGCCGGATGACGTCGGCGGAGACCGCTTTTTTGAAGAGGGTCCCTTCCGCCACAATGTCCGTGACCGACCGGCCTATGATTTCCTCCGGCTGGATGCCGGTGTGCTTGGTGTAAGCGGGATTCACGTACTGAGTGACGGCGTTTCCGTCGGTGACGTATACCCCATCCAGCAGGTTGTCCACCACCGCCTTGAAGTCCACCCCTTCGTTTTCCGTCCGGACCAGCTCCCGCAGCGCCTCCGCGCGGGCCAGCGCCCACGCCTGTTCCCCCGACTCCAGCGCCGCGCACAGCCCGTCCAACTCCTCCATCATATGCTGCCAGTCCAATCCACATGCCCCCTCGCTGTTGTTCCTTCTTTTTCTTGAAAGAAAAAGAAGCAAAAAGAACTTTATGCGGCTGTTTTCTGGCCGTGCGATACAGACCCGGCAGATTTTGACGATTCCATGACGCCGCGTTTAGCCGCGATTATTTTATCATGGCCGTAGCAAAGACGCAACAGTTTTCTTGCCCAATTTCCCCATATTTTTTCTGTTTTTCACAAAAAACGGCCGCGCGAAAGAATCTTCTTTCGCGCGGCCGCTGTCAAAATGTGCTGGAGCCCGGATAGAACCAGTTTAAAGTTCTTTTCGGTTCCTTTTCTTTCAAGAAAAGGAACTAAGCCAGAATTTCGTCGATGATCTGGTCCACCATGCTCAGGCAGCGGGGCAGGTGGAAGGGGCCCTTGAAGGTGCTGCCCTTGGTGGACGGCATGGTGGGCAGGCCGTCCCGGCGCAGGTAGCCGTACCACTCGCCATACTCCGGGTCCGAGAAGTGGGCCTTGCAGTATTCCACCGTTTTGTAGAACCAATCCAGGTACTTTTCATCCCTGGTGTCCCGGTAGAGCATGATGGAGGCGATCAGGATTTCATTGTGGGGCCACCAGAGCTTCATGTCGTGCTCGTAGGCCTCGGGAGGCTTGCCCAGGCAGTCGATAAAGTAGAGCAGTCCGCCGTACTCCTTGTCCCAGCCGGCCTCAATGGCCCAGTCGAAAATTTGCGCCGCTTTCTTGACCAGCTCCTGGTCGCCTGTCCGCTTGGCGTGCTCCAGCAGGAACCAGGCGCCCTCAATGTCATGGCCCGGGTTGACCGTGCGCCCCTCGGTGTAGTAGAGCCGGGCCTCGCCGTCCTCCGCCACGTTTTCCAGCACACACTTCAGGCCGGGCTTCACGTGATACTTGAAAATGTCCTCCACGCACTCCGCCGCCCGCTGGTCATAAAGCTCCGTCTGCTCCGGGTCCACCCGGCGGAGAATGCCCAGCACATTCAGAATAATCATGGGAATGCCGAAGGCCCGGCCCGTCCGGGTCTCTGGAATGGTCTTGGGACCCATGTTTGTGGGGTCCGCCATGCCATGGTTCAGGTCCCAGTAGAGGTTGCACGCCCGGTGGGCCCGCTCCAGGTACTCCCGCTCGCCGGTGACGCCGTAGTATTCGGCGTTGGCGCAGGCGTAAAATGCCTCGGAGAAGCAATAGCGGCGCTGGCGCAGAGGTTTGCCCTCCTCAGTGACCGTAAAGTACAGCCGTCCCCCCGCCTCGTGGTTGATGCAGTGGTCCTCCAGGAAGTCAATGCAGCTCTTGGAGGCGGCCAGCCATTCGTCCTTCACGCCGTACACATGGCACAGATAGGCGAAAATCCAGCCGCAGCGGCCCTGCATCCACACGCTCTTGTCGGTGGAGTAAATTTCGCCCTTCCGGTCCAGGCAGGTGTAGACGCCGCCATGGACCTTGTCCATGCCATGCTCCAGCCAGAAGCTGGCGCTGCGGGCCAGCTCATCCTTAATCCAGCCCTGGGTTTCACGCAGTTTTGTTGTGTCCATTTCCACACATCCCGCTTTCCTTTCAAATGTCTGCCAGCCGGCAGCCGCTGTAGCTCCATTATACCAGCTGGCAGCGCGATTTTCAATCCAAATCACAGGAATCGAACTGACCGCCGTCCAGCACCGTCTGGTCCCCCTCCTTTGCCTTTGCCTCAAGGAACAGATTTCCTTCCGCTTTGCAAACAGAAATGATTGACAAACCGCCGCTTGAAACCATATAATAAACATGTCAATTCAGGCATCACTTGCAAGAAAACGAAAAAAGAGGTGCGGAGAAATGAACAGTATCCGAAAAAAGATCACTGTCTGTCTCATGGCGACGGTCCTGACCGCTTTGGTTCTGGTGGGCGTAACCAGCATCGTGCTCAACTACCGGAGCACCATCGCCACAGTGGACCAGATGATGAGCGAAACCGCTGTGCTGGCAGCCGAGCGCATTGAGCAGGAGCTCATCGCCTACCAGAATGTGGCCATGGACACCGGCTGTATTCCCCAGTTGTCCGACGACGGGGTTTCGGTGGACGAAAAACGGGCCATTCTCGACGAACGGGTGTCCATGCATGGCTTCCAGCGGGGCAATCTTATCGGCGCCAACGGCTACAGCATCTTCGACGGCAAGGACTACTCAGACCGCGAGTATGTACAGCAGGCCATGCAGGGCAAGACCTATGTGTCTGAGCCGCTGGTCAGCAAGATTACCGGCGAGCTGTCCATCATGGTCGCCGCACCCCTCTACGCAGGCGGGAACCAGAGCGGCCGTATCGTGGGCGTGGTCTACTTCGTGCCGCCGGAGACCTTCCTGAACGATATCGTATCCTCCATCAAGGTCAGCAAAAACAGCAAAGCCTATATGATTAACAAGGACGGCGACACCATTGCCGACATTACCCTGGACACCATCGCCACCCAGAATGTGGAACGGGATGCCCAGTCTGACCGCTCCCTGCGGGAGCTGGCCGCCATTCACGCCGAGATGCGCCAGGGCAAGAACGGGTTCGGCAGCTTCCACGATTCCGACGGCCCACGGTACGCGGCCTACGCCCCGGTGGGCGGCACCGACGGCTGGAGCGTGGCCGTCACTGCCATGAAAAAGGATTACCTCACCGATACATATGTGGGTATTCTCATCAACATCCTGGTCATCCTGGCCTCCGCTCTGGCCTCCATTGCGGTAGCTCTGAAGCTCTCCAGCAACATCAGCAATCCTATGCGGGCCTGCTGCGCCCGGATGAAGCTGCTGGTGGAGGGCGATTTGAAATCCCCGGTCCCCCAGGCCACAGGCCAGGACGAGACCGCGGAGCTCACCCGCGCCACGGCGGAAATGGTGTCCGGGCTGAACACCATCATCGGAGATATCAGCTACCTCCTCAACGAGATGGCCGGTCAGAACTTCGATATTCAGTCCGCCCACCGGGACGCCTATGTGGGCGAGTTCCAGAGTATCCTGCGCTCCATGCGGAACCTGAAGCAGGAGCTGAGCGGCACCATGCGTCAGATCGAGTCCGCTGCCAGTCAGGTCTCCTCCGCCAGCAATCAGGTTTCCATCGGCGCTCAGACGCTCAGCCAAGGGTCCATGGAGCAGGCCAGCTCTGTGGAGGAGCTGGCTGCCACTGTCAACGATATCTCCGCCAGCTCCAAGCAGACTGCCGCCGCCGCAGAACAGGCCGGCCAGTTCGTCATGCAGGCCGGGGGCCAGCTGGGCGTGAGCATAAACTATGTCAAGGACCTGAACTCGGCCATGGAGAAGATCTCCACCTCCTCCGAGGAGATTTCCAAGATTATCGCCGCCATTGAGAACATCGCCTTCCAGACCAACATTCTGGCCCTGAACGCCGCCGTCGAGGCCGCCCGTGCGGGCTCCGCCGGCAAGGGCTTCGCCGTGGTGGCCGACGAGGTGCGAAATCTGGCCCAGAAGTCCGACGAGGCCGCCAAGGCCACCAAGGAGCTCATCAGCAGCTCCATCGCCGCTGTCACCGAGGGCAGCCATGTGGTGGAGATGGTCACGCAGTCCCTGGATCAGACCGGTGTTTACGCGGGCAACGTGACCGCGCAGATGGAAATTGTGGTCTCCGCAGTGGCCAGCCAGACCGAGGCCATTGCCCAGGTCACAGAGGGCATCGACCAGATTTCCTGCGTGGTGCAGACCAACAGCGCCACTGCCGAGGAGAGCGCCGCCGCCAGTCAGGAGCTGTCCGCCGAGGCCGCAGGCCTGAAGCAGCTGGTGGATGAGTTCACCTTGGCCCAGTGATGGAGGGCGTCCCTCCGCCTTTGACCGGCACAACTGGAAAACGTCCCGGCGGTTCAAATCCGCCGGGACGTTTTTGCGCTGTCCGGCATCTCCGGACCGTTTTATCCTTTCCGGTCTGCCCTGTCAACCGCCTGCCAGCTGGCGTAGAGGGCGGCCAGGGAGCTGACTTCGCCGTCCTCCGCCCACCGCCAGGTCAGGGCCTTGGTGGGGCAGGCGTGTACGCAGGCGGGCTCCAGCCCGGCTTCAATCCGGGCCAGACAGCCGTGGCACTTCTCCATCTTCTCCCGCCGGGGACGCTCCGAGGAGGGCCGGAAGGAGGGCGCGCCGTAGGGACAGGCCATAGCGCAGGAGTGGCAGCCGACACAGTGGGCGGTGTCGTAGCGGGTCAGGCCGGTTTTGGCGTCCTTCTCCAGACAGCCCGCAGGACAGGCGGTGACGCAGGGCGCGTCAGGACAGTGGAGGCAGGCAATGGAGATGGAAACCAGCTCCTGGCCGCTCTCATAGCGGTAGACCTTGCGGTATGGCTGCTGCCCTGCCTCCACATCCACGTCGTTCTGGTCCATGCAGGCAATGGCGCAGGCGCCGCAGGCGGAGCACTTTTTCTGGTTAAATTCAAACAGGATTTTCACGGTTCAGCCCTCCTTTTTCACAACGGCACAGCGCACACTGCGGTAGCCGGGGAAGCCCGAATAGGGGTCGTTGTGCCCAGCCGGAACAATGGAGTTCACATCGGCCTCCCGGTAGCCGTGGTACATGTGTACCGTCCCCTCCTTCACCCGCCGGGTGGGGTTGGCGGCCACGGTGATGGCTCCGGCGCTGGTACGAAGCTCGATCAGGTCCCCCCGGCGGACGCCCATGCGGGCGGCGTCCGCGCTGTTCAGGTCCGCCATGGGCTGGGGACGCATGGACCGCAGCCAGGGCACATCGTGAAGCCGGGAGTGCAGGGCCGTGGGCAGGCGGGCCCCAGCCACCAGCCGGAAGGGGTATTCCGCCGGGCTGGCGGCGTCAACGCTGTCCTTCCAGGTGGGCAGCGGGTCTAGGCCACGGTGTTTCTCGATGATGGTGGACCACAGCTCAAACTTTCCGGTGGGGGTGGCGAACCCGTGTTCGCCCACGGGGATGACCTTGACTCCCTCCAGCTTCTGGGGGAACTGGGAATTGGCCTTGAGGAAGTCCACGTCCACCGGGGTTTCCCGCAGGATGTACCGGACGCAGGCCTCGGGTCCCGCCCGCAGCAGGCTGTCATCCAAATCCAGCCGCCGGGCCAGCTCACAGAGGATTTCATCGTCAGGCCGGGACTGGCCCAGGGGCTCAATGACCCGCTCGGTCCACTGGCCAAAGCCGCCGCCGAACACCTTGAACTCGGAGCGCTCGAAGGAGGAACAGCAGGGCAGAACAATGTCCGCCAGCTTGGCGGAGTCCGTGAGGAACAGGTCCACGTCCACAAAGAAATCCAGCTCCTTGATAGCCCGCTCCAGCTCCCGGTCTCCGTTGAACATGCGGAAGTTCATTCCATGGGCCCACAACGCTTTGACGGGGTAAGGCAGGCCCTGGGTGATCTGCCGGGCCAGGTCGCAGCCCTGCATTTCACCCACCACCTCGTCCCACAAAGGGAACCGGACCGCGCCCACCGGCCGGGGGGCGTCCTTGGGGTACTTCTCAAAGGGGAACTCGTGGTCCAGGGTGGTGAATCCGGCCATGGAATGGGCGTAGGTCAACGGCGCGGGAATCATGCCGCCGGGCCGGTCGTAGGTGCCCATGAGGGCGGAGAGCGCCATGACCGCCCGGTGGGTCTGCATCCCGTTGGTGTGGTGGACCATGGCCGCGCCGGACTGGTTGATGGCCAGAGGCATATTCTCATGAATCATCCGGGCAGCCAGCCGGATCTGGTCCGCGGGCACGCCGGTGAGCTCCTCCACCCGCGCGGGAGGGAAGTCCATGACATAGGTCCGATACGCCTCGTAGCCGTGCACGTTCTCCTGGATGTAAGCGTGGTCCACCCAGTCGTTCACAATGAGCTCACGGGCCAGGCCCAGGGCCAGAGCGCAGTCCGTGCCTGGCTTGATACGCAGGTGAAGGTCACACTGCTTTTCCACCGCCGGGGTGATCCGGGGGTCCACAATGATGACCTTCATCCCCCGCGCCCTAGCCTTCTCCACACCGGCAGGCATCAGGTAGGCGGAGTAGTAGGCGTTATAGCACCAGCCCAGGAAAATCCCCGCGTGGGCCAGGTCAGGGGCGGCAAAGTCCGCGCCCGTGGCCAGCCGCCAGGACATAATGGTGGAGGTAAAGCAGGAGGATGACTCGGTGCCGTAGTTCACCGAGCCGAAGGAGTAGCACAGCCGCTGGAGGAAGGGCCGGTACCACTTGTTATAGCCTGAGTAAAAGGCCGCCGCGCTGGGGCCGTAAGTCTCCTTTACCTGGTTGAGCCGGGGCACGATCTCCGCCCAAGCCTCCTCCCAGGTGATGGGCTCAAACCGGCCCTCCCCCCGCTCGCCCACCCGGCGCAGAGGGGTGAGCACCCGGTCCTTCCGGTAGACGTACTGCCGGTTGGCCTGGCCCTTGGGGCAGAGAAGGCCGTGGTTGGTGGGATGGCCGTCCGTGCCCTCCACCTTGAGGATTTTGCCCTCCTTCACGTAGCAGGTGACCCCGCAGTGAGGGCCGGGGGCGCACACGTCACAGAAGCTGTTTCGGGTGACGATGCCCGTGTCCTCCCCAGGGATTTTTTCATGCAGCTTTTCTTCCAAAGTGCTCATGCCTGAACGCCTCCTTCAAACAGGGACAGAAATTCGTCGGTGAAGCCCTCCCGCGCCAGCAGGCCCCGCAGAGCGGTGGGCAGGGGAGAACGGTTGCCGGTAAACCGGTTCATCATGTAATTCTTGACCACTCCGCTGATGTGGTAGCTGTCCAGCAGGTTGACGCACCGCAGCTCACCGCCGGACACCACTGCCTTCACATAGCGGGCATCCGTGGGGCTGCCGATGGTATGGACCTCCCCCTGGGCGTTCACATCCCCGAAGGAGATGAAATCCATGCCCATGAAGTGGGTAATGTTGTGCAGAATGTTCCCGGAGAACAGAACCGGGACTCCGGCCATGCAGTGGCCGGCAGTCTCCCCCTGGTAGGCCGCGTTGGCCCACAGGCCGATGATTTGATGGCCCCCGGTCATGATGTTCCGTCCCTCGCAGCAGTCTCCGGCAGCGTAGACGCCAGGGGCCGAGGTGCACATGGAGCCGTCCACCACAATGCCCCGGTTGACCTCCAGCCCGGCGGACCGGGCCAGCCCGGCGCGGGCCCGTGTGCCGATGCACAGGACCAGCAAGTCGGAAGTGACCGGCTCCCCCTGGGCAAAGGAGACGGTTACGCCCGCGGCCGTCTCCGCCGCGCCGGTGACCGCCGCGCCAAAGCGGAGGGCCACCCCCTTTTCCGTAAGACGCCGCTCGATTTCGGCGGACACGTCGGGGAAGGCCGCCAGCGGGAACACGCGCTCCGCCATATCCGCCAGGGTGCAGGCAAGCCCCGCCTCCTGGCACAGCTCCACAATCTTGATGCCCACCATGGATCCGCCAATGACGGTGACGGAGCGGACGCCGCCCTCCAGACGCCCCCGCAGGGCCTTGGCGTCGGCCACGGTACGCATGCACAGCACCCGGCCTCCCACCGTCACCCCCAAGGGCGGCATCACCGGTTCCGCCCCGGTGGCCAGCAGGATGGCGTCAAAGGACTCCTTCCCGCCGCCGGCCAGGGTGAGGGTGCGGGTATCCGCCTCCAGCGCCGTCACCGGCGTGCCGGTGTGGAGCACCGGGGAAAACCGGGCGGCGATTTCCTCCAGAGTGCCGAAGGGGAACAGTGCCTCATAGGGCAGGCGCCCGGCGGCGTAATAGGTGGTGAGCATAGGGTTGGCCGGAGGCTGGTCCTGGTCGGAAAAGACGTGGATTTCCCCATCCGCGCCGCTCTCACGCAGGGCCCGCAGGGCGTGGTAGCCCGCGCAGCCAAAGCCCACCACGGCGTATCGCTTGGACATGTTGCAACACCTTGCTTTCTGAATGATTGTGCGCTCCCCCGGCGGGGGAGCGTTTTTATATGTGGGAGAGCTCAGTTTTGACGATGGAAAACAGGTCCTTGATAAAAGGAGTGCGGGGAATCGCCGGGTCGTAAATGCAGCCGTAGGACACCGTGACGGTTTTCTCCAGGGGAACCGCCCGAATGGGCGATTTGGAGTAGTGGTCCCGCAGAGTGGAGGTCAGCCCCGCCGCCCGGTTCCGGGACACAATATCCCGGCACAGGTCATAGCTGGAGATGTGCAGGGCCACCGTGGGTTCCATGCCGGGATCCAGCAGGTTATGGGCCATTGCCGCCTCTGTGTTGCACAGCGCCAGGGGGATGGTGGCCAGCTCCTCCACGGAGACGCGGCCGCGCCGGGCCAGCGGAGAGTGCTCCGCCACCCCGAGCATCAGGTCATCCTCAAAATAGCGGTCGAACACCAGCTCGCCGTTGGTCAGCCGGAGAGATTCCGCCTGATGGAAGGTGGAGATGCTGATAATGCCTACTGAATTTTCCGTAAAATCCACGCTGTCCGCGATTTCCGGCGGATGGAGCTCCTCCACGTTCAGGTTGATGCCGGGATAGCGCAGGTTGAGGGCGGAAAGCACCTTGGGCAGCAGGGTGGCACAGATGAGCTGGGTGGTATAAATGTGGTAATCCACTGGCGGCCGCCCCTCCCGGTCGCTGGTGTTCCGGCTGATGTCGCTGAGCATGCGCTGGTACATGGTGTCCAGCTCCCTGGCCCTGGCCACCACCACCTCGCCCACGTCTGTGAGCAAAATTCGGTTTCCGCTGCGGTGAAACAGGCGCACGCCCAATTCCTTTTCCAGACTGCTGATAATGCGGGAGAGCCCCTGCTGGGTGATGTAGCAGCTTTCAGCCGTCTGACTGATGGAGCCGATTTCAGCTACCCGAATGAGATAGCGCAGATCCTCCATACGCATCGCGGTTCCTCCTTTGCGCGAGGATTTCATCAGTGGTTCCCCAGCACAGTATATCACAAGAGCGGAAAGCGCGCAGCTTTATTTTATCATAATCGCACAAAGTTAAGACTGCAAGCATGGAACGATTGTGGGAAGACCAACAAAAGCTTGTTGGTAATGTGATGGCAGGACTGCTATGATGGAAAAAAGCAGAACTACAGCCAAAAAAGAGAGGAGCCAATTGTCATGTATGATTTTGACCGGGTCGTTGACCGGCGGGGCACCGCTTGCGTCAAATGGGACGTGAAGGACCTGTTCGGCCTGGGGCCGGAGGACTCGCTGATTCCCATGTGGATCGCGGACATGGACTTTCCCGTGCTGCCCCAGGTGGCGGAGGCCCTGGAGGCGCGCTGCCGCCACCCCCTCTTCGGCTACAACATTCCCACCCCAGGCAGCCTGCCCGCCCTGTGCGGCTGGTATGAGCGCCGCCACGGGTGGCGCTTCACGCCGGAAGAGGTGGTCTGCGGCATCGGCGTCGTCACCGTCCTCCGCTTCGTCATCGAGGCCCTCACCAGCCCCGGCGACGGAATTCTGGTCTTCTCCCCCATCTACGACCCCTTTTACGCGGTGGTCCGCAACACCGGCCGTTCCCTGGTGGACCTGCCCATGGATGTGGACAACGAGGGCCGGTACACCGTGGACCTGGACCGGATGGAGGATGCCCTGAAGGGCGGCGTGAAGGCGCTGATTCTCTGCAACCCCCACAACCCGGCCGGCAAGGTCTGGAGCCGGACGGAGCTGGACGCCATTGCCAGCCTGTGCGCCAGATACGGCGTTTACATCCTCTCCGACGAGGTTCACGGCGATATCGTGATGGAGGGCTATCATTACACGCCCATGGGGCTGATGCCCCAGATTCAGGACAAGCTGGTGGTCTTTACCGCCATCAGCAAGACCTTTAACCTGGCTGGACTTCACCAATCGGCCATGATCGTGCCCAACCGCGCGCTGCGGGCCAAGGTGGACGGCGCGCTGAAGAGCGCGTGGATTATGGGCGCCAACGCCCTGGCCTTCCCCGCCATGGAGGCCGCTTACACCCACGGCGACGCCTGGGTGGATGAGCTCAACGCCTACCTGACGGGAAACGCCCGCTATGTGGCCGGACAGTGCGCCGCCCACATGCCCAAGGTGAAGCTGGCCCGCCACGAGGGCACCTTCCTCATGTGGCTGGACCTGCGCTGCCTGGGCATGGGCAGCGACGAGCTCACCGTGGTCCTGGGCCGGGACTTCGGGCTGGGACTGGGCAACGGCGCTCACTACGGCAGTCAATGCGACGGCTTTATGCGGATGAACATCGCCTGTCCCCGGACCACCCTGGAGCAGGGCGTTCAGGCCCTGCGGGCCTGCTGCAGCCAGCGGGGATAGCGGCATCGCAGCCAGTATTCCGGACCGGTATGGGGGACATTCTTTCCCGCCTGGGGCGTGCGGTTCCGGGATGTTGACGATATCATGTGAGGGAGGCAAACAAACATGCAAGAAAAGCAACACAAGCAATTGGGATTCATCGACTGTATGGGCATCGGCATCGGACAGATCATCGGCTCCGGTATCATGGTGCTCACCGGCGTGGTGGTGGGCGTGACCGGCCACGGCACCCCGCTGGCCTTTATCCTGGCAGCCCTGCTGGTCATCTGCACCATGGCTTCCGCCGTGGTGCTCTCCTCCGCGGTGCCGTCCAACGGCGGCGGCTACTCCTACGTCAAGCGCCTCATCGGCCCCAGGGCCGGCTTCATCTACCTGGGCATGTTCGTGCTCAGCCAGGTGCTCATCGCCACCTTTGCCCTGGGCTTCGCCCAGTACTTCGCCGCGCTGGTCCCCTCTGCCAATCAGGTGCTGGTGGCCATGGTGATTCTGACCCTGGCCACCATCGTCAACTACATCGGCATCAAAACCGCCGCCTCGGTTCAGAACGTCATGGTGGCCTGCCTGCTGGCCGCCCTGGCCCTCTTCGCCCTGTTCGGCCTGCCTAAGGTGGACTGGTCCACCATGGCCTTCACGGCCGGAAACATCATGCCAAACGGCCTGAAGAACTTCCTTCAGGGCATCGCCCTCCTGTCCTTCGCCACCGGCGGAGCCAAGTTCCTGGCCGAGACCGCGGGCGAGGTCAAGAACGCGGGCAAGACCGTCCCCCGCGCCATGATTCTCTCCACCGTGATTGTGGCCGTGTTCTACGCCCTCATCGGCGTGGTGGCCTCCGGCGTGCTGCCCCTGGACCAGGTGGCCTTCCAGCCCCTCACCCTGGTGGCGCAGACCATCTTCCCCGCCTGGCTGTACTACTTCTTTATCACCGGCGGCGCGCTCTTCGCCCTGGCCACCACCCTAAACGGCACCCTGTCCTGGGTGACGCGGGGCCTTCAGCTCTCCGCTCAGGACGGCTGGCTGCCCGAGATCTGCGCCAGGGAGAACAAGGGCGGCACGCCTGTGGTCCTGCTGCTGGTGTTCTACGTCGTGGGCGTCATTCCCATCCTCACCGGCATGGACACCACCACCATTTCCAATATGGGCGTGGGCGTGAATCAGGTCCTTCTGATTATGGAGGTCATCGCCTGCTGGCGGCTGCCTCAGCTGATGCCCGAGGCCTATGAGAACGCCACGATGAAGCTCAAGCTTCCGGTGCTCTACGCCCTGCTGGTGCTCTCCATCCTCCTGAATGTGGGCACCTTCGTCATCACCATGGACGGCATGACCCCCACCGTGATTATCGCGATCATCGTCTTTGTGGCCCTTCTGATCGCTTACACCCTTTACCGCTGGAAGCATGTCCAGTCTCTCCAGAGCAAGACAACCGTATAGCGCAAAAAACTGCCCTCTTCCACCAGCGGCTGGCGTTAAGCCGCGGCGGAAGAGGGCGGTTTCATGTTTTCTCATTTGGGGAAAAGGCCAGCCTGATCCTAAGCCCGTCTTCCGTGAGCTCCGCGGACACCTGGCCCCCCATCCGCTCCATCAGCTCCCGGACAATGGAGAGGCCCAAACCAGCCCCGCCCTTCCCTCGGGCAGGGCTGGCCTGGTAGAACCGGTCAAAGAGGTGGTCCAGCTCCGGCGCGGGACCGGGGCCCAAAGGGTTGGAGAAGGAGACCTCCCCCTCCCGCGCCGACACCGTGAGCCCGCCGCCGCCGTGACGGAGGGCGTTGGCAATCAGGTTCCGGTAGATTCGTCCCAGGGCCTCCTGGTTGGCCCAGACTTGTTCTTCCTCCCGGTCAAACCGCAGCTCCGGCTGGATGCCCGCCGCCTCCAGCCGCGGGTAAAACTCCGCCAGCGCGTCCCATAAGGGCGGAAGGACCGCTGTTTTTTCACATTCCATGGGAAGTGCCTCTCCCTGGAGGCGGGTGTAGAGAAACAGGTCCTCCAAAAGGGCTTCCAGCTCCGACAGCCGCTTTTTCACGATGGCCAGGTATTCCGCCTGCCGGTCCGGCTCCCCGTCCAGCAGCTGCAAGTAGCCCATGGCTCCAGCCAGAGGGGTGCGGATGTCGTGGGAGATACAGGCCATGGTGTGTTTCAGCTCCCGCTCCCCCCGCAGGGTCTCCTGACGGAGCTGCCGCCCCGCCTCCAGACGCTTGTTCACCGCCCGGCACAGCCGCCGGGGAACCGCGCCGGGCATCCGGACCGTCAGGCGGAGGTTGCTTTCCGCCGGGGTTTCCTCCAGAATCCGGGCCATTTCCGTCATTTGGGCCCGGTAGGACCACAGCCGCAGAAGAGCGGCCCCCAGCGCGGTCACGGCCAGCAGCAGGGCAGGCAGCATTGAAATTCCTCCTCAAGAGCTCCTTAAAAGTGGACAAGCTCTAAATGTCCCGCTTCTCCATAGCCAGCAGGCTTCCTGTTCCGTAGATAACCGCCCACGCGATGGTACAGGCCAGGATAACCCCCGCCTGTGTGATACCGCTCTGTGGTTCGTAGACACCGTTTACCACAGAGGAGAGAAAATACCGCTCCAGAGGAGGCCAGCGCAGCAGCTTCCCCAGCGTTCCCACCAGAATGGCGGTCAGCCCGCCTCCGGCCACCAGAGACAAAATGATGCCCAGCGTGGTGCTTCTGGCCAGCAGGACCAGGGCCAGGGCCATAAGGGAAAACGCCCAGTGTGGCAGCCACATCCAGAATAGATACTGTAAGATTTCAAGAACGGTATTCGGCACAGGGCGCATCCCATACAGATAGGGGGCCAGCAGAATCAGCAGCATACCCAGGAGGGTGACGATGGCGCTGTAAATTCCGGCAGTCAGTGCTTTGGACAGGACATAATTTGCCCGGCCAGGCTGGGCGCAGCAGATGTTTTTGACAAAGCCGCTGGTAAAGTCGCAGCTGACAAAGAGCGTGACCCCGATGCCGATGATAATCAGCAGGAAGCCGCCGCCCAGGGTTTCATGGGCCAAGTCCAGCTGAGTCATATTGCGGATTTCCTCCGACATCTGACGGTCAATCTCGTCGATTTCCGCGCCGTGGGCGCCCATGCCGTCCAGCGTCTCCGGGTCGGAAACAATGGCTGTCATCAGCGCCACCATCAAAATTAACCCTGCGGTCACGCCCAGGATAATATAAAAGCTCCGGCTTTTGAACAGACGCCGGACATCCATTTTCAGCAAATTAAACATGGTCCGCACCTCCCATACGCTCCAGAAAATAGCCCTCCAGGTCCTGCCGGTGCAGGCCCATTTCCTCCACAGCAATGCCCGCCTGGGAGAGAATCTGTCCCACCGCTTTGGCGTCCGCCGCCTCATAAATTCTGATTTCGCCCTCCGGGCGCATTTCCCACCGGCTCAGGTGAAGCTCCCGCTCCAGCAGGGCCGCCGCCCTTTGGGGCTGGTCCGAACGCAGATGGAGGTAGTCGGTACACTTCTGCTCCAGCTCCCTGGCAGTGATCTGTTCCACCATTTTTCCGCGCCGGATGATGCCGTACCGGGCAGCGATCTTGCTCAGCTCCCCCAGGATGTGAGAGCTCACCAGAATGGTCAGCCCCCGCTCCCGGTTCAGCTGGAGAAGGAGTTCCCGCATCCCCCGGATGCCCTCCGGGTCCAGACCGTTGATTGGTTCGTCCAGCAGCAGCAGGTCCGGCCCGCCCAGCAGGGCCAGCCCCACCCCCAGCCGCTGCTTCATGCCCATGGAATAGTGTCGCACCGGCTTTTTCTCCCCAGCGGACAGGCCCACCGTCTCCAGGATTTCGTCCACCTGCCGCTTCGGGCTGTCCAGCCCCAGCAGCTCAGCGTACAACCGGAGGTTTTCCCGCCCGCTCAGGTCCGGGTAAAGCCCCGGCTGCTCAATGAGGGCCCCCACCCGGCGGCGGGATGTGGCATCCTGAATGGGCCGGTCGAAGATCAGGGCCTCCCCCTGCGTGGGACGGGCCAGCCCGCACAGAAGCTTTAACGTGGTGGACTTGCCCGCGCCGTTCTGGCCGATAAAGCCGTAAATGTCGCCCTGCTCCACCAGAAGGTCCAGATGGTCTACGGCCCATTTGCCCCGATAGCGCTTGGACAGGCCCGTTGTCTGTATAACTGCCATGTAAATGCCTCCTTTACTCGATGCCTATGATATCAGGCAAGTGCCCAAACATCGCAAAGCAATGGTAAAGAAAGTGGAAAGTTTAGAGTCTGTATTGACGTCATCCTTCTGACAGCTTGAAGCCAATGCCCCACACGGTCTGAATGTAACTGCCGGTGCCGCTGCGCCGCAGCTTGGACCGGATATTGCTGATGTGGACGGCAATGGTTTTGTCCTCCACGGCGTAAGACTCCTGCCAGACCGCCTCATAAATCTGCTGCTTGGTGAAGACCCGCTTGGGACGGGCCGCCAGCAGCTCCACGATTTTGAACTCGTGGGCCGTCAGGTTCACCGGCTGTCCACCTGCGGTCAGGGTCCGTTCCTCCGGGTTCAGCACCCAGTCCCGGAACCGGATCACTGCCCCGGCAGGGGCCGCGCTGGCGTGGCGCAGCTGGACCAGGATTCTGGCCCACAGCTCCTCCAGCTGGAAGGGCTTGGTAAGGTAGTCATCCGCCCCCAGACCCAAAAGCTCCACCTTGCCGGACAGCTCTGTCCTGGCTGACAGCACAATAATGGGCGCCTGACTGGATTTGCGTATCTCCCCGATCAGCTCGCTGCCGGACAGCCCCGGCAGCATCAGATCCACCAGCAAAAGGTCAATGCCGCCCCCTTGCCAGAGGAGTCTCCCCTCGGTGCCGGAAAAGGCCTGGGTGCATAAACAGCCCTGCCGGCGCAGATATTCGGCAGTGGAATTGTTGATATCAGTATCATCTTCAATAATCAAAATGTGTGGCATGGGGCCGCCTCCTTACCAGTTTTCAGGTGTTGTGTGGGGTCCGTCTGTTCCGGCGGAACCAGATTCTATCATACCCTACCTGGACGCTATTTTCAAGGCGTCTTTGCCCTGGTCCCCGGCGTTTCCCTCCCAGCCGTTGAATTTGAGGTCTGCATAGTGGTGTTGCTCCCGAAAAAATGGAAAAGGAAGTATACTGACTGTCATATTTGTCCAAGCTAGGAATATCATAGTTTCAGAACAAACTTGCAAAGGAGCGATTAAGATATGGCAGAAGCATCACGCACGCTGTTCCGGCGCACAGACCGGGAGCTGGCAGAAGAGCGTCGAGACCTGCTGGAAGGAATGCGGCAGACCAAGCTTTCCATCAATCAGGCCTATGCGGGCTTTAATTTCACAGAGGACCCTGATCTCATCGAATCCTATGTCTATGAGATCAACGCGCTTCAGGCCCGATATTCCTATCTTCTCCGCCGGGTGCGAGCTCTGGGAGAGTAAGAATGGACGGCAGCATGTGGATGCTGGCCCAAGGTGGTGCGCCTTGGCTGGTAGGCGGGGTGTTTATTTTATTGGCCCTGCTATTGTTTCACAGGTCGCTGCAGGCCCTGTGCCGCCTGCTGGTACGTACGGTGGTGGGAATCCTTGTGCTGGCGGTTTTTTCCCCTGTCGGGCGGCTGCTCGGCATTTCCCTGGGTGTCAATCTCTGGAACGGGCTGGTCTTGGGACTTTTGGGCGGTCCGGGCTTTGGGCTGCTGCTCATGCTGCATCTGCTCGCCCCCGGCTGACCAGCCTGTTCCGTTCTTTTTTCCAAAAACAACAAAAGAACCGCCCAGACAATTGTCTGAGCGGTTCTTCGTGTCGGCATTACCAATTTTCCCGGGCCGTTGCCAGCCAAGTATCGTAGGCGCAGGTGAGCTTAACTGCCGTGTTCGGAATGGGAACGGGTGGACCCTCACCGCAATCAACACCGACTTACTTTC
>JAAWCD010000095.1 GCA_022793095.1 Oscillospiraceae bacterium | reverse complement strand
GTTCCCACATCCCCGTTCTGCACGATGATATCCGTGGCAAAGCCGGTGGCAGCGTAGACAGCCGCCAGCTGGAGGTCATCGGAAAGGCCGGTCAAATCAATGACAAGATACGAATTGTCCGTGTCCACATTGGTCCGCCCGCCCATGGAGGCGGCGGAGCCAGACACATAGCGGGTGAGCACCACCGCCAGATGTTTCGTTTCCGGACTGCCCATCAGCACGTCGTACCAATCCCTGATGACTGGCATTTCCTTCAGGGTGGTCCCGTCCTCCTCAAACAAACTGGCGTTGTCAAAGGTGATTCCAAACCGGCCATAGCACTCAATCAGTGAGGCATCAATGTAACTCCGGTCCTCCTCGCTGAGCCCACGCTTTTGCAGGGAATACCAAACCGAAAGCCAGGATACCTTTTCCGCCAGCAGAGATTCCCGCCGCAGCTCCGTGCGCCCGCTGTAAGCGTCCGCGCCCAGCCGGCGAATCTCCATCAGGCCGATGCAGTCCGGCGAGGAGGGGCCCAGCTTGATGAACTGTCCGCCCACCGCCTCGCAGAGGGGCCGGTACTCATGGCCCTTCTCCGGCACCACGCAGATGATTTTCCGTCCCTGCTCCCGCAGCCGCTTGGCGATGCACTGAAGCATGGTGGATTTGCCCGCACCGCTGGATCCGAAGGCGGCGAAGTTTCCGTTGGTGTACTTGTAGTCGTCAAAAAAATCCATAAACGCCGGAGATCGGTTGTAGAGATTCAGGCCCAGAAAGATGCCGCCCGCGTCGCTCAGCTCATAGGAGGCAAAAGGAAACGCCCCGGCCACACCCTGAGTCAGAGCGTTGCGCCGGCTTTTCCGTTCGATATCCCCGTCCATCATCAGTAGAGGCAGGAAGGATAGGAACGCCTGCTCGTGCTTGAACTCGCACCGCTTGGCCAGCATGTCAGAGGCAACGCACAGGGTTTCCACGGCGGTCATCCGCTGCTCCAGCGTGTCCGGGTCGTCCGCCACCACCTCGATCAGCGTGTGCATGTAGTAAAAATCTTCCCCTTCCCGGTTCATTCCCTCCTTCAGATACATCCCGGCGGAAATGGCGTCGCCCAGCTCCTCAAAGTCCTGGCGGGTATCGCCCACATCCCGCATCCGGGACCGGTTGACCATGGTGGTGTGGGAAATGGCGCTGACCGTTTTTTCTCTGGGCTGCTTCCGAAGCTGAAAACTGAGGCTGACGCCCTCGCCCGCCTCAATCAGCGGTGTGAGCCAGCCTTTGCCCGCCACTGTGGCATAACCGTATCCGGCAATATAAAGGTAGGCATGATAAACGCCATCCAGCAGCAGGTAGTCCGGCGAATGGCTGTCAATGGAGGCCGGAGCAATCAGGTCCGGAATGGTGGTGCTCCCGGCCTCCAGCATAGTAAGGCCCGGAAGATGCTTTTTCCCGAATCTCTTGTTCCGTTCCGGCGCTGACGGTGTATTCATTTTTTGCAGCTCCGTTTCATCAAAAACGCCGTGGACCATGCCCAGCATGTCAAAAGCGCCCTCTGGCAGCCGGATATGCTGGGATGTGCGCTTGTTCACCAGCTGGTACAGCAGCTCCAGAATGAAGTTGTCCGCGTACTCCGGCTCCAGCACCGCCACTCCGCAGCGGTCCAGATACCGCCGGGCCACCTCCGCCTTTTCATTGAGCAGGGCGGCAATGGCTCCGGGCGTGCCGTCCGCTGCTTTCATCCCCGGCTCATAGGAGAAGGAGAGAAAAAAGCGGTGGGTGATGGCCTCCCGCTCCACCAACTGGGGCACATGAGACATGCTCTCCTCAATCATCTCCCGGCAGCGCTCATTTTGCTCCCGCTTCAGCGCTGTCCCCAGCATTTTGAGATAGCTGTTCAGGTCAAACTTCTGGGTCAGAACGTTGATTTGCAAGTTGGAGGGCGCGATTTTCAGGTAGGCTGCGAAGTCGGCAATGGCCGAGCCCTTTTCCAGCTCCGACATGGTGTAGAAGTTGACGGGCAGCAGCTCCAGAATCTTGATAAACCGCTTGTCCCTGGTGAGTACCACCCCCTGTACAATGTCCCGGATGGGCAGCCATGCTTGGATGCTCCCTGCATAGGCCCCGCTCCGGTCAGTGACGCCGGCGACGCTGCCGCCGAAAATAAGCTCTTTCAAATTCATGTTCCTTCAACTCCCCTCGATAGGTCATGACCCGGCGTCTGCGGCGCCAGGTCCACCAGATACGCAGGTATCGGGTCAGGCTGTCATCCTTGAGGCCGATCAGGGCAAAGCCCACGGCGGGCACAAGTAAAAACAGTGACACAATCATCTTCCAGGTGATTTCCAATGGCAGGCAGAACGCGCAGAAGGCCAGAACAGGCAGTCCCACCAGCACGGCCTCAATGGCGTTCCGGATCTCAAACAGTCCAAAGATTCTTCCCGCGTCGGTATAGTTGGCGGGAATGTAGCAGGTTTCAAATTCCATGATGTTCTCCCCCTTCCTCCGTTTGAAACAGACTGCCTCCGCTGTTCAGCTCCTGTTCCAGGGCTCGCTGCTGGATGCGGCGGCATTGGATGAGTGTGAAAAAGGCGTTTCGCAGCAAACGCTCATGGGCAGGCGTCTGCCGCTCCGGCTCCAGCTCGATTTTGCTGATGAGCTGGCTGGAAACCCCGGCGGCACAGGCCAGCTCCTGAATGGTGATTCCGTAGCGTTGGCGCAGGGCCCGCGCCCGGCAGGTCTCATAGGCTTCCATAGCCTCACCTGGCGGACAGGACCCAGAAGGGTCCGCCAGAGCTGGCCTTCCGGCTTGCCTCGTTGACGATGATGCCCAGAGCCCATTCCTTGTTGCTCTGTTTGACGCTGGCCGGGTCGGCCACCAGGACTTTCCCGTCATCCGTGAAGCCCCGCAAGACGATAAAATGCCCGCTGCTGGTGAAGTGACCCGGCCCCATAATGGCAATGACCAGCTTGCCCGATTGCAGGGCGTCTGTCAGCCGCTTGCTGTCCGCTCCGATTCCAGTGATGTTCAGGCCATAATGGGCCCCACCGGCAGGAATCAGACTGTGATAGCTTCCATAGCCCTCGCAGCGGTGTCCGTTGGCCACAGACCATTGAGCCACGTCGTAAGGCGTGACTTTGTTGTTTGTCAGGGTCGCAACTGCAATCGCCAGGGCGGTGGGACCGCACCCGGCCTGGCCGATGGTGCCGCTCTTTCCGTACAATTTGTTTCCCCAGCGGGCGTCGGTTTGGTTGTAATAGACCACCGGAGTATCCACAGAGCCAGAGAAGGAGATATCGCCATAATCGGTGTTGTAATTGCCACTGTCCTCTCCAGTGATGTTCTGTTCCTCCGCCAGGACGGAGTAGAGCAGGGAGGCCCAGTCCTTTTCCTCCTGTGTGAAGCCCAACCGGTCCATGTACGCCTCCGGAGAAAGGTCACAGACCGCGATGCTCAGCATGCGGTCTGTGATGGAGGTGGACCAGGTCAGTTTGTCAAAGAGGAGGCTGTCGATGACAGACTCATCCATAGTGTACAGGTCCTGTTTGTACTGGACAGAGCCAATGGCGATCAGCCAGAATTGGTTTGTGTTGTTCAGGTCCTGATTGACCGAATAAGCGTCATAAAGCGGGTCTTCACCGTCAGCGAAACCGGGAAGTATGCTGGAAATCAGCTGGTCGATGATGGATTGATTTTTGCTGTTGATGGTCTGATAGAGCTGATCCAACGCCTGGGCTGAGGCGGTGAAATCCACGATTTCCGGGTCAGTCGCGCTTTCAAAGCCAAACATGATATTGGGCAGCGCGGTAAAGACCAACATTGGTGTCAGGAGAAGGACAACGAGCAAAATCAGCGCTGCCTTGACGGCTTCCGGAAAAAAGGATTTGACCGCCTCCGCCGCGGCGCCATGGAGGCCGCCGTAAGCGGCCCCACGGACGATGTTGGCAGCGCCGGAAAGCAGCCGGGCTTTATTGATACTGGAAGTTGATTGATTATCCACGCTTTTTTCCTCCCTTCCGGCGGAATGGCTTGTCTTGTGTTGTATGGCCGGTGATCTCCGGCTGAGGTCCCTGATTGATTGGTGGTTGATTCGGCATGGAAGTCTTCCGTGTTCCTGCTGTGCTGGTCGGAGGTGTGGTTCCGCTCACCAGCGGTTGGCTGGGTGCAGAAGTCTTCCGTGTTCCTGCTATGCTGGTCGGAGGCATGGTGTCGCTCACCGGCGGTTGGTTGGGTACAGAAGTCTTCCGTGTTCCTGCCGTGCCAGTCGGAGGTATGCTACCACTCACCGGCGGTTGGTTGGGTGCAGAAGTCTTCCGCATTTCTGCCGTACCGGTTGGAGGCGTGGTGCCGCTGACTGGCGGTTGGCTGGGTGCAGAAGTTTTTCGTGTTCCTGCTATGCTGGTCGGAGGCATGGTACCGCTCACCGGCGGTTGGTTGGGTACAGAAGTCTTCCGTGTTCCTGCCGTGCCAGTCGGAGGTATGCTGCCACTTACCAGCGGTTGACTGGGTGCAGAAGGTTCCCGTGTTCCTGCCGTGCCAGTCGGAGGTATGCTGCCACTCACCGGCGGTTGGCTGGGTGCAGAAGTTTTCCGTGTTCCTGCCGTGCCGCTTGGAGGCGTGGTGCCGCTGGCTGGCGGTTGGTTCGGCGCGGAAGTTTTCCGTGTTCCTGCGGTGCCGCTTGGAGGCGTGGTGCTGCTCACTGGCGGCTGGTTCGGCGCGGAAGTCTTCCGTGCTCCTACTGTGCCGGTTGGCGGCATGGTTCCACTCACCGGCGTCTGACTTGGAACGGAAGACCGCCTCATTCCTGCCGAGGCAGAAGTGGGCTGATTCCGTTTCCCGGCAGCCCCAACCCCAGGCGGTGTAGATATTTTCGCTGTTCCGTCCTGCCGGATGGGCTTGGATTCCCTCACATGTTCCTGCGTGTTGGACTGCGTGGACGAAACCGCAGTTTCGTTTTGAACCGAAGCTGTCTGAGACGTATAAGATGCGCTTCTGGTTCCGCCGTGCTCAGGCCGGGTGCCCTGCATCCGCGTAACCGGCGGACGCTGAGGCGTGTCCGGCCCCTTCGGTTGTCCAACTCTGCTCCCATTGGAAGGGGCAGCGGGTGAGGCGCTGCGGGCCGTTGCCTCTGTGGAAACGGCGGTCCGCCGGGTACTGCGGGAATCAGTCCGCTGTGCGCCTTTACCAGACATGGGCTGTGAACCATGCTGTTGCCGGCCAGTCCCCTGTTCTTCCGGAACAGGAGGCGTTCCCTGTCCATCCTTTCGCCTCTGTGAACTGCCGCCCCGCTGTTGATTTCCCGCACGGGACTGCTTGGAGCTCTGCCCTGAGCCGTTTCCTTGGGTCTGCCCATTGGAAGCCCGGCCACGCTGTCCGCCGGCCCTGCCATCAGAACCACCCCCGCCAGAGGGTGGCGGCGTATGGGGCCGGTTCCGTCCGCCTGGGGAACCCCCGGACCGGCGGCCGTTCTGAGTCTGCTGCTTTCCCTGACCTACTGTTTTGGAAACCGTGGAGCCAAGACTCCGCATGACCGCCAAAGCCATCATGCCGGGCAGTCCCCGGCCCAGGCCCTCCCCGGTCATGGCGGTGCTCAAGCCAGTTCGGGCAATGATGCTGTCAATCTTCCGGGCAGTTCTGGCAATACCCACAATCAGGAGCATCCAGGGCAGAACCCCCTCGCCGGAGGGCATCCGTCCCATAGCTGAGAGCAGAAGCTTCAGAAAAACCACATTCATCACCATCATCGTACACATGGAGGCGAACATCCTGCACCAGCCCTTGAAGATATCCGCTGTATTTTTGCTCCCGCCCATGGAGAAGGCCAGCGGGGCCAGGATGACCAGAACATTGGTCACGACATACCGCTCCGCAATCTCGAAAAAGAGCTTTACGAACTGCCACATGATGATAAGGCCGATGATGACAGCCAGAAGCCAGGACGCGCCGAGCTCGAAATAAGTCTCGTCCGG
Source organism: Oscillospiraceae bacterium (assembly GCA_022793095.1). Classification (GTDB taxonomy): domain Bacteria; phylum Bacillota; class Clostridia; order Oscillospirales; family Oscillospiraceae; genus JAAWCD01. Next base: position 630 of record JAAWCD010000095.1, on the reverse strand, counting down.
AACCGTAATGGTCATCTGGGATGGAATCCGCAGCAGGCGGATGACACGGGCGGAAATGTCCAGCCCTATGGCGCAGACCTGACGGCTGGACAAAAGGAGAAAGCCGAATACAAAGGTCCGGGTGAACAGCAGCTTCGGGTCCTCGCCTTCAAAGCCCAGCCCAGCGGCCATGCTTTTCGTGGCCTGAAAAACCAGGTTTCCCAGCAGCAGGGCCCAGCCTGCGGCGGTGATGATGGAAAAGATGCTGTTTGTCACCGGCACAGCCTGTTCAAAATAGGCCAGGTTCATAGAAAACACTTCCAGCATGGAATCTGCGATGTACTGGACCAGCTCCAGAATCAGGCTGTAAATCCACAACAGAAAACCTTTGAAAATTCCTTCAAGGATATTTGTCACCCCCGTTCACTCGCGCAAAAATATGTTATTGACCCGCTATTGCAGGGTATTGAGTCCGGCAAACAGCGGCCGGACGTAGGCCAGAAAGGCCCCGATTCCGTTGATGACCGCCCAGGCAATCCAGATACGCTTGAGCCAGTCCCAGCTTTGGTCTACCTTGTGCTGGTTGTTGGATATCTTGGCCCCGATGACGGCCACGGCGGACATGAGGCCGGCCAGGACCGTGCTGATGCC
>JAAWCD010000094.1 GCA_022793095.1 Oscillospiraceae bacterium | reverse complement strand
TGCGACGTTCAATCCCACCGGCAATGTGACCCGTGCGGAAATGGCCACCATGATCTGCCGGATCCTGGCCGGCGGCGACAACATGATCGTTGACGCCACCAAGCCTGTCCCCACCTACACCGACATTCGCAACAACCCCTCCGCCGCTTGGGCGGAGAGCTACATCGAGTACTGCACCAGCCTGGGCATCGTCTCCGGCAAGGGCAACGGTATCTTCGATCCCTCGGCTGACGTGACTGCCGCTGAGGCCGCTAAGATGGTCATGACCACCCTGGGCTACAATGCCGACATTGAGCAGTTCAAGGGCATCGGCTGGGACATTAACGTCATGGCCAAGGCCAACACCCTTCAGCTCCTGGACAACCTTCAGGGCGAAATCAGCTCCAGTGTCGCCGTGACCCGTGAGCAGGTCGCTCAGCTGCTGTACAACGCGCTGGGCGCGCACACCGTTCAGAACTATGTTGGCACCACTGCCAACACCTGGATTGGTTCCGGCGCGAACGCCTACCACGAGACCCTTCTGGAGTCCAAGTTCAACGCTCAGAAGGTTACCGGCGTTGTCATCGCCAACGAGTGGGCCGACCTGTACGGTGAAGACCCCCTGAGCGCTGGCAAGACCCGCGTGCGCGTACTGGGCACCGACAACATGCCCACCGATCAGGAGTACACCGTCAATCTGACCACCTCTCTGGAGCAGATCGGTGAGTCCATCATCGTGTACCGCGACACCACCAGCAACCGGATTCTGTTCGGCAACGACCAGAGCACCGATATGAACGTGGTCAACGAGTTCACCGCCAAGGGCGACATCACCAAGTCCGGCGACTTCGAGAACGCCATTGACAAGAACGCTCTGACCAAGAATACCGAGTACTTTGTCAACTTTGGCGACAACCTGACCACCACCGCTGAAGTTGGCCGGTACTTCTCCATCGAAATGACGCAGGTCGTAGACAAGGATGACGCCACTTTGGCCGGTACTTCTCAGAATCGCACGACAAGAGATGTATATTATCGTGTCGGTAGAGAGCTGAGCTCCGCCGAGTATCGCGAACTTCAGAAGATCATCAACACCCTGATCCGTATGGAAGACGCGAACCAGAATGCCGAGACATTCACCTATCGTACTTCCGACATCATCAAGATCGGAAACGCCTGGTATGTTCCCTCCGAGTTCACCGGCCGTGCCGCCAGCCCCGAAGAGAGCGGCAGCACGAAGGTCGAGTACGATGACTGGAAGGGCTTCGAGCGGTACTATCTGGACAATATCGAAGCGTACAACGCCACTAAGTTTACCGAGAACGAGAACGGCAACTACATCAAGACCGTTGACTACAACAACGACGGCGAGATCGACTTTGTTCTCCAGACCCGTTACACTGTCACGAACGTGGACCGCATCCGGAATGACGATGTGACCCTGTATCTGGACAATGTCAATGAATCTGTCAACGCCAAGGACAAGATTGACTCTATCATGCCCTTTGACGATCTGGCTGAGGATGACATCGTGGTTTATGCTGTCATTGACGGCGTGGCGCACGTCTATCTCACCGACATGAAGACCGCCAAGATCGACAAGGTCAACCGCAACAAGCTGACCTGCACCACCACCGACGGCGACGAGTATGTTGAGACCGGCGTGGACAACAACGGCGTAATCGACAAGGCTCTGTATTATGACGACACCGTGACCGGTCTGGCCGGCGGCGTCACCTACAACCTGCACTTCGACCGCTACGGCTATCTGGCCGCCTTCACCGAGGCTGGCAGCGCCAACTTCACCCTGCTGGTTGACGGCTGGTTCAACTACGCCCGCGGCGGCCGTGAGTATGCGGTCAAGGCTTACATCGACGGCAAGATCGAGGATCGCGACGTCACCCGCGGCGGCGACCTGTTCATCTATGACGACGATGACAAGATCCAGAGCCTGAACAACAGCTGGGGCCTGATCAAGGCCTTCGGCACCGACGGCAATATCAACTACACCGGCAACACCGGTCTGAAGACCATTGTCGCTTCCCTGAACGAGGACGGCGTGCTGACCCCGGTTGACCGGCTTTCCACCAACACCAGCAACAAGCGCGTCATCCGTCTGATCGACACCGGCAAGAAGGTGCCCGGAAACACGCTGACCCCAGGCACCGCGTACACCACCGAGCTCAATGCCAAGACCGCATATGATAAGAAGGATACTGATAAGTATACCGGCAACGAGGTCGAGATCCGCGCCCTGAGCAGCACCATTTACTACTATGTCTATCCCACCAACAGCGACCGGGGCAACCCCATTGTTCGGGAGTACACCGGTTATAACCGCCTGCCTGACCTGAAAGAATCCGAGATTGAGGACGTTTACGCCGTCGGCACTCTGGTCAACCGTGACACCACCGCGGGCAACCGCACCTACTACACTGCCAACGTGGTTGTTGTCGAGGTCGCCAAGAACTACAGGGGCGGCGCGGAAGAAGTGCTGGTCGTGGATACCCCCGTGGTCGGCAACGGCGTCACCGAGGATACCCTCCTGGTTATCCGTGCCAACGGCGCGATGGAGGAAATCCAGGTTGACCTGTCCGCCTCCAAGAACATCCCGAGCATTGCCTCCGCTGGCCTGGGTTCCTATGGCCCCGCTGGCACCAACAAGGTTATGCCTGGCCTCTACAAGATTTACGAGACCGACAAGACTGGCGTCTATGAGATCGAGTACATGAACCCCGACGCAATCCGCGCCAGCGGACGCTACGCTGTGGGCCAGGTGAGCACCAGCGAGTACACCAGCGCCGCGCAGTACGTCGAGGTTGAGAACTTTGTCTACAATGCTTCGAATAATCTGCACGACGAAAAGCTTTTGGATTCCAACGGCGATCCCACAACGACCGTCAAGGACATCACGGACTCCAGCAAGCTGTACACCCTGAGCTATGATACCAGGAGATGGGAAGCTTCTCTGGAAGAGCAGACCGACTGGACCGAGTACATGAGCGAGGGCGTGGACCGTGTGAACGACAGCACCGGCCTGGTCCGTGAGTACGACGTGCTCGACCGGAACGACAGCGACACCCATGTGAACGCCAACTACAACGATGTCCTGATTCGCTACGACAAGGGCAACATTGTGTACGCGGTTTCCTTCGCCAATCTCGTCAGCAGCCGCGAGGATACCAAGAATGCCGACGGTACCTACAACACCAGCAACACCAACGCTGCTCAGAAGGTTTGGGATAACGTCAAACCCAGCAAGGCTGGCGTTGCTGGCGCTCCTACCCTGACCTTCTATGGAGAAAAACTTACTGCCAGCTCTGACCAAGAGTTCATCAAGGATGGCACACACAACACAACGGCTGTGAGCTACCATGACGCCCGACTTACTGTTGAGGCTGGAGAAGTGTCCTTTAGTGTCGATGGAGGCCGTGTTGTTATCCCCAGCACCACGCCTGTGGTCACTCCCAATCCCAAGGAGGATCAGGAGTACACCGGCACCATTCTGGGTGATGACGGCAAGTACTACACTTACAGTCTGAAACAGCTGGCTGGTTCTGACGTGACCGCATTTGAGGGCCAGGATGTTTTTGCGCTCCCGGACTCAGGTGAACCCATCCCGATTTCCAACTTTGTCAAAGCCCATATGCCTACCAACAAGTGGGCTTCGGCTCGGTACATCTTCATTCAAAACGATGGCAACTCCTTTACTGTAACCTATGATCCGTTTGCTGAGGAGGTTTGGGACTTCGGTGGTATGGATGACACGAACACTGATACCATTGCTGGTGTCACGGTCGACGTTACCGCTGAAAACAGGGTAGATTCCGCGGTGACGACTATTAAACGAGCTGGCGCTTCTGTGGAATCCATTCGTGAGAAGTGGCTGAACCTTACCGATAGTCTCGGAGGTCTGTATGGTGTGCCGAATATGGGCGTTGTCAGCGCAGCTTCGCTCCCCGAGATCGGCGCCGCTCTCGCGGCCGGTTACGCTGCTGTTAACGAAGCGGAGGACGCCGGCGGAACTGCGACCGAGCTGAATGCGATCTATGACACGCAGGTGGATGCGCTGCTTGCCGCGGCTAAGGTTGCTGTGCAGCGGATTGCAGAAGAGCTTCCGGACGTGTATACACCGAACGCCAGCGCATGCAAGGACGCTTTGAAAAAAATCGTTGGCAGCGATAGTGAACTTCTCACGCTTGACAACATTTTCGACGTCTATAACACCTATTCCAGACAGATTTGGGTGGATAAAGGCGAGACGAGTACTGTTGCTGCTTGGGATGCGGACTGGAAGGACAAGTTCTCCCCGATAGCTGGGGTTAACTTTGCGGGAAGAAACTACTGGGTAGATATGTTCAGAGACACTGTGGATGGCCTGACTATGGTCTGGTAATTCCTAAACCCTTAAATCCCCCAAGGGCTTCGGCCCTTGGGGGATTCCCCTTTCAGCGGAACGCGAGATAGGCGTAGGTAATTCCCTCCCTGTTGGTATAAGTTGTTGCGTTAGTGATGTATTTTACGGTAAAGCCAGTGGCTATACGTTGGAAATGCTCCCCCAAACTGCTCGCGCAAACTATCAGGTTGTTCAGATAATACCAGGAGCTTGCTGGAGTTACCTGCCCGCTGATGATGACAAAGGACGGCTTGAACCCCAGCGTGATGGTCTGAGTGCTCCCGTTGCCGGTAAAGGAACCGATGACGTGGCCGGTGCTGGCGACGCGCTGCTCCAGGGCGGTCCGCTGATCGGCTTCCGCCTTCAGCGCCGCGTCAATGGCGGAAAAGTTTTCATTGAATTCCGTGCGGAGAAAATTGTCCTCCGGCTCCCAGAGGTGGAGCTTGAGATTTTGGCTTTTGTTGGTTGACATGACGGCCTCCTTTTTCTTTGTTCCTTTTCTTGAACGAAAAGGAACCGAAAAGAACGTTAAACTGCGCTTACAATCATCGTGTGCAGAACAAAAAACGCCGTTTTTATGGAACTTTTTGACATGGATAAAATCTTCATCCAAATAACGGAAGGGAAAACCACTTGAATTTCCCCTGTGCTTATGGTATACTCAGCGTAGAATTTCAAGCGATGTGAGTGCGCGGCGGGGAGAACCGGAAGGTTCTGTTATGCCGCGCTTTTTTGATAAAGGAGGGCGTTATCTTTGTATGACGTGCTAATCATCGGCTGCGGCGTCACCGGTGCGGCGCTGGCCTATGAGTTGTCCCGCTACCAGCTCAAAACGGCAGTGATCGAGCGGGAAAACGATGTGGCCATGGGGGCCACCAAGGCCAATTCCGCCATTCTCCACGCCGGTTATGACCCTCTGTCCGGCACCCTCATGGGCCAGCTCAATGTTCGGGGCTCCGCCCGTGCTCTGGAGATTTGCCAGGCCCTGGGCGTGCCTGTCCGGCAGTGCGGGAGCCTGGTCATCGGCTTCACGCCGGAGGACCGGACCATCCTGGAGGAGCTTCTCCGCCGGGGCCGGGAAAACGGCGTACCGGACCTTCGGATGCTCACCGGCGGGGAAGCCCGCGGCCTGGAACCCAACCTCTCCCCTGCCGTGACCTGCGCCCTCCACGCGCCCACCGCGGCCATCTGTTCCCCCTGGTCCTATTGCCTCGCCATGATGGAGCAGGCGGTCCTGCGGGGCACGGGCCTCTTCCTGGAGCGGGAGGTCCAGGGCCTGGAGCGCCTTCCGGCTGGCTGGCAGGTCCAAACCAGCCAGGGCCCCCTGGAAAGCCGCTTGATTGTCAATGCGGCCGGAGTCTTCTCCGGCCGCATCCACAACATGGCCGCGCCTCATACCTGGTCTATCTCTCCCAGCCGGGGGCAATACTACCTATTGGATAAATCCGAGGGCGCTCGGGTCAGCCATATCATTTTCCAGTGTCCCGGAACATCGGGAAAAGGCGTCCTTGTGGCCCCCACGGTCCACGGAAACCTGATTGTAGGCCCCAGCGCCGAGCCTGTAGAGGGCGAGGATACCGCCACCACCACGGCCGGACTGGATTTTGTCCGGGCTGCCGCCCTGAAATCCGTGCCCTCCATCGACTTCCGGGCTTCCATCCGCAACTTTTCCGGCGTCCGGGCCAGGGCCAGCACCGGCGACTTCATCCTGGGGGAGGACCCGGAGGCGCCCGGACTCTTCCATGCGGCGGGCATCTGCTCGCCGGGCCTGTCCGCGGCGGCGGCCATTGCGGAGCACCTGACCGCGGCGCTGGAAGCGTCCGGCCTGTCCCTGACGGCCCGGGAAACGCTGCCGGAGCTTACTCCCCACCCGCTCCCCTTCCGGGCGCTGAGCCCGGCGGAAAAGGCTGCTCTTGTGGCGCGGGATCCCGCCTATGGCCGTGTAATCTGCCGCTGTGAAACCGTCACGGAGGGGGAAATCCTGTCCGCCCTCCATGGTCCTATTCCGCCCCGCTCCCTCGACGGGGTGAAGCGGCGGACCAACGCGGGCATGGGCCGCTGTCAAAGCGGTTTCTGCGGCCCCCGTGTGGCGGAACTCCTGTGCCGGGAACTGGGAATCACACCGGACCAGGTGCTGCAAGACCAAAAAGGCACCCAGCTTTTGATAGAGCCAACCAAAGGGAGGTGTCCCAGAGATGCCCGATAGAAACTCGCCTGAAGTTCTTTTTGATTCTTCTCCTTGCAAGAAAAAGAACACCAAACGCTATGACCTTATCGTAATCGGCGGCGGTCCCGCAGGGCTGGCGGCAGCGTGCGCGGCCTGGGAAGCCGGCCTGAGAGAAATCCTGCTGGTGGAGCGGGACCGGGAGCTGGGCGGCATCCTGAACCAGTGTATCCATAACGGCTTCGGCCTGCACTACTTTAAGGAGGAGCTGACCGGCCCGGAGTACGCCGGAAGATTTCTGAGCATCCTTGAACAGACCGGAGTGGAAGTCCGTTCCGGCACCATGGTTCTGGAGCTGACCCCTGACCGGGAGGTCCACATGGTGGGCCGGGAAACCGGCTATCAGGTGGAGCGGGCCAGAGCGGTGGTGCTGGCTATGGGCTGCCGGGAGCGGACCCGCGGCGCAATTGCCATTCCAGGCACCCGGCCCGCCGGGGTGTACACCGCCGGCACGGCTCAACGCTACGTCAACATGGAAGGCTGGATGCCCGGCAAACGGGTGGTCATCCTGGGCAGCGGAGATATCGGCCTCATCATGGCCCGGCGGATGACCCTGGAGGGGGCCCAGGTGCTGGCCTGTGTGGAGGTCATGCCCTACTCCGGCGGACTCAGCCGGAACATTGCCCAGTGCCTGAACGACTTCGATATTCCCCTTTACCTCTCCCACACCGTCACCGAAATCCGGGGCAAAAACCGGGTGGAACAGGTGGTAGTTTCCCAGGTAGACAAGGAACGCCGCCCCATTCCGGGCACGGAGCGGGTGTTTGACTGTGACACGCTGCTTTTGTCGGTGGGACTCATTCCGGAAAATGAATTGACCCGTCAGGCGGGGATTGAAATGGACCGCCGGACCAGCGGCGCGGTGGTCTTTGAAGACATGGAGACCTCCCTTCCCGGTGTGTTCGCCTGCGGCAACGCGGCCCACGTCCATGACCTGGTGGACTTTGTGACAGCGGAGAGCCAGCGGGCGGGCCAAGCGGCGGCCCGGTTTGTTCAGGGCGGGACGGCGGAAGCCGGTCCGGTGCTGGAGGTGGAGACCGGGGACGGCGTGACCTACACGGTGCCTCAGCGCATCCGGCCGGACCGGGTGGAGAAGGGCTGCGGCCTGTTTTTCCGTGTAAATCGGGTGTGCGGGGAGAGCGAAATTCTGGTCCGGTCCGGAGAACGGCAGCTGGCCAGGTTCCGGCGGGACCGGCTGGCGCCGGGCGAGATGGAGCGTATCATCCTGCCCAGGGCGGCGCTGGACCAGGCGGAGGGAAGGCTTACAGTGTCCATACGGGAGGTAGATGCGGTATGAAGGAGCTTGTCTGTATTGTCTGTCCCAAGGGGTGCCGCCTGAAGGCGGAGGGGCCGGATTCCATCACTGGAAACAGTTGCCCCCGCGGGGCGGAGTATGGTAAAATGGAATTGACCCATCCCACCCGTGTCGTGACCTCCACCGTGCGCTGTACGGGAGGACTGCATCCCCGATGCCCGGTAAAGACGGACCGGCCCATTCCCAAGGAGCTGATGTTCGAGGCCATGGCGGCGCTGGCGGCGGTGGATCTGACCGCGCCGGTCCGAACCGGTCAGGTGGTGGCCGCCAACCTCTGCGGCACCGGGGCCAACGTGGTGGCGACGAGAGATTTGTAATACTTCTTTTTCTTGAAAGAAAAAGAAGCAAAAAGAACTTTAAACTGGTTCTACCGAAGATTTTCGTGAGCGCGCCGCTTAAAGTTCTTTTGGTTCTTTTCTTTCAAGAAAAGAACAGGAGGCGGAAATGATGGGAAAGTATATTCTCGCTTTGGACCAGGGGACGACCAGTTCACGGGCCATTCTGTTTGACACGGAGCAGAACATCATCGGCGTGTCCCAGAAGGAATTCACCCAGATTTACCCTCGGGAAGGCTGGGTGGAGCATGACGCCATGGAAATCTGGTCCTCTCAATACGGGGTGATGATGGAGGTCATCGCCCAATCGGGCATTGCGCCGGGAGACATTGCCGGCATCGGCATCACCAACCAGCGGGAGACCACCATCCTTTGGGACCGGGAGACGGGCCGGCCCATCAGCAACGCCATTGTCTGGCAGTGCCGCCGGACGGCGGGCCTTGTTGACCAGCTTCTTGCGGACGGATTGGGGGATCACATCCGGCAGGCCACCGGCCTGATTCCCGACGCCTACTTCTCCGCCACCAAAATCAAGTGGATTCTGGACCGGGTGGAGGGCGCGCGGGAGCGGGCGAAGCGGGGCGAAATTCTGTTCGGCACTGTGGACACCTGGCTGCTGTGGAAGCTGACCGGCGGCGCGGTCCATGTTACCGACCATACCAACGCCTCCCGCACCATGCTCTATGATATCCACCGGCTGGACTGGGACAACACCCTGCTCCAGGCCCTGGATATCCCCCGTGCCATGCTGCCCGAGGTCCGATCCTCCAGCGAAATCTACGGCTATACGGAAATCCAGGGGGTCCGGGTGCCCATCGCGGGCATTGCCGGAGACCAGCAGGCGGCCCTGTTCGGCCAGACCTGCTTCCAGCCGGGGGATGCGAAAAACACTTACGGCACCGGCTGCTTCCTGCTGATGAACACGGGCGATCAGCCCTGCCAGAGCCATAACGGGCTCATTACCACGATTGCCATTGGACTGGGCGGCAAAGTGCAGTACGCCCTGGAGGGTTCGGTCTTTGTGGGCGGCGCAGTGATTCAGTGGCTGCGGGACGAGATGCGCTTTTTCACCGAGAGCCGGGACGCGGAATACTACGCCCAAAAAGTGAACGACAACGGCGGGGTGTATCTGGTACCCGCCTTCACAGGCCTGGGTGCGCCCTATTGGGACATGCACGCCCGGGGCAGCATTGTGGGGCTGACACGGGGCACCAAGCGGGAGCACATCATCCGGGCGGCCCAGGAGTCCATTGCCTATCAGGTGGCCGATCTGGTTCGGGCCATGGAAGCGGATACAGGCGTGCCGCTGACCCAGCTCAAGGCGGACGGAGGGGCCAGCCGTGACCGGTTCCTGATGCAGTTCCAGGCGGACATTCTGGACCGGGAGGTGCGCCGGCCGGTGATTCGGGAGACCACGGCGCTGGGCGCGGCCTATCTGGCAGGATTGGCTGTGGGGGTGTGGAAGGACACGGAGGAAATCCGGCATCTCTGGGCCTGTGATATGACCTACCAGCCCTGCATGGAGTCTTCGCTTCGGGAAAAGCTCCTGACCGGCTGGCATAACGCCGTCACCCGCACGCGCACGACGCTTTCTTGAAAGAAAGCTTTGCAAAGAACTTTAAGCTGGCGGACTGCTATGCTTCCCAAAGAGTGCTATGCCATCAAGGAGAAGTCCGGTTTTTCCGGCTCTTCTTCCCAAGGGCACCGCACGTCCTGAGAGACATGGCAGTCCGCCAGCTTAAGGTTCTTTTTGCTTCTTTTTCTTTCAAGAAAAAGAAGCGAGCGCTTCGCGGTAGGCTTCTTCCTCCGCCACCCGGCCCACAGCGGAGAGGGAGACCCGGCTCCAGTCGAAGGTCTCCGCCGCCAGACGGCGGATATCCTCCAGCGTTACCGCGTCGTAGGCGGCGATGATCTCGTCCGGGGTCAGGATTTTGTCCTGGTAGAGCTCCGACCGGGCCAGATGGTTCATCCGGGCTGTGGTGGACTCCAGGCCCATGAGCACGTTGGCTTTGGACTGCTCCCTGGCCCGGTCCAGCTCGCCCTGGTCCGCGCCCCGCTCCGTGAAGTCCCGCACAGTCTCCACAATGGTCCGGAGTGCCTCCCCCTCCATCTCCCGGTTGAGGGCGGTGTAAATGGCAAACAGGCCGGTGTCCTCATGGCCGGCCCCATAGGTGTAAACGGAATAGCACAGGCCCCGCTTTTCCCGGACCTCCTGAAACAGCCGGGAGGACATGCCCCCGCCCAGCATGGAGGACAGCAGCTGCATGCCGAACCGGTCCGGGCTTTGCAGGGGAATGGACGGGAAGGCCACAATCAGATGATTCTGTTCAATGGCCTTCTTCTTCCGGGTAAACGCCTGCTGGTAGGCCGCTCCCTTTTCCTTTTGGTGCGCTCCTGGGCTCATTTCGGAGAACCGGTCCTTGATCTCCCCCACCAGCTCCGGGGAGAAGGACCCAGACAGCGAGACCACAATGTGTTCCGGTGTGTAATGGGCCTTCATGTAGTCCTTCAGCCACGGGCCGGTCATCTTTTTCAGCGTGGCCGGAGTGCCCAGAATGGGCCGGGCCAGCGGGGTGCCCTTGTAGACCGCCGCGGCCAGCCGCTCGGAACACAGATCGTCCGGCGTGTCCTGGTACATGCCGATTTCCTCCAGAATGACGCCCCGCTCGGTTTCCACATCCTCCTGGCTGAACCGGGCGTCGAAGAACATGGAACAGAGAATGTCCAGTGCCTCGGACAGATGAGAATCCAGCGCCCTGGCGTAAAAGCAGGTGCACTCCTTGGTTGTGAAGGCGTTGACCTGGCCGCCGATGGCGTCCATCCGCTGGGCGATTTCTGCGGCGGACTGGGTGCTGGTGCCCTTGAAAACCATGTGCTCAATAAAGTGAGCGGCTCCATTTTCCGCAGCCGCCTCATGGCGGCTGCCGGTGGCCGCCCAGATGCCCAGTGTGGCGGAACGGATATCGGGAACCCGCTCGGTCAGGATGCGGACTCCGTTGGGAAGGGTAATCTTTTCGTACATATAGACCTCCATCATTCGGAAATCCCCCGCAGCAGCGGGGGACAGTGTTTATGATATCCTGCAAACAGTGCAATTATCAAGATACCACAAAGCGGAGACCAGCGCAAGGGGCGGAGGGGCCTTTTCAGATTGGAAATAACGCCAACATCTATGTTATAGACAAAGACAAATAAAATTTGTGGAGGCAACTATGATTCTTCAAACCGAGAGATTGTATCTGCGAGAGCTGAGTCAAGCTGATTTTGATTCCTTGTGCAGAATTTTGCAGGATGAGGAGACGATGTACGCATACGAGGGCGCGTTCAGCAGCAACGAAGTGCAGGAATGGCTTGACCGGCAGATTTCCCGCTATCAAACGTGGGGCTTTGGCCTGTGGGCCGTGATTTTAAGAGCGACCGGTGAACTGATTGGGCAATGTGGACTTACCATGCAGCCGTGGAAAGAGAGAGAAGTGCTTGAAATCGGCTATCTTTTTAATCGGGCCCATTGGCATAACGGCTACGCAATCGAAGCCGCAGAAGCCTGCAAAGCGTATGCCTTTGAGCGCCTGAAGGCGGATGAGGTCTGCTCTATTATCCGGGATACGAATGCAGCGTCCCAGCGTGTAGCGGTCAGAAATGGCATGTCAATCGCGGATACCTGGACGAAACACTACCGGGGCGTAGACATGCCCCACGACCGCTATGTTGTGCAGCGGTAGGTGTCCTCATACAAATGGCAAAACGCTTCAAAATCACTTTCCTGGGGACACTTTTCATTTCAGGCGATTTATGCTATGATAGAAAACGTGATGAAATGAATCAAAGGAGAACAGCCATGAAACAGGAACGGGGCTATCCCATTGTGACAGTGACGCCCAAAGGAGAACGGGCGCTGAAAAACGGGCACCCCTGGGTATACGGCGCTGAAATCACCCGTCAGACCGGCGCGGAAAACGGCGGGCTGGTGGACGTGGTATCCTCCGGCGGCAGCTATCTGGGCACTGGATTTTACAACCAGAGGTCCAAAATTGCGGTCCGCATCCTTTCCCGCAACGCCAACGACCGCTTTGACGAGGCTTTCTGGCTCCGGCGGCTGGAATACGCTGTGGCCTACCGCCGGACTGTTATGGGTCCGGATGACTTCGCCTGCTGCCGCCTCATTCATGGGGAGGCGGACCAGTTTCCCGGTCTGACCGTTGACCGCTACGGCAATCTGCTGTCCGCTCAGGTGCTGTCTCTGGGGATGGAGCGGGTCAAGTCCCTCTTGTTCAACGGCCTGTACCGGCTGCTCACCGAACAGGGGGAGCGGATTGACGGTCTGTTTGAGCGTAACGACGCAGCGCTTCGGGAGAAGGAAGGACTGGAGCAGGGCAAAGGCTGGTTCCCCTTGGGGGGCGCGCCAATTCCCACCTCACCAGTGACGGAGATTGTGGAAAACGGAATCCGGTATGGGGTAGATGTGGAGAACGGGCAGAAGACCGGCTTTTTCCTGGATCAGAAGTACAACCGGCGGGCGGCAGGCCGCCTGGCCAAGGGGCGGCGGGTGCTGGACTGCTTCACCCACACCGGTTCCTTCGGTCTGAACGCCGCCAAAGGCGGCGCGGTTCACGTGACCAGTGTGGACATTTCCGCCGGCGCCATTGCCATGGCGGAGGAAAATGCCCGCCGGAACGGGCTGGAAGGGGTGATGGATTTCCGGACAGCCAACGTGTTTGAGCTTCTGACCCAAATGGCGGAGGAGAAACGGCGTGATTACGACTACATCATTCTGGACCCGCCCGCCTTCACCAAGTCCCGGCAGACCGTTCGGAACGCGGTCCGGGGGTATAAGGAGATCAATTTGAAGGCCATGAAGCTGCTGCCGCGGGGCGGTTATCTGGCTACCTGCTCCTGTTCCCACTTTATGACGGACGAGCTGTTCCGGGATATGCTCCGCGGCGCGGCGGCGGATGCTTCCGTGTGCCTGCGGCAGATTGAGGCCCGGCAGCAGGCCCCCGATCATCCCATTCTGTGGAACGTACCCGAAACAGATTATTTAAAATTCTATCTCTTTCAAGTTGTATAAAGCTTCGGCCGGAGCCGCTTAACGTTCCTTTTGCTTCTTTTCCTTTCAAGGAAAAGAAGAGAACATGAAGAGAAAAGGAGAAATTCCCATGGAACTGAATCACGAACAGGCTTTTTCCCTGCTGCAAACCTACAACAAGGACAGCTTTCACCTGCGCCATGGCCTGACGGTTGAGGGCGTCATGCGCTGGTACGCCAACGAGCTGGGGTACGGAGATCAGGCTGATTTTTGGGCCGCCGTGGGCCTGCTCCACGATATTGACTTTGAGCAGTGGCCTGACGAGCACTGCTCAAAGTGCCGGGAGCTGCTGCGGGACGCGGGTCTGAGCGAGGAGTTCATCCGAGCGGTGGCCTGCCACGGCTGGAGCCTCTGCTCAGAGCTGAAGCCGGAGCACGAGATGGAAAAGGTGCTCTTCGCCGCCGACGAGCTCACCGGGCTCATTGGCGCCGCGGCGCTGATGCGGCCCTCCAAGAGCACCAAGGATATGGAGCTGAAGAGCCTGAAAAAGAAGTTTAAGGACAAAAAGTTTGCGGCTGGATGCTCTCGGGATGTCATTCTCCAGGGCGCGGAGCTGCTGGGCTGGGAGCTGGACGTTCTGCTGGAGCGGACGCTGGCCGCCATGCAGGCCTGCGAGGACAGCATCAACCAGGAGATGTCTTCTTTTTCTTGAAAGATTGAACGACACTTGATTTTGCGAAGCAAAATCTTAGTGGAGTCCACACCCTTTAGGGTGAAAAGAAGCAAAAAGAACTTTAACTGGCTTCGCCATGTCCGACAGGAGGCTGCCGCATGACCGCCATTTCCATGAACATCATCGCCCATATTCACAGTGATTTTCCATCCAAATTCGGCATCCCCCGTCAAAGCGGCCTGGTGGAGGAATTGGAATCGCTTGTGGTATTCGCGCCGGAATACCGCAATCCAGACGCCCTGCGGGGGCTGGAGGGCTTCAGCCATATCTGGCTGATCTGGCAGTTCCACCAGGCGGTCCGGGAGAACTGGTCCCCAACGGTGCGGCCGCCCCGTCTGGGCGGGAACACCCGTATGGGCGTATTCGCCACCCGTTCCCCCTTCCGGCCCAACCCCATCGGGCTCTCCTCCGTCCGCCTGCTGGGTGTGGAACGCCATCCAGATCTGGGTATGGTGCTGCGGGTTTCCGGAGCCGATCTGATGGACGGCACCCCCATTCTGGATATCAAGCCCTACCTTCCCTACACGGACTGCCACCCGGAGGCGGCGTCCGGCTTTGCCGGGCCTGACGGCGGACGGCTCCTGCGGGTGGAGGACCCGAAGGAACTGCTGTCAGCCCTGCCGGAGCGGACCCGGTCCGCTCTGCTGGGCGTGCTGGCCCACGACCCACGGCCTCAGTATCAGCGGGACCCGGACCGGGTTTATGGAAT
This sequence comes from Oscillospiraceae bacterium, assembly GCA_022793095.1. Classification (GTDB taxonomy): domain Bacteria; phylum Bacillota; class Clostridia; order Oscillospirales; family Oscillospiraceae; genus JAAWCD01. The sequence goes on along the minus strand of JAAWCD010000094.1, from coordinate 6,938 downwards.
GGATTTCGCCGGTTACAGCGTCCGGTTCTCTGTGGGAGAGGACGTGCTCACCCTGCGGTCTGTCGAGGCGTTGCCGGAGGTATGATATGGGGGAGATGAGAACGCAGGAGAAGCGATATGTCCGCTATCAGAAGCGCTGTCAAAGCTTCGTCGCCGGGCACACCTGTCTTCTGATCTTGCAGATACTGGGGGTTGGGCTGTATGGATTTCTCGTCATTGCCCCGTCTTCCTATATCATTCTTGCCTCAACAGAACGGTACGGGGCAAGGTTTCTCTTTCTGCTTGTCATACCCCTCATTTTTATGGTCTTTGCCGTGATTACCATTCTGGGGATAAAGCAATATGCCCAGGCGGTCTTTGCGGTTCTAATGGGTGATAAAGAGGTAAAAGCGGGATATGTCAGGCAGAGGTCAAACAACCGGTACACCATTGAAGGTATGCTCCCCCAAACGGTGAGGCCCGCCAGCTACCCTCATCTGACCCGTCCCACGCAGTTCCATATCCGAAGGCGGGATTGTGAGCGTGACTTTCAAGTTGGGGATCATATTATGGTGGTATATCCCCGTTCAAGGGCTCTAAATGTGTATTCATCCCGGCAAATCCGTGCGATCTATGCCTTTTCAAATGAGAACCCCACAAATATACCAGAACTGTTGGTTGGCGGCGCCAGGAAAAGGGCGGCGGTCCGCTATGTGGCGCTCACGGCCTTGGTGTCGGTCCTGTTGTTGAGCGTTTTAGGCTGGCTCACCAGCCTCCTGCTGCGGCAGGTTGTCTTTCTATGATGAAAGCACATCTGCATGCTGAAAAACCGGACCGCTGAAATTTCAGCGGTCCGGTTCAACCTGTCAAGCATCCCGCCAACGGCGAGGTTGGGCGAAAAGGCGTGACGGACAATGTCCGCCACGCCTTTTCTTGTGTATCAGCGCGCTCAATCCGCGTCTTCAATCAGGCCATAACCGCCGTCGTTCCGGGCGTAGACCACCGCAAACGCTCCGCCCGCGTCTTCATTGCGGAAGGCGAAGAAGGTGTGCTCCAAAAGGTTCATCTGCAAAATGGCCTCGTCCACCGTCATGGGCTTAATGGGGAATTTTTTGGTGCGAATAACCTTGAACTCCTCCTCAGGCTCGTCAGGGACAAAGGAAGACTGCTCCTCTACAGCGCGCTCAAAGGCGTCGGTCCGCAGCCGCTTGGACAGCCGGGTCTTGTTCTTGCGGATCTGCCGCTCAATGGAGGATACCGCCGTGTCGATGGACGCAAACATGTCCGAGCTGGATTCGTCCGCCCGGAAATACATGCTTCCGGCATGGACTGTCAGCTCCACCTTGTTGCGGTTCTTCTCCACACTGAAGGTGACAAAGGCCTCCGCGTCCGACTTGAAGTAACGGTCTAATTTTCCCACCTTTTTTTCCGCGTAGTCATGAACCTTCTGAGGCAGGGTGACCTTTTTGTCAGTGAACACAAACTTCATATCGTTCAGCTCCTTCCGCGCGGCCGGGAGGCCGCGCCCTTATCGTTGGGAAGCCTCTGAAAGGGCTTCTTGTTATAGTATACCATATTGCGCGGAAAAGAAAAGAGGGTTTTGTGAATTTTGTTTGAATTCTCTTGCACAAACAGCGGATCATAATAATAAATACCGGTCAGAAAGTGGGAATTATTACTCCTACACCTTGACAGAATGAAAAAAGCAGCGTATCATAAATATGTATCAAAAGAATCCGCACCAAATATGGAAACAGGTTTTAGACCATACAGGGACTGTGCACTGAGGAAAGGGCGCGGTGAAACAGGGCGGCAGGTGCAGGCCTGTGCAAAAAAACTGGAAGGGTGGAGTGATTCCAGCCGGGAAGCGGGACAGGGCAGTTCCGTGGTCCGTGGCGGAGGTCCCAGCCAGTGTGCCTGCCTGCTTGGAAGCGAGTCCCCCATTTGACCCGGAGGGAGTAAAGCGGCTGTCCAAACAATGCGGCGTGCCGTTCCCATTCGGGTACGGTCTTTTTTATGTGAATAAAGCCGCTGCCAGAAACGATATATGTGCCGTTCCCACCCCTGCACGCCGCCGGTGTCAGGCGGCGCGGCGCCGGGCGGGGCAGGCGCGTGGGAAGCGGGACGCGGGCCGGCGTCAGACCTGCGCTCCGCTTTTGAAACGAATGAGGCCGGCGTTGTAGACGGCAAACTCCGGGGCAACACAACCAGCGGCTATCTCAGCCTGGCGTCCACCATCAGCAGCTTTGAGGATGACGGCCTGCCCTGCACTATCGCGCCGGTGTACCATGCAAAGGATGAAAAACAACCCCTTTTCCTGGAAGAATGAACCGCATTTGAAATTTTGCAGGAAACGCTTCCATGCCCGGTCCGGCCAGACCGGGCATTTTTTCGTCTAAATTTCAAGTTTTCCGCGAATAACCCGGCGTCACATCTTGCAATCTACGCCGGACTCCACTATAATAATACAATATCAACGTAAAGACGGCGCTTCCAGCCCGTCTCTTGAGCCACAGCTGAAAGTTCCGTTTGCTTCGTTTCCTTTCGAGGAAACGAAGAGATTACTTCCCAAAGGCGTGATTTTATTTTGAACCGTTCCGCGCTGTCCGCTGCGTTTCCCTGCACTGTTCCTGTGCTGATGGGCTACCTGTCCATTGGCATCGCGTTCGGCCTCATGTTACAGGCCGTAGGCTACGGCCCTCTTTGGGCCGTGTTTATGAGCCTCATCATCTATGCGGGTTCTGGCCAGTATCTGGGCTGCACCCTGCTGGCCCAGGGGACAGCCCTCCCCCAAGTGGCGCTGCTCACCTTCCTCCTGAACTTCCGGCACCTGTTTTATGGGCTCTCCCTTCTGGACACCTTTCAAGGCACCGGCGCGAAAAAGCCCTACCTGATTTTCTCCCTCACAGACGAGACTTACGCCCTGATGACCTCCGTCCATCCGCCCGCCGGAGTGAATCCAGACCGGTTTTATCTGGCGGTGGCCATGCTGGACCACTCTTACTGGATCCTGGGCTCCTTCATCGGGGCCACATTGGGGGCGCTTATCACCTTCGACACCACCGGAATCGACTTCGCGATGACCGCCCTCTTTGTGGTCATCGCCGTGGAGCAGTGGAAGTCCGTGAAGCAAAAGGACCTGACCCACCATCTGCCCGCCCTGCTGGGCTTTGGCTGCACAATTCTGTCCTGCCTGATCTTCGGGCCGGACAACCTGCTCATTCCCGCCCTGCTGGCTATCTCCGCCCTGCTTCTCTTTTTGCGGGGCAGGCTGGAACAGCCGGGAGAGGAGGTGGCGGTCTGATGGCGCTCACTCCAATCCAGGCCGTGGCCTCCATTTTGGTCATGGCCGGCGTCACCTTCCTGACCCGGCTGCTGCCCTTTCTCCTCTTTGGCCGGGGCGGACAGCCCCCCAGAGTGGTGGTCTATCTGGGCAGCGTGCTGCCTCCGGCGGTCATCGCCATGCTCATCATCTACTGTCTGCGGAACATCGACCTGTTTGCTGGGAATCACGGCCTGCCGGAACTGCTGTGTGTCGCTGTGGTAGCCATTCTGCACCTCTGGAAAGGCAATAACCTCCTCTCCATCTTCGGCGGGACCATCCTCTATATGGTGCTGGTTCAGGCCGTGTTCGTGTGAGCGTTCCATTATCGTTTAAAGTTCTTCTCTTTCTTTTCTTGCAAGAAAAGAAGAGAAACTACAGCGTCTCCTCCAGCACCAGGCGGATGCGGGCAAGGTGGACCGCCTCCTCCCTGGACAGCTCCAGATAGAGACTGGACAAGGCCGGATCCCTGGTTTCCTCCGCCGCCCGGCGGTACTCCAGCTCCGCCCGCTGGCTTGCCTGAAACATCGCCCTCAATCCCTGCTCCCGGCTGGACCAGCGGCTGCCCGCCGCCCGCTCCACCGGAAGATAGCGCACCCCGCTGATGAGAAAATACACGGCGGACAGACGCTTTGCATGGCGCAGCTCCTCCGCTCCACAGCTCTTCAGCGGTGTGCTCCCCGCGCCGCTGCCCGCCAGCGCCTGAAAGCTCTTCCAGCCTTGCAGCTCCCGAACAATGTACCGCCGCAGTGCGTCCCCCTCCCCTTCAGACTCCTCCCCCAGGGGAAGAAGGGGCTCCAAAACCGCCGGCGGCTCATGTACCACCAGCTGGACCGCGCTTCCGGGGATTTCCTCCGGCGTCACCCGGCTCCAGACGCGGGCAAACTGCTCCGCCTCCCCCGGGCGTACACTGGGTTCTAATTCCATTTCAACACCTCCTTTCGGTTCAATTTATGCACGTGGAAAAGAGGGGTTGCATTTCCCATTAAAATAGTATAGAATGAATCAAGGAATGGTTTGGTGTGCCATTCTCTAGGTAAGTGTGAGCAAAGCGGAACTGGAGGGAAGGGTTACGCTTTGTTCCTCAGGAAGTTCAAGCCAGGGCTCCATGGCCCTCCGCGGCGATTTTTTGCCGCGGAGTTGGAAAGACTAACACGTTCCAACTCGTTTGACAATAGAGACAACGCGCGGCCGCGCAAGAGACAAAGGAGAAATGAAGTCCATGCTGGAAATCAAACATCTGACGTACCAGGCGTCCGACGAGAACGGCGTCCGGACGGACATTCTGAACGACGTAAGCCTCACCATTGAGGACCGGAAATTCGTCGTCATCACGGGCCCTAACGGGGGCGGAAAGACCACGCTGGCCAAGGTTATCATGGGCCTGGTTCAACCAACCTCGGGACAGATTCTGCTGAATGGGACGGATGTCACAGCGCTGACCATCACGGAGCGGGCCAGGCTGGGCATCAGCTACGGCTTTCAGCAGCCGCCCCGGTTCAAGGGCCTCCGCGTCCGGGACCTGCTGGAGCTGGCCTCGGGCAGCAGCAAGCTGAGCCGCGAGGAGTGCTGTCAGTATCTGACCCGAGTGGGGCTGTGCGCCAATGACTATGTGGACCGGGAGGTGGACGCGTCCCTGTCCGGCGGCGAGGTCAAGCGGATTGAGATCGCCACCATTCTGGCCCGGAACTCGGATCTGATGATTTTTGACGAGCCGGAAGCGGGGATTGACCTGTGGTCCTTCGCCAAGCTGACGGACACCTTCCGGCTGATTCATGATAAGCGGCAGGCCACATTGGTGGTGATTTCCCATCAGGAGCGGATCATCAACTTGGCGGACGAAATTGTCATGGTGGCTGGCGGGCAAATCGTGAAGCGGGGACCCAAGGACGAAATCTTCCCGGAGATTCTGGCCAACACCGCCTCCGGATGCAGTTTCATGAACGAATCCACGCTTTCTTGAAAGAAAGCTTCGCAAAGAATTTTAAGCTGGCGTACTGCGGCGGTTCTTTTGGAGGACAAGCCGGTGCGGTCAACGGGCCGTTCCGCCAGCTTTCCGTAAAATAATCATTGGCCAAACAGGAGGCGAACAAACGATGAATCCCATTGACAGCAATATGCTCTTTCAAATCGCAAATATGAAGGGAACACCCAAGGGGGCTTACAACATCCGGAAGGACGGTCAGTTGGACTCCCGCGCATCCAGCAAGAACATTGAGATCACATCCAAGACGGACAAGTCCGGCATTGATATCCGTATCGCGGACAACACCAGGGGGGAAGAGTGTCACATCCCTGTGCTCATCACCCAAAGCGGGCTGAATGAGATGGTGTATAACGACTTCTTCATTGGGGAAAACTGTGACGTGCTGATCGTGGCCGGCTGCGGTATTCACAACGACGGTTGTGACACCTCTCAGCACGACGGCGTTCACACCTTTTACGTGGGGAAGAATTCCCACATTCGTTACACCGAGAAGCATTACGGCGAGGGTGAGGGCACCGGAGCCCGCATCATGAACCCTCAAACCGTCGTCTATCTCGAGGAGGGCGCAGCCATTGACATGGAGACCGTCCAGATCCGCGGGGTGGACTCCACCAAGCGTTACACCAAGATTGTGGTGGGCAAGGACGGCGAGGCGGTGATTACGGAAAAGCTGCTGACCCACGGGACACAGCTGGCGGAATCAGAGATGGACATTGTGCTGGAAGGAGAGGACTCCACCGGACGGGTTATCTCCCGCTCGGTGGCGCAGGACGATTCCCGGCAGGTGTTCTATCCCCGGATGGTGGGGGAAAACAAGTGCTTCGGCCATGTGCAGTGCGACTCTATTATCATGGACAGCGCCAAGATTAAGGCCATTCCCGCCATTACCTGCAACCACACAGACGCCCAGCTCATCCATGAGGCCGCCATTGGCCGCATTGCCGGAGAGCAAATTCTGAAGCTGATGACCTTGGGTATGACGGAAGAAGAAGCGGAGGAGAAGATTCTAAATGGATTCCTGCAATAAAATGATCGCCGGCATGACGCAAGAGGAGCTTTGGGCCAAGCTGAAGGAGCGGGTCAACCGGCCCGGCCACTTTTCGGCGGATGCTGGCATTGAAATTACGGAGGTGGGCGACCACTGGAGCCGGGGCGTGCTGACGGTCACCCAGTCCAGCATGAACCCGCGGAATATTGTCCACGGCGGTTGTCTCTGCACCCTGATGGACACCGCGGCGGGCGTGGCCGCCTGCACTGGCGGGAGGGCCTGCGTCACGCTGAACTGTTCCCTCAATTACCTCCGGCCCGCCGCCGGGACTGAGAAAGTGTACTGTGAAACAAAGCTGGTGAAAAACGGCCGGACTGTGGTGGTCATGGAGGCTGTTCTCACCGACGGCCAGGGAAAGGAAATTGCCTCCGGGACCTATACCTTCTTTTTGCTGGAGGATCTCTCTTCTTTGCTGGAAAATAAAGAGTTCTTGTGATAACATAAATGAACCGCCCCCATTTGTTAGAGCCTGTTTAAAATCTCCCGGTGCGCCGGATGGGCCGGGAATTTTTCGCCCGGCAAGGAAAAAAGCGCAGGAATACTGGATGTATTCCGAGCATTTTTGACGCAGCTGGACGGAAAAAGACTGATTCAGACGGTGT
>JAAWCD010000093.1 GCA_022793095.1 Oscillospiraceae bacterium | reverse complement strand
TTTCGTCATTCTGACGAAATCAGTCGCCTGCGGGCGGGTGACTGCACGCGAAAGCGGGGGCTTCTGATTTAAGGTGGCTTCGCCCGAAATCATCCAACTTGCCACTGGCAAGTTGGACCCCCTTTCACACTATCCCCCCACGCAAAGCCCTGACAGTTTTGACACCCTATTTTAAATTCCTGCTTTTTCGACAAGCTGAGCCGTCCGGCATGGTCCGGACGGCTCTTTTTTTGTCACATGCCCATATGGTCTGTCAGATTTTCTACAGCGCCCTCCACGGCGTGAATGGCCTTTTTGGCGCCCGCTTTCATTTTCTTGTGCTTCGGCTTCATGGACACTGCCGCGGCTGTGGCCGCGCCCACCGCCATGCCAAGTCCGATTCCATTCCAAAAACGACGGTTCATCTGTTCCGCCTCCTTCCCTTGATACAATTAGGGTATCCGAAAAAGGCGGGAAATTGTCAGGAGTTTTTTTACATTTCACTGCATTTTATAGGATTCAGCCCTCCACCGCTGTGCCGGTGGCAAAGAACCACAGCGCCTTCCGGGCCACTGGCCGCTTGAAAATCTCCTCCAGCGCCCTGGTGTACACTTCCAGCTGAGGCCAGTACCCTTTTGCCCGCTCCGCCTCCTGGCCGGGCCTCACATGGTCCGTCTTGAAGTCCACCACGGTCAGCCCTTCCGGCCCGGTGAAGCAGCAGTCCACCACCCCTTGCAGCAGCACCTGCTCCTCTGCTCCCGCCTCCGGATAGCAGGCAGCCGCGTCCGTCAGAATGGAAAACTTGAACTCCCGCCGCAGGTCCGGAGCCGCTTTCGCCTGCCGTCCCAGCTCCGAGGCGTAAAACCGGGCGATCGCTCCCGCGTCCACCGCCTCCCCCTGCTGCTCTGTCAGACTGCCCTGGTCCATCAGCCGCAGAATCTCCCCTTCCACCTGCTCCTCGGATTCCGTTTCCCGCAGGTCAATCAGCTCCATGGCCAAATGGAGGGCCGTGCCCTTCTGGGCCGGGGTCAGGCCCCGCTCCTCCAACGCAAACCGGGGCCGCTCGAAGGCCAGGGGCCGAAGGGGCCGCTGGCCGCTCTCCTCTGCCGCCTCCTCGTCCCGATACCGCCCCTTCAGCTGGGTGGCCGTCACCTTGGAAGGCAGATCCGCCAGGGCTGGAGATGGATACCGCCACCGCAGCCGTTCCTCTATCTCCGCCCGGCTCAGCGCGGCAGCCGGACGCTCCGGATCCGCTCCCTGGATCTCCGCTCCTGCCTCCGGCATTTCCTGAAAGACCGCCCCATCCACCAGCCGGATGTCCCACTCCGGGCCGCTCTCGAAGCACAGCTCCAGGCTGTAATCCTGCCGCAGGGCTTTGGCCTCCGGCCGGACCAGCGCCGGAAGGAGCACCCATTCACCCACCGAAGAAAGCGCGTCCAGCGCCTCCGGCTCCGCCGGGCACACCGCGTCCGGAGCCAGCTTTTTCAATGCCGAAGCCCAGTTTGCCGTGGTGTGAACCAGAATCAGCTTCTCCCTGGCCCGGGTCATAGCCACATACAAAAGCCGCAGCTCCTCCGCCTTCATCTCCCGCTCCAGCTGCCGCCGGACCGCCGTTCGGGCCAGGGTGGGATACTCCACCAGCCGCTGGGTGTCCAGCCCGTTTGGCCCCACCCCCAGCCTGGGATGGAACAGCATAGGCAGGTTCAGATCCTGGTTGTTGAACTGCTTGCTCAGCCCCGCCACAAAGACCACCGGAAATTCCAGTCCCTTGGACTTGTGGATGGACATGATTTTGACCCCCTGCCCCGGACCGTTAGCCGGAGAGGGCAGCTCCCGGCCGCTCTCCTCCAGCTGCCGCAGGTAGGAGACAAAGCCGAACAGTCCCTTGTGCCCTGCCCCCTCAAACTGCCGGGCGTACTCGTACAGCAGCCGCAGGTTGGCCTGCCGGTTCTCCCCGCCGGGCAGCGCGCCGAACAGGCTGATGAGGCCCGTCCGCTCGTACAGGTCCCACAGAATCTGATGACTGCTCAGGTCTCCCGCCCGGAGGCGGAAGCCGTTCAGCTCGTCCAGAAAGCGCCGGCAGGGCTCATCGCCCTCTTGGGCATAGGAAACCAGGGCGGAATAAAAATCCCCCGTGGGGCTGGCCGCCCGAATCCGGGCCAGCTGGTCGCCGGTAAAGGCGTACACCGGCGAGCGAAGGACGGAAATCAGAGGTATGTCCTGACGGGGGTTGTCAATGATCTGAAGAAAGCCCACGGCCACGGAAATTTCCGTGGCGGAGAAGAAATCTCCTCCGTCGTCCGCCTGCCAGGGGATGTTTTGCTCCGCCAGCGCCCGGGTGAGGGCGGGCAGACGGGTCCGCACCGACCGGTAGAGAATCACAATATCCCCCGTGTTCACCGGGCGCAGGCCGTCCCCCTCCGTCACCGGGAAGCCGCTGTCCAGCAGCTCCCGAATCCGCTTGGCCAGGAACCGGGCCTCCGCCTGGTCCCGGCCCAGCTTCTCCTCGTCTCCGGCGGATGCCGCGCCGCTCAGGTCTACCACATCCAGCTCCACCCGGTCGTCCGGGTGCTCCGGATAGGGCAGGCCGGGGTACAGCCGCTGTTCGGCGGTGTAGTCCAGCTCGCCAAAGGCGCGGCTCATCAGATTCTCAAAGAGGAAGTTGACCCCTTCCAGCACCTTGGCCCGAGACCGGAAATTCCGGGAGAGGACAATCGTGCGGGGCTCCCCCTCCGCCGCCTGTTTATGAGGGGTAAAGGCGTCGTACTTGCCCAGAAAGATCGTGGGGTCCGCCAGCCGGAACCGGTAGATGGACTGCTTCACGTCCCCCACCTGGAAAAGCCGCCGCCCGCCGCCCGTCAGGGCGTTGAAAATGGCGTTCTGCACCTCGTTGGTGTCCTGATACTCGTCCACCATCACCTCGGCAAAGGCCTCGCTCCACCGCTCCGCCGCCGGGGTGGGTTCTCCCCTCTCGTCCACCAGCAGGCGCAGGGCCAGATGCTCCAAATCAGAGAAATCCACCAGCTTCCGCCGTTGCTTCTCCCTGGTGTACGCCTCGTCAAAACCGGCCACCAGCCGGAAGAGCTCCCCCACCGCCGGACGGACAGAAAGCTGGTCCTCCAGCAGCCGGGCGGAGGGCTGGGAAAACCGCTCCGTGAGCTTGGCCATACGCCGCTTGCACTTGTCCCGCAGAGCCTTGACCCGCTCCTGAAGGGCAGGGTGCTCCACATTTCGGGCCGCGCCCAGCCGGGGAAAGGCGATGTCCCCCACGCGGCAGGCGCCGTCCCAGCTCCGGTTCAGGGCGGACAGGAAATTGTCCAGGCTGTCCAGGGTGTCGCAGAGGCTGGGAGAGTATGCCCCGGCCAGCTTTTCGTCCTGGTCCAGCCAGTCCAGGGCCCGAATCATCATCCGCCGCCAATATTCCGTCTGGGTTTTGGCGTCGTCCATCAGCAGCCTGCCCCAGGGGGTCTCTCCAGCGTCGGAGACCCCCTCCATGGCCAATGCCGCCTCCTGTTCTTGAAGCCACCGCCGGGGATCGGGGTGGCTCTGGACCCGGTTGAACACGTCCAGCACCATGGAGGCGAGGCGGCTGTCATCCCGTCCGGCGGACATGGTATCCAGCAGGTTGGAAAAATCGTCCCCCTCCTGGACCTGCTCATAGCGCTCCGCCAGAACCCGGTCCAGGGCGCGGTTTTTCAGCACCGCGCTCTCTCCCTCGTCCCCCACCCGGAAGTCCGGGTCCAAATCGAGGAGGTGGCCGCTCTCCCGAAGGAGATTGGTGCAGAAGGAATGGATGGTGGAAATCTGCGCCCGGCCGATCAGGGTGGTCTGCCGCTGGAGCCGCCGGTCGCCTGGGGACTGGGCCAGGCGGCGGTTCAGCTCGTCCAGAATCTTGCCCCGAAGCTCGGCGGCAGCGGCCTTGGTGTAGGTGATGACCAGGAACTGGTCCAGGTTGAGCCCTTCCTCCGTCACACGGGTCAGGAGCCGGTCCACCAGCACCCGGGTTTTGCCGGAGCCCGCCGCGGCGGAGACCAGAAGCTCGCCTCCACGGTTGGTCACAACGGCCTGTTGTTCTTCTGTCAGCTGGATGGACATGGTTTTGTTCACTCCCTATGGTGCTTTACCGGTTGACCTCCCGTTTGTCTGTCCGTCCCACGAGATAATCAATCGACACGTCAAAATAATCCGCCAGGGCCAGCAGCCCGTCAAAGTCCGGACGGCGTTTGCCAATCTCATAAAACCGAATTGCCCGGTCACTGATTCCCAAAACATCGCCGACCGCTTTTTGCGTTGCCTTTTTTTCCTCTCGCAATGCTGAAAATCGCTCTTCAAATAAAGCCATATGATTTCTCCCTCTTGACACCGGACTTATTGTGCGGTATAATAAGTAGGAACAATAAGTCCTTTTCTGTATTTTAAGTGAGGTGTCCTAAAAATGCAATCCATCCTGAACGATCTCTACGACGGCGGCGAACAGTTCATTGCCTCTCTCAGCGAAAGCAGCAATTCCTACCGCCAGGCCAGTGAAGCCTTTGACTGTCTGGAAGCGGAGCTGAGCGCCCGGCTGTCCGGGCCGGAACAAAAGCTGTTGTCCGAGCTGACGGACGCCTACCAGGCCATGATGTTTTCCATGATGCGGGACGCCACCCTCTGCGGCCTCCGCACCGGAGCAAAGCTGGCGGCGGAGCTCCTGTTCTAACATTTACGAAACCAGGACACGGCCCGATGAGGTCATCGGGCCCTACGCAAAGCTCCTGTTTTAGCATTGATGGAGCCGGAGCACGGCCCCACGGGGTTGCAGCATCTGAAATAGAACGCCGTTTGAAGTTCTTTTTGGTTCTTTTTCTTTCAAGAAAAAGAACTCACACCGTAATCTGTCCGCTGTCCAGGCTCTCCCAGAATTTTACACCCTTCATAGAGTAGAGATACCTCCGGCAGTCCTTTCCCTCCTCAAAATGACAGGCCGCGGCATACTCGCAGTAGGCGCAGGCCGTCATCTGGGCGTTCCGGTAATAGGGGTCTGCGGCGATATTGCCCTCCGCCAGCTCCCCGCCGATATCCCTCAGCACCTTTCCAATGTGCCGCCGCAGCTTTCCCAGCTGTTCCGCCGTGGCCAGGGCATCCCCGCTGATTTCTCCCGACTTTTTGGACACCCTCAGCGGCAGGAACCGCGGCCCTTCCCCGGCCTCCCAGTGCTCCATGGCATCCAGCACGTCCCTGTCGCTGAGCAGCAGCCCCGACCGGGTCAGCGCCTTGTCCACCGCGTCCCGCCGGGCGCCCTCCTCCAGGTCCCGGCCCCCCCGCACAATCACGTCATGGGCTGGAAGGTAGAGCACGCCCGCCGAAACCGGGTCGCCTCCCAGGCAGGTCTCCCCCTCGTCCTCCAGGGTGAACAGGTACAGCAGCATCTGCATGGAAAGCCCATGCCAGATGTCCGTCAAATCAAAGCTCTTGGTTCCCGTCTTGTAATCCACCACCCGGATGTACAGCTTTCCGTCCTTCACCCAGCCGTCCACCCGGTCCACAAAGCCGGACACGGACAGGGTGAGCCCGTCCACCGTCAATTCCACGGGCGGCAGGTCCTTTCCCTCTCCGAACCCCAGCTCAAAGGCGATGGGCTGGAAGTCGGACCGGCGCAGCTCCTCCACTACGTTGTCCACCACCAGGTCCACCGACTTCAGCAGCCGCCGGAAGAGGTAACGGAACCGGGGCGTCTTGTTCTCCATGCCTCCCAGCTCGTTGAATATATACTCGTCCACCGCGTCCCGGGTCAGCTTCCGGACCGTCTCCTGCTCACAGCTCTTGACCCCGCCCCGGAGCCTGGCCCCGGTGAGCACATGCTCCAGCACGTAGTGGACGAAGGTGCCCGCTTCCGGCGCGTCAAAGCCCGCCCGGCGGCGGGCTTTCGCTTTCAGCCCGTACTGCATGAAGTAGGAGAAGTGGCAGGATTTCACCTTGTCCATTCGGGAGGCGGACAGCCGCACCCGGTTTCCGTACAGCGCCTCCACCGCAGGGCGGCTCAAATGCCCCCGGCTCAGCCGGGACGCGCCTTCCACCCGGTCCACAGCGCTGCCCAGCTCCGTTTCCCGGCGGAGGCAGTCCAGCACGAGCTTGTTTCCTGTCCGGCCCGCGAAGTCCAGGGCGGGCCTGGGCGCGTTCAGCGCCAGCGAGCCATCCAGCCGTAAGGTGCCGCTCTGGACACACTCCGGCAGCAGCCTCCGAATCCGCTCCACCGCAAAGGAGGGGCGGCGCTCTGCCCCCTCCTCTCCGGCGGTGGGCCAGCTGAGCATAAGTCCGTGCTCAGGCAGGGCCAGGAGCTCATACAAAATCGTTTGTTCCCGGTCCAGCCGCTGGTCAGCAGAGGCGGCCAGCTCCAGGCCGCAGCCGCTGAGCAGGGACCGGTCCCCATCGTTGAGCAGGCCGGGCGGCTGGGTGACCAGGGGAAACGCGGTGTCGTTGGCTCCGAGCACGAAAAGGTATTTGACATGCTTATGGGCCATGCGGGGGGCCTCTCCGGCGCTGACCCGGTCCAGGGCCACCGGAATGGCGCCCACGCTGTACTGGCTCAGCACCAGCTGAAACAGCTCGGAAAAGGCGGTCAGCTCCATCTCCTCTTCGTCCAGCAAACCGGCGCACTGCTCCAGCGCGTCCGTCAGAATGTCCCAGAGCTGGCGGTACTCCTCCGCCCGTTCCAGGTCCCCTGCCTCCCGCAAATCTTCCGTCCGCTGGGACAGCCGGGCAGGCAGCCGGATGGCTTCCAAGAAGTCGTACACCGCCATGGACAGCTCCCGGCCCGTTCGGGCCTTTGTCTTACGGAGCTGCTCCAGAGGGGCAATCACGCCCCGGCGCAGCTCGTCCAGATGGGCCACCAAAAGCTGGTCCTCCTCGCTCCAGGGCAGGGAATAGCCCTCCGGGTGAAGGGACCAGGCCTCCCCCGCTGTCCAGCTCCGGCCCCGCAGGTCCCAGCGGAGAACATAGTTTTCCAGCAGGTCGCAGTCCTCCGGGTCCACTCCGGCCAGGCCGGTTTTCAGGTAGCGGAACATGTCCTCGTACTCATAGCCGCCGGAAATGGCATCCAAGGCAGCGGTGAGGAGGGCCAGCACCGGCTTTTGCAGAATGTCACTCATCTGGCTGAGAAACAGAGGGATGCCGTACCGCTCGAAAACGGACTCCAGCAAACTGGCATAGCCGTCCATGGTCCGGGCGGACACGGCGATGTCCCGGAAATGGAGGTTTTGGGTGCGGACCAGCTCCAGAATCCGGCCCGCCGCCCACTCCACCTCGGCGTAGGGTGTGGAAGCCTCCATCAGCTCCACCTCCGGGGCCGGGCCGGCAAAAACGGGGGCCGGTTCCCCGAACAGGTGGGCTTCCAGGTGGCGGAGGGCCGGGGTGCGGCCGGTCTGGTCTGGCTCCAGCGGCTCCAGCTCCGCCGGGACACTGCACTGACGGGACAGACTGGTCAAGGCGGCAATGGTCCGCCGGGCCGGGGAGAAGAGGTCGCCCTCGACAGGGCCTTCCAAATCGCCGCAGGTCACGGCAACGGTGACGGACTCCGCCTGAGCCAAGGCCTGCCGGATCACCAGCTGTTCCTGGGGGGTGAAGTCGGTGAAGCAGTCCAGCCACACGTCCTTCCCCCGAAGGCAGCCGCATTGGGCCAGCCTGTCCGCCAGCCGGGTGATCCGGTCCCGGGGGTCCGCAGCCCGGCGGGCCACCAGAGCGTCGTAGGTCCCCAAAATGAGGCCCAAGTCCCGAAGCCGTTCCCCTTCCTCGCCGCCGGTGTCCTGACCAACCTGGGTGAGCTGGTCCGGGCGGACACAGCAGCTTTTCAGCTCGCCGGCGGTGGCCAGAAGGTTCTGAAGAAAGGCCGCCCGCTTGGAGGGCCTGCGGTAGACGGCCAGCTGGCCGGCCACCGCCTGCACGCTTCGGTGCATGAGCAGAAGCCGGCCCCCAGCGTCCAGCGTGGGGACAGCCAGCCCCCCGGCCTGAGCGAAGACCCGGTTGGCCAGCCGGGAGAAGGAAAGGACCTCCGCAAAGGCAGAGGTCTGGTTGCCCCCCAGGCGGCAGAGGGTCCGCTCCATCTCGTGGGAATACTGCTCCGGCACAATCAGAATCTGGGGCCGCTGTGTTCCCCGTTGGCACAGGCGGCGGATGATGGTTTCCGTTTTGCCGCACCCAGCCCGGCCCAGCAGGATGTGAAGCATCCGGCGGTCACTCCCCTCGTAAGAATTGTTTTTTCCATCATATCATAACCGGCGGAAGAAAGACAACCCTGAATTGCAGCAGGCGGGGATCTCCAGCGCTTGAAGAGGCTGTCGAAATCTGGCATACTGCTTTTGCTGCCCTTCTCCAATCTGGCAAGAGAGAGGAGGTGAGCGTTGTGGAGATTCTCACTGATTTCTCACTGGCTGTCGGAGCAAGTGTAATTGGCTATTACGTTTGCAAGCGGCTTGACCGCCGACGCAAGGGCAGGTAAGCACAAAAGGACCCCCGAAGAGCGGCTATCTCTTCGGGGGTCTGCTTTTTGCGCGAGCATCATGAATCCTCACTGATTCTTTGGCTGTGTTTATTATAGCACAGCTGTCCTAGGGAACCACTGATTAAATCGGTGCACACGTCTTGACGGCAAAATTTTCGCCTGGACTTCGTGAAAAAAGTTTGAAATCCGACAGGATTCCTGCACTTTTTGTCACTCGCCAGACAAACATTTTGCTCGTCAATCCGCATACGCCGATTTAATCAGCGGTTCCCTAGTTTATGCAAGAGTAATTTTGCTCATTCCGGCAATCGGGATTTCCAGGTGTTTCCGCCTTTTCTTCCAAAGAAATCTATGGTATTCTATATAGGAGAGGTTGAATTCATCCTCTTTCTTGAAAGAAAAAGAACGTTAAACCGCACACTTACGCAAAATGACCGGCAGAACCAGTTTGACGTTCTTTTGCTTCTTTTCTTTCCAGAAAAGAAGAGAAATGGAGGCCGACTATGCCGCTGCTTTCGCCGTTGAAAAACCTGGATACTCCCGCCCGCCCTTCCCGGCGCTACTGGCTCGTGCAGGGCATTGCTCTTGCCCTTCCGCTGGCGCTTCTGGCCCTGTTCCGGCTGTTCCGAGGCAATCAGCCGGTGATGGACTGGTTCCTTCTCCATGTGACCAGCCCTTTCAAGTGGTGTCTCTCCTGGGTGCTGGATCCTCTGCCCTTCTCCATGGCAGAGGTGTGCTGGGCGGCCGCCATTCTAGGCGGCCTTGCCTTCGCAATCCGGACCATTTGGCTGCTTGTCCGCCGGGAGGACAAGCTCCGCCGCCTGGGCCGGCGGGCCCTGGCCCTGCTCACCGCCGTGCTGCTGGCAGATGCGGGCTATACCGCCCTCTGGGGCGCCAACTACTACGGCAGCACCTTTTCCCAAAAGAGCGGCCTCACCGCCCGGGGAGCGACGGCAGAGGAGCTGTATCAGCTCACCCTCTCGTTTGCCGCCGCGGCCAGCGAATGGGCCGGCACGGTGGAGCGGGATGAAAACGGTGTGTTCTGCGTGTCTGTGGATGACCTCTTTGATCGCAGTGCGGGCATTTACAGCGGTATTCTGGAGGAATTCCCCTGTCTGGCCGGTCCGGAGCGGACGCCCAAGCCCATGGCCTTTTCCAGACTCATGAGCTATCTTGGCTTTACCGGCTTCTTTTTCCCCTTTACTGGGGAGGCCAATCTGAATGTGGACGCGCCTAGGGCCTTTCTTCCCTCCACCATCGCCCACGAGCTGGCCCATCAGCGGGGGGTGGCCGCAGAGCAGGAGGCCAATTTTGTGGCGGTTCTCACGGGATTGCGAAGCGATGACCCGGCTTACCGGTATTCCTCCGCCCTGATGGGCTATGTCCACCTGTCAAACGCCTTGTACACCGCCAATTATGAGCTGTGGAGCCAGACCGGCGGCTATCTCAATGAGCAGGTGCGGGCGGACCTGGCTGATAACCGGGCCTATTGGCAGCAGTTCGAGACTCCTGTGGAGAAAGCCGCGGGAAAGGTCTATGACAATTTCCTCCAAAACTACGGTCAGGAGCTGGGGATGCGCTCCTACGGGGCCTGCGTGGATTTGCTGGTGGCCTACTATTTTGACTGACCCGCAAGCGCCAATCTGACCTTATTAAAAAATACAATTCTGAGCATTGCGGCAAGGTCATATTCTGCATATAATAAGGAGCATCCAACCAAACAAAGAAGGGATGCTCTATGAAAAAGAAACTTGACCTGCGTACCATCTGCATGCTCGGCCTGCTGGCAGCGGTCTGCTTTGCCGGAAACTATGCCCGAATTAAGCTGCCTATGGCCATCGGCGGCACCAGCGCCTTCACCCTGGGCAACATCACATGTGTACTGTCCGGCCTGCTGATGGGGCCCATCGGCGGCCTGGCCTCCGGACTGGGGGCCGCGCTCTACGACTGTATGGACCCTGCTTATCTCATGGAAGCTCCGCTGACCTTTCTCAACAAGGGCGCGATGGGGCTGGTGGCCGGCGTGGCGGCTTACCAGGGGCTGCGAGGCGCCTCTGCACGGAACCACGGGGAGCCCAACCCTGCCCCCAGCTACCGCCGGTATCTGATTGCCGCTATTCTGGGGGTGCTGACCTACTACGTGTTCTATTTCAACAAGTGTTACTTCTACAACGGCTTGCTGATTCAGGAGCTGACTCCGAAGGCCGCCTTGCTTATCCTGCCCGCCAAACTGCCCACCTCCCTGTTTAACGGCATCCTGGCCGTGGTAGTGGCTCCGCCGCTGGCGGCGGCCATCCGGAAGGCCATGGATCGGAGCGGGATTCACTCTTTGGCATAACAGACAAATAACCGGACAAAAACCGCCGTTCTGTAGGAACAGCGGTTTTTTCTCTCCGTTCGGGACATGCTGATTGTGGCGAAAGCGCGAAAGCACTCCAGTTTCAAATGTGCTAAAACACATCCCGATTATCTGGAAAAAAGCCCTTCAATCAGCGTCTTTTCCAGAATTATTTTAGCACTCTATTTAAACGAGTGCTAAAGTTTACAATTCAGACACAGTTTGTTCATGAAATATGGGAAGCGGAGCCCTATACTAAGGGCAAATAAAAGAGCAAGACCCTCCACAGGGGAGGTGATGCTCCGACAAATAAAAGGAGTGCATTGACTATGTTTGGTATGATTCCCTTTGAGCGCAACGACGGTATGTTTGACCTGTTTGACAATTTCGAGCGCAGCTTTTTCGGCAGCAGCGGCAAGTCCCTGCCGGATTTCCGGACGGACATCCGGGACACAGGGGATGCCTTTGTTTTGGAAGCGGAGCTGCCCGGCTTTGACAAGGAGGACATCAAGCTGGACCTGAAGGACGGCCTGCTCACCATCACCGCCGCCCACAAGGAGGAGACGGAGGAAAAGCGGGACTCCTACATCCGCCGGGAGCGGAAATACGGCTCCTTCAGCCGGGCCTTCGACGTGAGCGGCATCGACGAGGAGCACATCTGCGCCGCTTATCAGAACGGCGTTCTGGCCCTGACTCTGCCCAAGGCGAAGCCCGTGGTGCCTGAGGCAAAGCGCATCGAAATCATGTAATTTTTCTTGGTAAATCCAGTTTGAAGTTTTCTTTCGCTTCCTTTCTTTTTCAAAAGGAAGGAAGAAAGGAGGGTTGAAACGAGTGAATCCGAATAAATTTACACAGAAATCTCTGGAGGCTATCCAGGCCGCTCAGGCCCTTGCCACGGAGTACGGCAATCAGCAGATTGAGCAATCCCACCTGATGCTGGCCCTGCTCCAGTCGGAAGGCGGCTTGGTTCCCCAGCTGCTGGCCAGCATGGGCATCACCGTGCCCAGCTTTCAGGCGGCCGTCCGGGCCGGGGTGGAGAAGCTGCCCCGCGTGTCCGGCTCCGGCCGGGAGATGGACAAAATTTACGTCTCCCGCGACGTGGACCAGGCCCTGAACACGGCGGAGTCCATCGCCGCCAATATGAAGGATGAATACGTCTCGGTGGAGCACCTGCTTCTGGCCCTGCTGGACACGGCGGGCCGGGAGCTGAAGGAGCTCTTCCGCACCTACAACATCCAGCGGGAAGGGGTCTTGCAGGCCCTCTCGGCGGTCCGGGGCAATCAGCGTGTCACCTCAGACAACCCGGAGGAGACTTATGACGCCCTGAAAAAGTACGGTACCGACCTGGTAGACCGGGCCCGCCAGAACAAGCTGGACCCGGTCATCGGCCGGGACGACGAAATCCGGAACGTCATCCGCATCCTGTCCCGGAAGTCCAAAAACAACCCGGTGCTCATCGGCGAGCCCGGCGTGGGCAAAACCGCCATTGCCGAAGGTCTGGCCCAGCGGATTGTCAAGGGCGACGTGCCCGCCGGACTGCGTGACAAAACCATCTTCTCCCTGGACATGGGCGCGCTGATCGCGGGGGCCAAGTACCGGGGCGAGTTTGAGGAGCGGCTGAAGGCCGTTCTGGGGGAGGTCAGGAAATCCGAGGGCCGGATAATCCTGTTCATTGACGAGCTCCACACCATCGTGGGCGCGGGCAAGACCGAGGGCAGCATGGACGCGGGCAACCTGCTCAAGCCCATGCTGGCCCGGGGTGAGCTCCACTGTATCGGAGCCACCACCCTGAACGAGTACCGGCAGTATATTGAGAAGGACGCGGCCCTGGAGCGCCGGTTCCAGCCCGTCATGGTCAGCGAGCCCACGGTGGAGGACACCATTGCCATTCTCCGCGGACTGAAGGAGCGGTACGAGGTCTACCACGGCGTCAAAATCCAGGATGGCGCGATCATCGCCGCCGCCACCCTGTCCAACCGGTATATCACCGATCGTTTTCTGCCGGACAAGGCCATTGACCTGATTGACGAGGCCTGCGCCATGATTCGGACCGAGATGGATTCCATGCCCACCGAGCTGGATGTGATTCAGCGGAAAATCATTCAGCATGAGATTGAAGAGGCCGCCCTGAAAAAGGAGGACGACGCCCTTTCCCAGGAGCATCTGGCGGACATCCAGAAGGAGCTGGCCGAACTGCGGGAGACCTTTTCCGCAAAGAAGGCCCGCTGGGAAAATGAGAAAAACGCCATCGGCAAGGTGCGGAAGCTCCGGGAGGCGCTGGAGTCGGCCAACGCGGAGTTTGAACAGGCCCAGCGGGAATACGACCTGAACCGGGCGGCAGAGCTGCAATATGGCCGGATTCCGGCCCTGAAGAAGGAGCTGGAGGCCGAGGAGGCGGTCGCAAGCCAGAAGAAGGAAGACAATCTGCTCCGGGACAAGGTGACGGAGGAGGAAGTCGCCCGCATTATCGAGCGCTGGACTGCCATCCCGGTGGCTAAGCTGATGGAAGGGGAGCGGGAAAAGCTGCTCCATCTGGACAGCCTGCTGCATCAGCGGGTGATCGGCCAGGACGAGGCGGTCCGGCTGGTCAGCGAGGCCATTATCCGCTCCCGGGCCGGCATCTCCGACCCGGACCGGCCCATTGGCTCCTTCCTGTTTTTGGGTCCCACCGGCGTGGGCAAGACGGAGCTGGCCAAGGCATTGGCGGAGGCACTGTTTGACGACGAGCGCAATATGGTCCGGATTGACATGAGTGAGTATATGGAGAAGTATTCTGTCTCCCGGCTGATTGGCGCGCCTCCGGGCTATGTTGGCTACGAGGAGGGCGGACAGCTCACCGAGGCGGTCCGGCGCAAGCCCTATTCGGTGGTGTTGTTTGACGAGGTGGAAAAGGCCCACCCGGATGTATTCAATGTGCTGCTGCAAGTGCTGGACGACGGCCGGATCACGGACAGCCAGGGCCGGACGGTGGATTTCAAGAACACGATTCTGATTTTGACCTCCAACCTGGGATCCCAGTATCTGCTGGACGGCATTGACGAAGCGGGCGAGGTCAGCGAAACAGCCCAGAATCAGGTTCATGAGCTGTTGAAGCGGTCTTTCCGGCCAGAGTTTTTGAACCGGCTGGATGAAATTGTGTTCTACAAGCCGCTGACCAAGGACAACATCACACGAATTGTGGATTTGCTGGCTGGAGATTTGAACCGCCGCCTCAGCGGCAAGCAGCTGACGGTGGAGCTGACGCCGGAGGCGAAGTCGTTCATCATCGACGCGGCGTATGACCCGGCCTTTGGCGCCCGGCCCCTGCGCCGGTATGTACAGCACTCGGTGGAGACGCTGATCGGACGGCAGATCATTGCCGGCCAGGCAGCGCCCGGGGACACCCTGACTGTGGACTGCCGGGACGGGGAATTGACCGTCAGTGCCCGGCAGGTGCTGCAAGGCGAAGTGATTGACGTATAACTTCTTTTTTCTTGAAAGAAAAAAGAAGCAAAAAAGAACTTTAAACGGGCGTCCTTCCGCACATTGCAGGAAGGACGCCCGTTTTCTATCGTTCCAGCCAGTTCCGGAGCTGGTCAATCAGCTCCATACATTTGAATTTGACCACATAGCCCCCGGACTCGCCGGTGATAAGCTTCACTTCATCCTCTTCCAGCCCGGCGGCCATAGCGGTGTCCGCCACCTCGCTGACAGAGGACAGGCACAAGGGCGGAAAGACCACGCACCACCAGTTTCGTCCGCTCCCCTCACCGATGACAATGCGGAGGGCCTGGTAGTTTCCCGCGGGCAGGGCAAAGCCGTCATACTCCTTGGTCGGGAACCAAGTCTGTTCCAAAGAGGCGGACACCGGATAGCTTTGGCCCTCCGAGGCCACCACCGCCGCACCGGCCTCCGCCAGCTCCTCCAGATGACCGGCAAGGGCCGCTTCCGCCGCTTCCAGGCTGGCCCCCTCCTCCACCAGTCCGGCGGCCTGGGCCAGAACCGCGTCCCGAACCAGGAGCTTCAGCGCCTGGTCGGCCTCGGAGTCGGAATTTGCGATGACATGCAGGCGAATGACCTTGCTGGCCAGCTCCGCCTGTCCCTGAGCCGCCCAGCCGGAGCAGAGCGCCGCGATTGCCACGCCCGCCAGCAATGCCGCTTCCCAGCGGCGCAAGCTTGTCTTCTTCATACGATGCACCTTCCTATGTAAGAGGTGCTTTCATTATGGACGGAAGAAGCCGCCTTCATACACAGAAAAATACCCTCTGGACGGTCCGGAGCGTCACCCCAGCAGGAAAATTTCCGGGTCCCTCCGGGCGGAAAACTTGGCGTGGAACCCCAGGGCGGCAGGCCCGTAAGCTACGTTGTGGTAGCCCCGGCAATGCTTCGGGCAGGCCGCGATACAGGCCCCGCAGCAGATGCAGCTGTCGCCCCGCACGCCCTTCGGGTCCAAGGGGTCGATGGACCCGGTGGGGCACACCGGCGCACAGGCCCCGCAACTACTGCACTCCCGCCCCCCAGTGGGATGGAAGGGCATGCGGGGCGCTTTTTCCATCTTGCTCCGGTAGGCCGGATTCCCCTTTACGGTCAGCCTCCGGCCCTGCCAGGCCTCGGGCCGGTCCCGCAGCTCCCGGCATTCCCTGGCAAAGCTCCGGATGGAAGCCCGGTCCAGCTCGTCCGGCCGTCCAGCACCGGTTTTGGGGAAAATGGAGTGCTGGGCGATGAAGGCCCCTGCCCCGATGAGCTGGAAGCCCCCCTCAGTAAGAAGGTCGGACAGCTCCAGCAGGGCGTCATCATAGTCCCGGTTCCCGTAGACCGCCGCGGCCAATGCTGGGGTTCCCGTGCCCCGGAACTGCCGGACCTGCTCCACGCAGAGATGGGGAATGACCCCCGCGTAGACCGGCATGGCCAGCAGCAGGGTGTCGTCCGCGCCGGTGGAAACAGCTGTCCGCTGGGGTGTTTGGAACAGGTCATAGACTTTGGTTTCCCCGCCAAACCCGGCGGCGATCAGCTCCGCCACGGCCCGAGTGGTGCCTGCGGCGCTGAAATAGACCACATGCAGCGTTGACATGGTATTCTGTCCTTTCTCGCTGTTTTTTCTCTTCTTTTCTTGAAAGAAAAGAAGCAAAAGAACTTCAAACAAGGCCTAACGAACCCGCTTCCGGTCCGGGTGTTCGCCGGACCACCCCAGCTGGGGCAGCGTCAGCAGCTGGTACAGATCTCCGCCGGTCAAGGTGAAGTCCAGCGCCTCCAGATTTTCCCGCATCCGGGCCGGGTCAGAGGTCTTGGGCAGGGGCTGCACGCCGCAGTCCAGGGCGAACCGCAGGCAGATCTGGGCCGGCGTGCGTTGGTAGCGCCTTGCCAGCTCCAGCAAAAGCGGTTCCTCCATCACCCGCGCCCGGCCCAAGGGGCTCCAGGCCTGGACCTGAATGCCGTTCAGCTGGCAGAAGTCCACCGCCGCCTTCTGGGGGTAGCCAGGGTGAAACTCCAGCTGGTCTACCACCGGCTTCACCTCCGCCAGCTCGATCAGGGTGTAGAGGTGGTGGGGTAGGAAGTTGCTGACTCCCAGGGCCCGGATCTTTCCCGCGTGGTAAGCCGCCTCCATGGCCCGCCAGCACTCCAGGTCCAGCTCCCGCCAGTTGGTGGTTTCCAGGTCTGGTCTGGGCCAGTGGATGAGGTAAACGTCAAGATAATCGGTGTTCAGGCGGCGGAGCGACCCGTCAATGGCCCTCTGCGCGGCTTGAAATCCCATCTCGGTTTTCCAGAGCTTGGTCGCCAGGAAGACCTGATCCCGGGGCAGGCCCGATTCCCGGACCGCCTGGCCAACCGCCTCCTCGTTTTTGTAGAAGGAGGCCGTGTCCAGATAACGGTATCCCGCCCTCAGCGCATCCAGAACGACCCGTTTGGCATCGTCCGCCTTGTAGGTCCCGAAGCCGGTGGAAGGCAGGGTCACACCGTTCCGCAGGGTCAAGGTGGGCATGGACAGGGTATCAGACTGGAAGGAGGAGGTCAGGGGCGCGCCGCTCTGCGGGGTCAGAGAAGGCGGGGCCAGCCTGCCCCGTTTGAAGAGGGAGGGAAGATGCCGGGGATACTGCTCAAACAAGTATTGGGCGAAGGAAGCCCGGGCCGCCGAGCCGGGCCGCCGCAGGTAGCGGGGGTCCAGGTCCTGAATCCGCACCCGGTCCAGCCCATCTGAGTCCTTGAGCAGCTCCGCCAGATTCCGGCACCGGTCCAGGTCCGCCGGGTGGTAGGACTCCAGGGTCTTCTCCAGGTCCCGGTCCTTTCGGGAGTGGGCGTCCACCGCTGCCTGGAGCATCCGAAGCTCGCCGCCGGTCCAAGGCGTCAGCTCGGGCAGGCGCAGGGCGGACCGGTGGCCATGCTCATAGTCCAGCCAGTCGTTGATCCGGCCCACGTCGTGGTAGGAGCAGGCGTCCAGCAGCAGGCGGGTGTCCTCCTCGTTGAGCCCGTTTTCCATGGCGCAGAAGGCCCCGTGGAGCAGAGTCCGTTCGATGTGCCCCACCCCGTGGACGTGGGAGACAAAGAGCTGGTCCCGCCGGAGCTCCCGCGCGGCCCGCTCAAACAGAGGATAGCCGCTCCATTGCCGCAGCCGGTCCATCAAGTCTTGATAAGGTCCCCAGTGATTCTCTTCCAGTAGTTGCAGCAGGCGGCTTGTTCCCATCCCCACTCCCATCCTTTCAACGCTTGTTTTCCTTATTGTATCACTGGTCATAGGGCGAAACAAGAGATTTCCTCCTTCTTTTCTGGAAAGATTGAATGGCTCTTGATTTGCAAAGCAAAAGAACTTCAAGCTGGTTCTGCCGCCCGTTTTGCGTAGAATCAGACTGAAGTCCTCCTTTCTGATTGCAGTCACTCCAATGTCCCATAGGGTATCAATGTGACCGCTCCCGTGCCGGGACAGTAAGCCACGACAGACTCGGGGGATGCGTTCCGGATCTGTTCCTCCAGCTCAGGGGAGATCCGGGGCTCTACTGAATCGCTTGCAGTTTCCGTGTCCTGATGAATGATAAAAGGCCTTGTCTCGAAGTTTTCCACAAGAAGGGACCAGGCCTCCAGCGTCTCAGCCGGCGCGCAGGTGAAATCGTCCCGGCCTGTGCAGGACGCGCCAGACGTCCCCAGGATCACAGCGCAGCATAAAAGGGAAGCGGCGAGCGCTCCGCCCAGACAAATAAATTTCTTTGCTTTCATTCTGAAACCACCCCTCTCCACAGGATCTCATACTGATATATATTCTAGTTAAATTCCCTCTGTTTGTCAATCATCTTTGACAAAACGCCAAAATTTTGATTGACAAATCCCTGTTTATATGTTAAATTTTAAATATAAAAGATAATAATTCTTATTATTTAAACAAACCAAAAAGGAGGTCCCTACATGTTGTTCCAAACCACTGAAGCCCACGAGGCGCTGCGCGCCAAAATCCGCGCCTTCGCGGAAACGGAGGTCAAGCCCAACACCATTCTGATGGACCAGGAGAGCAAATTCCCCGCCGAAGCCATCAAAAAGCTGGGAGAGATGGGCCTGATGGGCATTCCCTACCCCAAGGAGTACGGCGGCGCGGGGCTGGATATCATCAGCTACGCCATCGCGGTGGAGGAGCTCTCCCGTGTAGACGGCGGCACCGGCGTCATCCTGTCGGCCCATGTGTCCCTGGGCACTTGGCCCATCTTCAACTTCGGCACAGAGGAGCAGAAGCAGAAGTACCTGATTCCCCTCTGCAAGGGCGAGAAAATCGGCGCCTTCGGCCTGACGGAGCCCAACGCGGGCTCCGATGCCGGCGGAACGGAGACCACCGCTGTGGACAAGGGCGACCACTACCTCCTCAACGGACAGAAAATTTTCATCACCAACGGCGGCGTGGCGGATACTTATGTGGTCTTTGCCGTCACCACGCCGGATATCGGCACCCGGGGCATCTCCGCTTTTATTGTAGAAAAGGGTTGGAAGGGCTTTACCTTTGAGCCTCACTATGATAAAATGGGCATCCGGTCTTCGGAGACCTGCCAGCTCAACTTTGACGATGTGAAGGTCCCCAAGGAGAACCTGCTGGGCAAGGAGGGCCAGGGCTTCAAGATTGCCATGGCCACCCTGGACGGCGGCCGCATCGGCATTGCCTCCCAGGCGCTGGGCATCGCCCAGGGCGCTTACGAATCCGCGGTGGAATACGCCAAGGAGCGGGTTCAGTTCGGCAAGCCCATCGGCTTTAACCAGGCCATTGGCTTCAAGCTGGCCGATATGGCCACCAAGCTGCGCTGCGCCCGGCTGCTGGTCTACTCCGCCGCCGACATGAAGGAAGCCCATGTGCCCTACGGCATGGAGTCCGCTATGGCGAAGATGTACGCCTCTGACATCGCCCTGGAGGTCACCAATGACGCCCTTCAGATTTACGGCGGCACCGGCTATCTCAAGGGCATGGACGTGGAGCGCATGTACCGGGACGCCAAGATTACCACCATTTACGAGGGCACCAACGAGGTCCAGCGGGTGGTCATCTCCGCGGCCATCATGGGCAAGCCGCCCAAGAGCGAGGGAGGCTCCTCCAGCCGGCCTAAGAAGCCCGCGCCCATCACCGGCGTGCGGAAGGGCGCCATTTTGAAGGAAGGCTCCGCCCAGGACAAGGTAAACGCCTTGGTGGAGGCCCTGAAGAAGGACGGCTATGACTTCACCGTGGGCATCCCTCTGGACACGCCCATCGCCCAGGCGGAGCGGGTGGTTTCCGCCGGACAGGGCATTGGGGATAAGAAGAACATGAAGCTCATTGAGGCCCTGGCAAAGGCCGCCGGCGCGGCTGTGGGCTCGTCCCGGCCGGTGGCGGAAACGCTGAAGTATGTGCCGCTGAACCGCTATGTGGGCATGTCCGGCCAGAAGTTCAAGGGGAATCTGTACATCGCCTGCGGCATTTCCGGGGCTATCCAGCATCTGAAGGGCATCAAGGACGCCTCGACCATTGTGGCCATCAACAAGAGCGGCAACGCGCCCATTTTCAAGAACTGCGACTATGGCATTGTGGGGGATGTGAACGAGATTCTGCCCCTGCTGGCGGAGGCCCTGGGCACCGGCGAGAAGCAGCCCGCGCCGCCCATGGTGAAGATGAAGCGGCCCCCCGCCCCCAAGGCGGAGCCCATCGGCAAGCGGTATGTCTGCGGCGGCTGCGGCTACGAGTACGTGCCCGAGGCGGGCGATCCGGACGCCGAGGTTGCGCCGGGCACCCTGTTTGAGCGCCTGCCCGAGGGCTGGGTCTGTCCGGAGTGCGCGGAGACAAGGGACCAGTTCATCGAAGCCTAGCCTTCCTGACCTACTTTTCTTGAAAGAAGCGCAGGCGAAAGAGCTTCAAACTGCGGTTTCAGAAAAATCTTTCGGCAAAACCTGTTTAAAGTTCTTTGCCAAGCTTTCTTTCAAGCAAGCGGAAAACAAGTTTAACCTATAAAGGAGGAACAAATCTATGTACTGCGTACGCAGCGTAACTGACGATCTGTACTGGGTAGGCGCCAACGATCACCGCCTGCATCTGTTTGAGAATATCCATCCTATTCCCAGAGGCGTGAGCTATAACGCCTATCTGCTGCTGGACGAAAAGACCGTGCTGTTTGACACGGTGGATTGGTCCGCCTGCCGCCAGCTGCTGGAGAATATGGACTACCTTCTGAATGGGCGGCCTCTGGACTATCTGCTCATCAACCACATGGAGCCCGACCACGGCGCATCCATTGAGGAAATCCTGCTCCGCTGGCCGAAAGTGAAAATCATCTCCACTGAGAAAGCGTTCATGCTCATGCGGCAGTTCGGCTTCCATGTGGACGGCCACGAGCTCATTACGGTCAAGGAAGGGGATACCCACTCCTTCGGCAAGCATGTGGTCACGTTTGTGGCCGCGCCCATGGTCCACTGGCCTGAGGCCATGGTGACCTTCGACACCACCAACGGCGTGCTGTTCTCCGCCGACGCCTTCGGCTCCTTCGGCGCTCTGGACGGCAAGCTCTTTGCCGACGAGGTGAACTTTGACCGGGATTGGATTGACGACGCCCGGCGCTACCTCACCAACATCGTGGGTAAGTACGGCCCTCACGTGCAGATGCTGCTGAAGAAGGCCAGCGGCATCCTGGACCAGATCAAGTTCATCTGCCCCCTCCACGGTCCCGTATGGCGCAAGGATCTGCTGTACTTTGTTGACAAGTACGACAAGTGGAGCAAGTACGAGCCGGAGGAGCAGGGCGTCATGATCGCCTACGCCTCCATGTACGGCAATACGGAGGCCGCCGCCCAGGCCCTGGCCGCCAAGCTGTGCGAGAAGGGCATGACCAACGTCTGGGTGTACGATGTATCCAACACCCACGTCTCTCAGCTGGTGTCCGAGTCCTTCCGGCTGAGTCATATCGTGCTGGCCTCTGTGACCTACAACCTGGGCATTTACCCGGTCATGCACGACTACCTCATGCACATCAAGGGGCTGAATCTCCAAAACCGCACCTTCGCCATTGTGGAGAACGGTTCCTGGGCCGTCAAGTCCGGCGATTTGATGCAGAAATTTATCGAGAATGAGATGAAGAACATGACAGTTCTGGGCGACCGGCTGAGCTTGGCCTCCTCCCTCCACGCCGATAAGGCGGTGGAGCTGGACGGCCTGGCCGGCGCCATCATCGAGTCCATGAAGAAGGAATAAGCTCCCCATGTGCAAAAAATTCCCCCGCCTGCTGTCAGGCGGGGGAATTTTTCTATCTTCAGTTCAAATGGAAGAATTCCTTCTCGAATTCCTCCTGGACCTCGGCCTGAATCCGGTAATAGGGGTCATCAATGGGCACCAGGTCCGGCAGGAAGTTTCCGCCCGGCGCCAGGGTCTCGTAATATCCCCGAATGTCCCGGCGGACTTCCTCCTCAGTCTGGCCCAGCGCGTCAAACTGTTTATCAAAAATGGCCAGCTTAAAGATAATCTTATCGCCGAAGTCCTTCTTCAGCGCAGCAAAGTCGTTGTTCGTCTGGAGGGGCTGGAGCATGTCCATGCCGCAGGCCACAAAATCGCCCACCAGCGGGGTGATATAGCCGCAGGAGTGAAGCTCGAACTTCATGCCCAGGCTGTGGACGTGATCCACCAGCTCCTTCCAGTACTGGGGGAAGAAATCCCGCCACATATCGGGATTCATGAAGGTGGCCCGGGCGGTGCCGTAGTCGTCGTCAAAAATCATCACATCCGGGTTGATGTACTTCTTGACGCACTCGGCCACCGTCTTCTTGTACTCCAGCATGGCGGCGAAGAACTCCTCCACCGCGTCCGGGTCCTCATAGAAGGCGCACAGGGCGTTTTCAAAGCCGATCAGGGAGTGCATCCGCTCGAAGAAGCCCACCAGACTGCGGCACTCCAGCGCCTTGTTCTCCCGGTCAAAGCCGTTCAGAATCTCAGCGGCGTAGCCCTCCCAGTCAAAGGCCAGAACCTGCTCCCGTGTGGGCACGGCGGCGGCGCAGCCGGCCACGTCCTCCAGGGGCTCCGTGTTGGGAGTCAGGGTGGCCCCGGTCAGGGGGCTGTTGCCGAGCTGGGTCCAAGTGCAGCCGAACCAGTCCTTGCCGATGATGTTTCCGTTCTCCTGAACCTCCCCGCCTACGTTGTGCTCGCCGGGCGTGAAGACAATCCACTTGTCCGTAGGGCCGGGGAACCGGTCGATGGTCTGGTGGTTCAGCAGGTTCAGGTAGTTTTCTCTCCGTGTCATGCTCGTCACCTCATCAAATTTTGTAACTGCGGCCCTTTGCCGCCTTTGATGCTTTCATTATAGCACAGACGGAGCGAATTGTTTTGGCAATTTTCAAGTCTTTTGGTGAAAATCTGTGATTTTTACTGACCATCCATTTTGCAATTATTCATACCAGCCGTAGTTCGGCCGGGCCTCCAGGTCGATGACCTCCCGTGTGTCATAGAACTGGCTGTACCGCTGTTGGCACTTGGCGCTTCTCAAGGTGGTGCCGTCGGGATGAAGCCGGTCGCCGACAACGATGGGCAGGTCAGTTTTCACCTTGGAGAAAGAGTCGATGCCCACGGAGAAGAAGTAACGGAAGCCCTTGCTGTACAGGTATTGGAGCTCAGGGCCGCTCTGGGTCACGTCATTGCCGTCAGGACGGGCCCCATGGGGGTAGAACAGCAGCTGGGTTTCGCCCACCAGGCTGCCCACCTCGTCCAGCCAGCGCTCTGTATCATTTTTGATGGTCTCCAGGCCCTTGGCCTCCAGATTGATGTGGCCCCAGCAGTGGGAACCGAAGTACCAACCGGTTTCCTTCAGGCGGGCGATGATGGGCTTGACCGCCTCAATCTCCCGCTGGCGGTTCTCCTCAAAGGCGGCCAGCTGCACCGGGTCGGTGACGTCCCGGTCAGTCTGGGTCCGGTAGCCCAAAATGCCCTCATAGCCGGTCAGGCAGAAGCAGCCCTTGGCCCCGTTGAGGGAGAAATCCGGATGTTCCCGAATGAACTTGTCCAGAATGGTGATGGCGTCCAGGTCCTGGGAAACCACCTCATTGCCCTGGGGGTCCAGGCCATAGCTCCAGATGTTGCCGTCGTCTCCCAGAATCAGCTTGTGGGTGAAGCCGTTTTCCAGCATATAGGGGTAGTAATTCACATCATCAAAGGAGATGACCAGGGGCTTTTTCCCCGCAGGCAGCTTCAGGGTATTGCGGACCATCTGCGTGCCGTCCTCGTTCAGGCTCCAAACGTCCCGGATATCCACCACAATGAAGCCCTTTTCATAGACGCTCTGCAAAATTTTGTTGTACTCGCTGACGGTGACCATCCAGTCGTCAATGCCCTTTTCCATGTTGTCCCCGTCAAAGGCCAGCTCAGGGTAGCAGACCACCGGGTGGAAAAACAGGTGCTCCACCACCTGGTCCGGCCCCCATTCCTGGGTAAGCTGGTCCTGAGACCAGTAGGTTTTCACCGCCTCTTCCTGGGCGTAGGCATCGGAAGACGGGGCCGGCGGAGCTGTGTCCTCCGGCGGGAGGGTTTCGGTCTGAGCGGCCGGCTCCGGCGTACCGGCCGGCGTGCTGTCCGGCGCGCCGGACTCCTTGGGTACGGGACTGCCGCAGGCGGTCAGTCCCGCCAGCAGGAGCGCGGCCAGAAGCGCCATGGATTGTTTTTTCATTGTCAGGGTCCCCCTTATCTATGTCGTTTGTGTTAGGATACCTCGTTTAACCCCAAAATACATCTCAAAACAATAACAGACTGGTGACAGTTTCTTAAGAATTTTGATGCAGCCTGCCGGGACTGCCTCCGTTCCGCACCGTCTCTATGTGAGACGGCGCAGCTCCCGGAAAAGTTTCCCGCAACTCAAAAAATGCGGCTGGCATCCACCCAAATATCCTCCTTGGCCACCCGGTCCCATGAAAATTCCGAAACCAGCTCCCGGGCGGATACCAGTTCCTCCCGCTCCCGCAGCCCCAGCCGGAAGGCCAGCCATCCCACAATCTGTTCCGCCCTGACGCCGGCGGCCCGGAGCGCGCCCAAGTCCAGATCCGCGTCCCGCTTGGACAGCCGCCGCCCATCGGGGGCCAGCAAAAGCGGTGTGTGGAAGTACACCGGCTGGGGGAAGCCCAGCTGCCGCTGAAGCCAAATCTGCCTGGGGGTGGAGCCAAGCAGGTCCCGGCCCCGAACCACCTCGGTCACGCCCATCAGGCCGTCGTCCACCACCACCGCCAGCTGGTAGGCGGCCACTCCATCGGAGCGGCGGAGAATAAAATCCCCGCAGTCCCGGTCCAGCCGGCTGGCATACTCTCCCATCCGCCCATCCTGGAAGGAAACAGTTTCCTCCGGCGCCCGGACCCGCAGGGCGGGTTTCCGGAGTCTGGCCCGCTCCAGCCGGTCTGCCGGGGTCAGATTCCGGCAGGTCCCGGAATAAAGGGGCGTTCCGTCAGAGGCGTGAGGAGCCTGAGCCGCGTGAAGCTCTCCCCGGCTGCAAAAGCAGGGGTAGAGGAGATTTTTCTCCTCCAGCCGGTCCAGATACGCCTGGTAAATCTCCCGCCGGCGGCTCTGAAAATAGTCCCCGCCCCCTGCCGCGCCGCCCAGATCCCAGTCCAGGCCAAGCCAAAGAAAATCCTCCTCCACCTGGCGGCAGTATTCCGGCCGGCAGCGGTCCGGGTCCAGGTCCTCCAGCCGAAGGACCAGCTCTCCCCCCTGGGCCCGGACGGACAGCCAGGCCAGCAGGGCCGAGCAGGCGTTGCCCAGGTGCATCCGGCCGCTAGGACTGGGGGCCAGACGGCCCCGAACCGTTTTTTTGTGCGCTTTCATGGTTGGATTCCCTCCTGTCAGGAACAGTATAAGAAGCTGTATTCACAACCGTTGAACGGCGTCTGAGAAGCTGTACCAATAGCCTCAGTGCACGTCCTTGCGGCCAAAATCGCCGTTGGCTTCGTTAAAAAAGCTTAAAATACATCCAGTATTCCTGCGCTTTTTTGCCTTGCCAGCAACGATTTTGGCTCGCAAATCCGCACACT
>JAAWCD010000092.1 GCA_022793095.1 Oscillospiraceae bacterium | reverse complement strand
GTCGCCTGCGGGCGGGTGACTGCACGCGAAAGCGGGGGCTCCGCCCCCCTTTCACACTATCCCCCTGCTCAAAACTCCGAAGGTCTCAAGCCCCTTACAGGACAAAATAGTTTAAAGTTCTTTTTGCTTCTTTAAAGAAGCTGACGCTGTCAGCTGCTTGGAAGCCGGTTTCGGCCTTCTGCCGGAACCGGTCGCCTGCGGGCGGGTGACTGCACGCGAAAGCGGGGGCTCCGCCCCCCTTTCACGCTATCCCCCTGCTCAAAACTCCGAAGGTCTCAAGCCCCTTACAGGACAAAATAGTTTAAAGTTCTTTTTGCTTCTTTTTCTTTCAAGAAAAAGAAGTTAAAATTGATTCAGGAAGCGGATGTCGTTCTCGAAGATGAGGCGCAGGTCGGCAATGGAGAACCGGCGCAGAACCAGCCGTTCCACGCCCGCGCCAAAGGCCCAGCCAGAGTACACCTCGGTGTCAATGCCGCAGCCCTCCAGCACCTTGGGATGGACCATGCCCGCGCCCAGCACCTCAATCCAGCCCTCGCCCTTGCAGACCCGGCAGCCCACACCGCCGCAGGCGTGGCACTGCACATCCACCTCGCAGGAGGGCTCGGTAAACGGGAAGTGGTGGGGCCGGAACCGCGTGACCGTGTTGGGCCCGTAAAGGGCCTTCAGCACGGAATCCAGGGTGCCCTTCAAATCCGCCATGGTGATGCCCTTGTCCACCACCAGACCTTCAATCTGATGGAACATGGGGGAATGGGTGGCGTCCACCTCATCCTTCCGGTAAACCCGGCCAGGGGCGATAATCCGAATGGGCGGCTTCTGGTTCTCCATGACCCGGACCTGCATGGGGGAAGTCTGAGTCCGCAGCAGAAGAGACGAATCCTCCCTCAGATAAAACGTGTCCTGCCAGTCACGGGCCGGGTGGCCCTCCTCTGTGTTCAGCTTGGTGAAATTGTAGCTGGCCATTTCGATTTCCGGGCCCTCGGCAATCTGAAAGCCCATGCCCAGAAACACGTCCTTCAGCTCGTCCAGCACGATGGACATGGGGTGCTTGTGGCCCAGCTGGGGCTTTTTGCCCGGAATGGTCACGTCCAGGGTCTCCGAGGCCAGACGGGCGTTCAGCGCCGCCTCCTCCAGCCGCTTGGACTGAACGGCAATGGCGTTTGCAAGCGCCTCCCGGACCTCGTTGGCCAGCTGGCCGATGACAGGCCGCTCCTCGGGAGACAGGCCGCCCATCTGCTTGAGAAGGGCGGTCAGCTCGCCCTTTTTGCCCAAATACCGGACCCGCAGGTCGTCCAGCTCCTTGAGCTGCGCCGTGCGCTCAATGGCGGCCAAGGCGCTTTGCCGGATTGTTTCCAATTGCTGTTTCATTTGTTTCTCTCCTTTGAAGGGAAATAAAAATGCCTTTCTCCCCAAACCAAGGGGACGAAAGGCAAACCTTCCGCGGTACCACCCGCATTCGCGCTGAAAGCGCGCACTTAAAACGCCCTGATAACGGAGGGCAGACCCGTCTTGTCTCCAAGACAGCTCCCGGGCGAACTAAGCGTTGCCGCGCAGGCCGGCTTACAGCCGGTGACCGGCCCTCTCTGTGGGCGGCTGACTCGCTATTTTCCCGTTCAACGCCAATAGACTACCGATATTTATAACATATCGGGGCAAAAGATGCAAGAGGCAATGTGCTGAATTGTGGACAAAGATCCTATCTCAAACTGATTCGCACGCATCTTGCCTGCATCGTTTCCGCCGTGCTTCACCAAAATCCCCGGCAATCCACAAAGGACTGCCTGCGGTTTTGGCTTCCCTTGACGAAAAAGCTGACGGCGCAATCTGCGTACGCCGCATTCCGGGATAGGCTCAAAATCTCTGACCCTTCACAGCAGCTCCGCAGGCTTTTTTCCATGGCCCAGCACCTGATACACCGTGTCAGAGTACTCCTTCCATGCCTTGGCCTGCTGTTTCAGCGCCAGCCGCCCCCCGTTGGTCAGATGGTAGTACTTCCGGGACCGGCCCGCGCCCGCAATGGCGTGATAGGACTCCAGCCAGCCCTTGGCCTCCATGGTCTGAATCAGCGGGTAGAGCGTGCCGCCCTTCAGGTCGAAAATCCCGCCGGTGCGGTTGCGAAGCTCCACAATCATTTCGTAGCCATAGAGATCGCCGCCGGTAAGCAGGCTGAGCACAAGCATGCCAGTCTGGCCTGCCCGCAGGTCATGTTCCTTCGCCATTGTACATCCCTCCATTAAGGTTTTCAGAGAATATCCCAAACCCGCATTTAAGGAGCCGCAGATTAAGAGCCTGTCCCAGAATTCGGCGTGCACAGACTGCGCCGTCAGCTTTTTCGTCAAGGGAAGCCAAACCCGCGGGCAAGCCTTTGTGGATTGCCTGGGATTTTGGGGAAGCATGGCGGAAACGATGCAAGCTAGATGCGTGCACATCAGGTTGAGATAGGCGCTAAATCAGTGGCTCCTTAAGTTTACTCTTTATCTGGTCCAAACCTTGTTTGATCCATGGCAATGTGCCCAAGCAGCGGACCTTTTTCAAACAAGGTCTAATATATAAAACAGTATTTTTTATCATAGACAGCATTTCTGCCATTGTCAAGCACTTTTCCGGAAAATAACGCGTAATGAGCGAGACTGGGCAAAGGCTGTGCGGCTTTGCTCTGACGGTTATTATTTGACGAAGCTGGTTAGAATAAAGCGGCATGCCAAAGGGACACCTTAAAAACAAGCTCCATAAAATTGCACCTTGATTTTTCAGAAAATTTGCGTATAATAGGAAATAGGAATTTTTACTGTTAAATCAATTTGGAGAGAAGGGGTGAAACCGGGTGGCAGGCAAACGTTATTCCCGGCAGCGGGAATTGATTTATCAATATTTGATGAACAGCCGGGAGCACCCGACCGCTGAAATGGTGTACCGGGATTTAAAGCCCGGGAACCCCAGCCTCAGCCTGGGTACAGTTTACCGAAACCTCAATCTTCTGGCGGACGAGGGCGCAATTACCCGGATGCCCTACTCTGTGGAGCGATACGACGCCAACACAACGCCCCATGTGCATTTTCGCTGCCATGTCTGCGGTTCGGTGCACGATATGACTTACGCTTACGACGCGGCCTTGAACCAGAAGGCACAGAGGGAGTGCCGCCACAAAATTCAGACCCACAGCCTGACCTTTGAAGGCGTCTGTGAAGCCTGCCATAGCTTGCCGATGCAGGCGATGTAAAATAAAGGAGGAGACAACCATGGAACTCAAGCTGTACTATTGCGCCCATTGCGGAAACATCATTTACAAGGTGGTGGACAAAGGGGTCCCGGTCATGTGCTGCGGGGAGAAGATGCAGGAGATGACGCCCAACACCACGGACGGAGCCACGGAAAAGCATGTGCCCGTCATCGAGACCAACGGCCACACGGCCACCATCAAGGTGGGCGATGTTCCCCATCCCATGATGGATGAGCACTATATTACCATGATCGCCGCAGTGGTGGGCAACAAGGTGACCTTCACCCAGCTGAAGCCCGGCGATGAGCCCAAGACTGTGGTGGGACACAAGGATGGTCCCATCCATGCCTATGAGTACTGCAACCTTCACGGCCTGTGGAAGGCGGAAAAGTAAAAACAGAATTCGCGCATGGAAAGGCGCCGCTGGAACCCCGGCGGCGCCTTTTGTGCGGAGAAAGGAAGGGAACATCATGCTGGATTTTGCGAAGACCCTGAAACCGGACGAGCCGTTGATTCATCCCACCTGTGTGGTAAAGAACTGCGAATTCGGGGCCTATGTGGAGCTGGGAGACCACTGCGTCGCGGAGGAAACCCGGTTTGGCGACTACACGTATCTGTTCGGGTCCAATGACGTGATTTACGCCGCCTTGGGAAAATTCAACTCCATCGCCACCGGCGTGCGAATCAATCCAGTGAACCATCCCATGCGGGCGCGGGCGGCGGCCCACCATCTGACCTACCGGGCCGCCCACTACGGCCTGGGCGAAGACGACTCCTTCATCATCGAATGGCGGCGGAGCCGTCCGGTGGTCACGGGAAACGACGTTTGGCTGGGACATAACGCGGTCATCATGGGCGGGGTCACCCTGGGCGACGGCGCAGTGGCAGGCGCGGGAGCCGTGGTCACCCATGACGTGGCCCCTTACGAGATTGTGGTAGGTGTGCCCGCCCGGCACATGGGCTGGCGCTATGACGAGGAGACCATTGCCGCCCTGCTGCGGATCCGCTGGTGGGACTGGTCTCACGAGCAGCTTCGGGAACGGCTGGCCGATTTGAACGACGTTGCGGGGCTGATTCGGAAATACGATGGGGCCTAATCATTCTCTTTTTATGGAACGAAAAAGATCAAAAAAAGAACGTGAAGCGGCGCATTCAAGAAGAACTCATGATATTCCATTCTGCGGGACACTGCACACGCATGCTGGAGTGCCGCTATGGCCGCTTCGGCTTTCCAGCGGACTGCCGTTTGCCAAACAGAAAAAGCAGGTAAACACTCAGCGCTTCCTACCCAGCAGTTCCCAAAGTCCGATGAGCAGCAGATAGCCGCCGAAGCATTTCCGCAGCACCTCCACGTCCAGCCCGGTGGCGGCCCAGGCGGTCAGGGCAGTCGTCACAGCTCCCGCAAGAATGGCCGGCAGCGCCGCGCCTTTGTCCAGAAAGCCGTTTTTGAAGTGGCTGGGCAGGGAGGAGGCGGACACCGGCAGAAAGTAGAGCAGATTGATACCCTGCGCTGTGATCTGGCAGAGGGAGGTGAAAAACGTAAGATAAAGCACCAGCAGAGTCCCGCCGCCCACGCCGAAGGCGGAGATGACTCCCGTGGCCGTACCGGCCGCTAAAGCAATGACCCAATTCAGCAAAACAGATTTCGCACCCCCCCATACAGCAAAAACAGCGCCAGGATCCGGCGCAGCCACTCTGCGGGCACCTTGGTGAACAGCTTCCCGCCCAGAAAGCCCCCCAGCAGCCCGCCCAGCAGGTAGGGGAGAGCGGCCCAAAGGTCCAGTTCCGCGCGAAACCAGTAAATGGCGGCGGAAACCAAGCACATGGGCAGAATGATGGCCACAGAAGTGGCGAAGGCCTGCTTCTCCTCCAGCTTGACCCACCGCAGCAGCAGAGGCACCAGCACCATGCCGCCGCCCGCGCCGAAAAATCCGTTGGCCGCCCCCGCCAGCCCGCCTGCCACCGCGCACCGAAATGTCTTTGAGTCCATGAAGCCTCGCTTTCTCTTCTTTTTCTTGAAAGAAAAAGAAGCAAAAAGAACTTTATTGCTTTATTATGTCTAGTATGGAGAAAAATATTTGCCCGCAGTTATTGCGGAATTTTCCTGAACGCACGTTTTAAAGCTCTTTTTCTTCCCTTCGTTCAAGAAAGCGGGGTATTCTCCGTCAATTTGCTGACGCACGGGAAAGTCAATCGTATAAATTGCACAGACTTTTTTCTTGCTTGTTGGACACTAGGCACACATAAAACCGCTTTGTTTTTGTGCATTTCCCCTAAATGTGTAATTGACAATTCCTCTTCGTTCTGCTAAAATACCACTATGTACAGGGGGACGCTGTTCCTGCCATTTGGCGCCCGGCTCTGTAAAGATTGGGGGAATAAGTCAAAAAGCCCATGGGCTTTTTGATTGGCACGGCTTGCCGTGCCAAAAGGCAGCTCCGGACCGGAGCCCGGTTCGGATACGCACAGCGGCGAGGCAGGGGCCGCAGGCAAAACAATATATGGGAGGAAATTGTATGCTGCAAAACAAAAAGTTTGCCCGCTACGCAATCGCATTCAATCTGCTGGGCATCGTCTTCATGTTCTTCTACTCCGGTTTGCAGAACGACCAGATCAACATTATTCAGGGCTTT
This sequence comes from Oscillospiraceae bacterium, assembly GCA_022793095.1. GTDB lineage: Bacteria > Bacillota > Clostridia > Oscillospirales > Oscillospiraceae > JAAWCD01. The sequence goes on along the minus strand of JAAWCD010000092.1, from coordinate 32,957 downwards.
TCTGGCTGGAACAGCCAAGCCACTGCGCTTCCCCTGACCATCGGCAACATCGTTTGTATCGGTCTGACCATGGTCTACGGCACCTTGTTTATGAAGATTGGCGTCCGCAAGACACTGGTTCCCTGCATTGCCCTGTCCGCTTTGGGCTGCGCTGGCATCGCCCTGGCCAACGGTGTGGCTACCGTCTCCGGCGTGGAGCTGAAGAGTGCTAACCCTGGCGATATTGGAATTTATTGGCTGTACGCAGTGTCCCTGTTCGTCATCCGCTGCACCTGTATGTGCCTCCAGATGTCCGGCTTCCAGCTGGCCGCTACCTGGTTCATCCGCTATCGCGGCCGTGTCCTGGGTATCATCACCCTGGGTTCCCCCTTGTTCTCCGTGATCGGCACTTCCGTTATGACGAACTTCATTCAGACGAAACTGGGCGGAGACTACCGTCCCTTCTACTATGGCCTTTGCGTTATCTTGGTCATTCTCGCTGTCTTGGTGTGGGCCCTGATTCGGGATACACCAGAAGAGGTCGGCCTGTATCCTGACGGCGCCGATCATCCTCCGGTCTCTGAGGCTGGTGAAAAGGAAGTCAATTTGACTGTGGGCCAAGTCCTGTCTCAGAAGAAGTCCTGGATCATGATTGTGAATTATGGCGTGTATCAGTTTATCATCAACTGCTGCATGGCCTCCATGGTCCTCTGGTTCACCACCCTTGCCATGCAGAACATGGATACGATTGCTGCCGGGCCTCTGCCTGGGATGGTAGCAGAAGCCATGAACATGCCCAATGGCGAGGTCGCTCTGGGTGCCCTCGGCCCCATGATTCTGTTCGTCGGCCAGGCTACCCGTTGGCTGTCTATCGGCGCTATCCTGGGCATCCCCATGTCCTTTATTTTCGGTGTCATCGACGACAAGCTGGGCACACCGATTGCCTCTCTGGTTCTGGGCGTCACTGAGTTCCTGCCCGTTATCGGCTTGATGGTTCAGAAGAGCGCGGTTGAGACCACCGGCCAGTGCAACGTTCCTATGCTGGTTCTGTGGGGCTTCGGCGTCGCCTGCATGACCGGCGGTGTGCCCACCATGCACCCCGCCTCCATCTCCTTCGCTTTCGGCCGCCGGGAGTATCAGGCTGCCAACCGTATCATTATGGCGATTCAGCTGATTCCCTGCGCGGTTGCCATCAACATTATGGCCGCTCTGATTGGTTCCAGCAATCCCATGTCCGCCTGGATTATGTGTCTGGTGGTTATCGTTATTGGCATCATTTTCACCCTGCCCATGTTCAAGATGCAGGATGCCAACGCGGCTGACCGCGGCTAAAGCTGTACTTAAACATTGCGCTGATTCCCCTGACGTCGGAAAGGCAGAGCGAATCCCTTTCGCTCTGCCTTTTCCCTGTTTTGAATTTGAGGTAATTTATGTCAAAGATTAACCAGTATTTTATCGCGCGCAAATCGCTGACCCTGGGTCTGATGTGGCTGTTTTTCGCTATTTCCCTGGGGTATGCGCTGATTGTCATGTTTCTGATCCCACGATGGAATTTCTTCCTGATGATAATACCCGGCGTTATTGCTTATTACTTTCGCTTCCTGTATGCCAAGGCGTCTTATGACCCCCAAAAGGATAAGCTGTCGCCGGAGTACGTGCCCTACAAGCAACGGAAGAAAAAAAAGAAGAAGTGATTTGCGTTTTCCCGAAGGGGAAAAAATCATTTGTCAAGTACGCTGTTTTTATGTTATACTAAGTCCATCTGTGGACCCGCTGATTCCTCAGCGGGTCCATGATTTTATAGATTTATAACCTGTTTGGCTGACCTGCACACCCGTAGCACAGGGTATTATCATCCCCTTGGGGCTGGCCGGGTAATGGCCTGGACGCACTGGAACTGGATTGGCCGGAGAAATGAAAGAGCGCTGTGAGCGGCGCGGGAGGTTTTTATGGAAGTTAAGGAACTGTTGTCTCACTGTGATCACACCCTGCTTCGGCCAGAGGCTGCCTGGGAGGAAATCAAGCGCGTGTGTGATGAAGGCATCCGATACGGCTGCGCCTCGGTGTGCGTCCCGCCGTCCTATGTGAAGGCCTGCGTGGAGTATGTTCAGGGCGCCATTCCCATCTGTACTGTGATTGGATTTCCCAATGGATACACCACCACAGCGGTCAAGGTGTTTGAGACCTGCGAGGCGGTCCGGAACGGGGCGGATGAAATCGACATGGTGATCAATCTGGGCTGGGTAAAGGACCAGAAGTGGGAGCCGCTGATGCTCGAGATGGGAGCTGTCCGGGCGGCCTGCGCTGGACGGATTTTGAAGGTTATTGTGGAAGCCTGCCTGCTCACGGAGCCGGAAAAAATCCAGCTGTGCAAGCTGGTATCCGCCGCTGGGGCCGACTATATCAAGACCTCCACTGGCTTCTCCGCTGGAGGGGCTACCCGGGAGGACGTGGCCCTGTTTGCCGCTCAGGTGGAAGGGAAGGTCAGGGTTAAAGCTGCCGGAGGCATCGCCGGGCTGAAGGATGGGGTTGACTTCCTGACCCTGGGGGCGGACCGGCTGGGGACCTCCCGCATTGTGAAGGCGGTTCAGGCTGGAGAATGCTGATGGAGTATCTGCCAGCGAAAACCATCGTGAACCGGACGAAAAATGCCAGCTGGTTCGGCACAGAGTACAATGGGAGCATCTATCGGGCTGGACTTCGTGAAAAAAGGTTGAAATCTTTTGGGATTCCCGCGCTTTTGATCACCCGCCAGACAAAAAGGTTACTCTCCAATCCGCACGCGCCGGTTTCATCAGTGGTTCCTTGAAAATCCGCCTGAATTTTCGGGGGCGGGACTCCTGTTGAAAGAGAATGGGGCAGGATGCCCTTGTACTTTTGTTCCACATCTGCTATAATCTTTTGTATCATATGGAAAAGAGGATGCTATTTTGGGTTCTATCGGAGCGTTTTTATCCCATTTCGACCTGACTCGAATCATAGGGCTGGTGATGAGCGCGGCGGCGGCGTTGCTGTGCATCACCGTTCATGAACTCTCTCACGGCCTGGCGGCTTACCAACTGGGCGACTCGACGGCAAAAGACATGGGCCGGCTGACCCTGAACCCCATCAAACATATTGACCCGCTGGGCCTTCTGCTGATGGTCACAGCCCGTGTGGGCTGGGCCAAGCCGGTGCCGGTGGATATGCGGAACTTCCGATCCCCCAAGCGGGACATGGCAATCACCGCCCTGGCGGGCCCCTTGTCCAACTTCCTTCTCTCCGCCGCGGCCCTGGGGCTGGCCAGCCTCCTCTGGCACTTTTTGATGGGTGGCACCGTGACCGCCTATGTGCTGATCTTCCTGATTCAGGTGGCGGTGCTCAGCATGGGGCTGGGCCTCTTCAACCTGATCCCGGTTTCGCCCCTGGACGGCTCCAAGATTTTCTTTTCCTTCCTGCCGGATCAGTGGTATTACACCATTCTGCGGTATGAGCGGTATGTGATGGTAGCGGTTATCGCCCTGGTGTGGCTGGGCATCTTCGACAGGCCGCTCTCCTTCCTCATTTACGGCGGGCTTCGGCTTTTCTGCGGGCTCACCCAGTTCCCCTTCGACCTGCTGCTCTACCTCTTGTAAAGCCCCGCGCGCGGAAAGGACGTGAATCTCCACTGGAAAGCCCTATCTTTCATCTGGAGCATGTGGTAAAAACCAAAGAGGATATGGAGGACTTTGTCGGCCCTCTGGATTTGATTCTCCACCTGCTCTCCAAAAACAAAATGGAAATCAAGGACATTCAGATTTCCCTGATTCTGGACCAGTATCTGGACTGGATCCGCCAGCGGCAGGAACTGGACCTGGAAGTGGCGAGCGAATTCGCCGCTATGGCCTCTCACCTGATTTACATTAAAACCCGGATGCTCCTCTCTATCCACGATGAAGAGGCGCTGAGCGAGATGGAACAGCTCATCGCCTCCCTGGAGGAGCATCAACGGCATGAAAGCTACACCAAAATCAAGGCCGTGACCGGAGACCTGGAAAGCCGTTACCTCATTGGCCGGGATTACATCCCCAAGGGGCCGGAGGCCCTTCCGGTGGACAAGACTTACCGCTATATCCACAAGCCAGGCGACCTTCTGAAGGCGATGAAGGCCATCATGGAGAAAAACGACTCCCGGCTGCCTCCGCCGGTGCAGGCCTTTGACGGCATTGTGGGCCGGGAGCCTTATCCGGTGGGGGACAAGGCCAGGGAACTGCTGCACCGCCTGATCTGCTTCGGCGTGACCCGGTTCCGGGCCCTGTTTCGGGGAAGTCAGAGCCGGTCTGAAATCGTGGCCACCTTTTTGGCTGTGCTGGAGCTGTGCAAAAGCAGGAGCATTTTACTGGCTGGTACAGAGTCCGAATGTACGGTCACCTGTACCCAGGAAACCGAGCTGCCGGAGTTTACGGCGGACAGCTATTGAGGCGCTTTCAGGTTTCCGCCTGGGCGGCACACATTGCCATTTATCAAACAAGGCCTAATATTCTGTTCTTTTTCTTGAAAGAAAAAGAATCAAAAAGAACGTTAAACTGCTTGCTTTTGGCCATCTGAAATAGAACCAGTTTAAAGTTCTTTTGCTTCTTTTCTTTCAAGAAAAGAAGAGAAAGCGGGGGATGGAAACTGGAAATGAAAGACATAGAATCGGCCATTGAGGGAATTCTATTTGCAGCAGGGGAGCCGGTGGGCGTGGAACGGCTGTGCCTCACTCTGGGGCTGGACCGGGACACCGTGGACACCGTGGCCCAGCGGCTGGCCGACTACTACAGCTATGAGCGCCGGGGTATCCGTCTGGTGAAGCTGGATACCGCCTATCAGCTCTGCTCCGCCCCCGAATACGCCGGCTGCATCCGCCGGGCCTTTGAAACCCGAAAGCCCGCTCAGCTCTCCCAGCCGGCGCTGGAGGTCCTGGCAGTCATCGCCTACTTTCAGCCCGCTACACGGGCCTATGTGGACCAGATTCGAGGGGTGGATTCTTCTTATACTGTGGGCCTCCTCCTGGAACGGGGCCTCATCGAAGAGTGCGGCAGGCTGGCTGTGCCCGGCCGGCCCATTCAATACCGCACCACGAAGGAATTCCTGCGCTGCTTCGGGCTGAGCAGCCTGGACGGCCTGCCGGAGCTGCCTCCTTCCTCTCCGGAGGAAGAACAGGCTGCCATGGAGATGCAGGCGGCGGTCAACCAGCTGGCTGAACAGCAGATGGAGGAAGGGGAGTGAGCCCTTGACAGGCTGGATTGTTCTAGGCGTGATTTTACTCCTTCTGGCGGCCATCGCCCTGCTGAAGGTGGGCGTCTGGCTGGAATACTCCGCTGAGGGCTTCGTGCTCAAGGCCAAGGTTGGCCCCTTTGCCATCCGGATTCTGCCCAGACCCCCAAAAAAAGAGGGGAAACAAAAGCCGCCGGAACGGAAAAAGCCGCCCAAACCCCCAACGCCGGCCAAGGAGCCGGAAGCGCCCAAGCCCAAACGGGGCGGTCTGCCTACGCTGGCGCTGCGGCTGATTCCCATTCTGTCAGAGGCTGCGGGCCGGTTCCGGCGGAAGCTGGTTATCGAGCGGCTGTGGCTGTCCTTCACCGCGGGCGGCAGCGCGGACCCCGCGGCGGCGGCCATCCTCTACGGCCGGATCTCCGCCGCCATGGGCACGCTGGCGCCCCTGCTGGAAAACAGCTTTCAGCTGAAGGACCGGCGCTTCCACAGCGGCGCAGACTTCACCGCTGAGCGGGCGGCCCTCTATCTTCACGCGGTGCTCACCATCCGCGTGGGACAAATCATCGCGCTGGCCTTCCGCTGCGGATGGAAATGCCTCCGGGTTTACCTGGCATGGCGCAAGGAGTACCCCAAACCAAAGCCCCCAAAATCAAAGCCTCCAAATCCGGAACCCGTCAAGCCGGTCAGTCAAGGAACAGAAAGGTAGGTCAAAACCATGGAAAACAATCATCCCCTGGGCGATCTGATGAGCACCACCATGCAGAAAATTCGAGAAATGGTGGATGTGAACACAGTGGTGGGCGAGCCCATCCGCACCACCGAGGGCATCACCATTATTCCGGTGTCCCGGCTGAGCTTCGGCTTCGCCTCCGGCGGATCCGACTTTGCCACTAAAAACTTGCCTGCCAGTAAGGACAACTGCTTCGGCGGCGGCTCCGGTGCGGGCGTCAACATCATGCCCTTGGGCTTCCTTATCATTAAGGACGACACGGTACGCATGCTGCCGGTGGCTCCGCCACCTAACACCACGGCGGACCGGATCATTGAGCTGGTTCCCGACATCATGGACCGGGTGAGCGATTTCGTGGACAAAAAGAAGGAAGAAAAGGATACGGAGACGTTTTAAGCACATACTAGGGTCATCTTAGAAGCTTATTCATCATCGGGGAATGGCGGCTGAGCACAGGATTTCGTTGCCAGACAAGACCATTTTTGCCGGAATCCTTGGTGGATTCCAAGGAAACTTGGCGCCGTATGATGGCGAAAGACGAGCTCAGACGCCGTTCAACGGTTGTGAATACAGCTTCTTATAAAGAAGGTGACGCCGTTTGCGCTGGAGAAGGATTCTTTTGCTGGCGGCTATGCTGCCGGGCCTGCTAACGGTTCGGTGCGTGGCCGCTTCTCCTGTCTGCTCCGCCCAGTCCGTCATACTCATGGACGGGGACAGCGGCCGGGTGCTCTTTGAGCAGAACGCCGACGAGGAGCGGCTGATTGCCAGCATCACAAAGATTATGACTGCCCTGGTGGCCCTGGAGTCCGGGCGGGCCCTGGATGAGGAAGTGACCGTCAAGCGGGAGTACACGCTGACCGAGGGCTCCTCTATGTACCTGAAGGTTGGAGAGCGGGTGAGCCTGCGGGCGCTGCTGTACGGCTTGATGCTGTCCTCCGGCAACGACGCGGCGCTGGCGCTGGCGGGGGAGTGCGCCGGCAGTGTGGACGCCTTTGTGGAGCGGATGAACCAGCGGGCCGCAATGCTGGGAATGGAGCACACCCACTTTGCCAATCCCAACGGGCTCAACGATGAGGCGCACTATTCCACAGCGCGGGATATGGCGGTTCTCACCCGGGAGGCGCTGAAAAACCCGGATTTCGCGGCGATTGCCGCCACCCGGTCCATCACCCTGGGGGAGCGGACGCTGGTGAACCACAACAAGCTTCTGAAGCTGTATGAGGGCGCCATCGGCGTCAAAACCGGGTACACTCAGCTGGCGGGCCGGACCCTGGTTTCCGCCGCGGTCCGGAACGGGCAAACCCTGATCGCGGTGACGCTGAATGACCCCAACGACTGGGCGGACCATGCCGCCCTGCTGGACTATGGGTTTGAGACGTTCCCCAAGACCCGGCTGTGCCGGGCGGGGAAGGCCGCAGCTCAGTCCGCTGTGCTGGATGGAACCGGGGAAACGGTGTCCATTGAGACAGACCGGGACCTCTGGTATCCCCTGAAGGAGGGGGAAACAGTGCGGGCAGAGTGGAACATCCCCCAGACTGTGAAAGCGCCCATCAGCCGGGGCGCAGCGGCGGGAACCCTGACCTTCTACAAGGATGGGGAGGTGATTGGCCGGTGCTGTCTGGTATTTGGCGCGGACGTGCCGGCCCGGCCGCCGGAAAGCATTTGGGAGCGAATCCTGGACTTTTGCGGTGCTTTCTGACAAGGCACGCCGGAAAACTGAAACACGGCGGGGGCAAGCCCCCGCCGCTGCCGCCTGAAGGCACCGCATTTCTTGAACCCCGCCGCATGACCGCCGGCATAACGTTCTTTTTGCTTCTTTTTCTTTCAAGAAAAAGAAGCAACAACCCTGCTCAGGAGGAAACCAAATGGAGGAGCGACTGCAAAAGATATTGTCCGCCCGGGGCCTGCTGTCCCGGCGGACAGCGGAGGAGTACATCCAGGCGGGCCGGGTCCAGGTGAACGGGAAACCGGCCTCCCTGGGCCAAAAAGCGGACCCGGACCGGGACCACATCACCATAGACGGCGCTGACATTGGCGATGAGCCCGCGGACCGGGTTTACCTGATGCTGAACAAGCCTCGGGGCTGTGTGACCACCCTGTCCGATGAACAGGGCCGGAAGACAGCGGCAGAGCTGGTCAAGGACTGCAGACGGCGGGTATGGCCGGTGGGCCGGCTGGATCTCAACTCCGAGGGCCTGCTCCTCTTCACCGACGACGGAGGGGTCACCAACCGGCTGACCCACCCCAGCCATGAGGTGGAAAAGGAATACCACGTCTGGGTCACAGGGGATGTGGAAAGCGCACTGCCAAAGCTCCGCCGGCCCATGGCGTTGGACGGCGTAAAGCTGCGGCCCGCTAAGGTCCGCCTGCTGAACCGGGAGGCAGGGAAGCTCTCCATTGTCATTCACGAGGGGAAAAACCGGCAGGTCCGCCGGATGTGCGCTCAGGCGGGGCTGACGGTGGTTCGCCTCCGCCGGGTTCGGGAAGGAAAGCTGACGCTGGGGGCGCTGAAGGCCGGACAATGGCGTTACTTAACAGAACGAGAGCTGGAATGGCTGCTGAAAGGGCGCTGAGGCTCCTTTGGGCGCTTCCCTGGCAAGCCTGCGGCCTGTCCGAAAACCAGACTGTTTTACAAACAAGGACCCGGATACTGACATCCGGGTCCTTGTCATGATGGAAGTGTGAGAGGGATTCCTTTCCTCAATTATCGCTTCAGGCACCAATCCGCAACGGTTTTCACCACCGGCGCCAGCGCGCCGGCTTGGAAGGGCACGGTGAAGCCTGCGGCCTCCACCAATCCGGCGTAGCTCTTGGAGCCGCTCTGCCGGACCAGCGCCAAATACCGCCGCCAGGCTTCGGCAGGGTCGGAGAGGTGGGCGGCAAAGAACTGGAGGGCCACAGTCTGAGCAAGGCAGTAGTCGATATAGTAGAAGGGGCACTCGTAGAGGTGCATTTTCCACTGCCAGTGGGAACCACGGCTGTAGAAGGGGAGCTGGTCAAAGTCGTTCCAGGGCCGGTACTTGCGCTCCAAATCCAGCCAGACCTGATTTCGTTCATCCGGGGTCAGGTTTTCGTTTTCATAGACGATGTGCTGGAACTCGTCCACCATGCAGCCGTAGGGGAGGAAGAGCAAGGCGTCCTCCGCGTGGGCCAGCTGGTACCGCTCTGTGTCCGGACCGAAAAACAGGTGGTGCCAGGGGCTGGTGAGGAACTCCATGCCCATGCTGTGAATTTCGCAGCTCTCCGCACCGGGCTCCTGGAGGATGCCGGGCAGCTGGCTCCGCATGGCCACATAGCCATGGAAGGCGTGGCCGAACTCGTGGGTCAGGGTGTCCACGTCGTCAGCGGTGCCGTTGGCGTTGGAGAAAATGAAGGGGGCTTTGTAGGCCCGAAGCTCCGTCATATAGCCGCCGGGCGCCTTGCCGGGCTTGGCCTCCAGGTCAAAGAGGTTGTTTTCCGCCATGAAGTCTACGAATTCCGCCGTCTCCGGGCTGAGTTCGTGGTACATCCGGACCGCCTTGTCCAGCAGCTCCGGCGTGGAGCCCTGGGGCTTGGGATTGCCGTTCAGGAAGGCCAGGCCGGTGTCGTAGAATTTGGGGTCGGAAACGCCCAGCCGCTGGAACCGCCGGCGCTGGATTTCCGCGGCCAGGGGGACTACGTCCTCCGCCACCTGCCTGCGGAAGGATTCCACCTCTGTCCGGCCGTAGCCGATGCGGCCCATCCGCAAATACGACAGGTTCACGTAGCTGTTGTAGCCCAGAATCCGGGCCTGCTGGTTCAGATTGTGGACCAGCCCGGTGTAAATGCGGTCAAATTGGTCCCGGTTAGCGTCAAACCACTGGCCCTCTGCCTCGTAGGCGCTCCGGCGGACCGCCCGGTCCGGGCTCAGCTTGCAGGAGGCCAGCTGAGCCACGGTGAAGGTGCTGCCCTGGAAAGGAATCTGGGCGCTGGCATAGAGCCGCTCGTATTCGGTGCCCAAGGCGTTTTCCTTCTGCATCAGCTCCAGCACCCGATCGCCGGCGGACTGGGCCAGGACCTCCAGGCGGCTTAGGAGGATGCTGCCCCAGCGGTCCGCCAGAGCCTGCCGGTGGGGACTGTCCAGCACCGCCTTGGCAAAGGAGATACTGGCGTTTTTCACAGCCGGGCCCTGGGCGTCAAAGTAGTCCCGTTCACCGCTGTAAAAGGGATCTCGGGTGTCGATGGTGTAGCGGGTGCCGGCCAGCTCCCGCATGGTTTCGTAGTTTTCCATGGCCTTGTCCATGGCGGAGAAAGCGGACAGCAGGGCTTCGCCCGAGTCCGCAGACCGGGCCTCCGCAGTCAGGCGATCCAGTTCGGCGAGGAGGGCCGGCACATCCGGACGGTGGTAGGGCATTTCGGAATGTTTCATCAACATGCACTCCTTCTTTACAATTTCGTTACAGTTCCTTCTCAGTTTAGACACCCTTTTTCCGAAGGGTATGGTAAGATAATCATGTCAGGAAGCAAAGGAAGAAAAGAATATCTCCTCTCTCTCAAAACAATCTACTGTAGTCTGTCGGAGGCAGCCGCTTCCGACGGACTCAGACCAAAAACTCCAGGCGTTCCGCCTGTTTCGCCGTCCCGGCTGGGACGGCTTTTTTAGGGAACCACGGATTAAACCGGCGTGCTCAATAGCTGCTCAGGGGCAGGGAGCCATCGTCCTGTCCCTTTTCGATGCTGCGGATGGTAATATAATAGCTGTAATTCTCATTGGCCTTGATGAGAAAGCGGTCTCCGGCCCTTTTGCCCAGCAGGGCCTGACCCACGGGGGATTCCTTGCTGACCAGTCCATGAAGCGGGTCCTGCCGCATGGTAGTGACCACCTGGTAGACATCTTCCTCCCCGTCGTCCTCCAGAAAAACGGTAACCTTGTCGTACAGGCCGACGGTATCCCCGCTGGACTTGTCCGCGATGACCACCGCTGTTTTTATCATGTTTTCCAGATAGCGGATGCGGCTTTCGTTCCGGCCCCGCTCCCGCTTGGCAGCTTTGTACTCGAAATTTTCGCTCAGGTCGCCGAATGCCCGAGCCTCCTTAACCGCCTCAATGAGTTGGGGACGCACTACAATGCGCCGGTGGTCCAGCTCCTCCTGCATCAGCCGAAGATCCTCGCGGGTTAATTCATTGTGCATGAAACTGCCTCCTTTTCAGGGCCGGGCCTACCGTCACGGTTATGATAGGCAGCCGTCAGCCCGCCGGACCAGTATATCACATGCGGCGGGAAAAGGCAACAAAGGGGAGGGTGGGTGAACTGCTGGGAGCGGTCTACAAACTCCTGCGCTTCTGTAAAAAGGAAGATGAAGCTGCCGGGCCAAAGAAAGAGTGAGAGATTCAAGCTTGACAAATAAGGAGAAATGTGATATCTATATCGTATCAAATTGAAAGGGGTGGAAAGATGCGTCACTTTTCTTGCAAGTAAAATCGAAGGCGGAATGATACTGCTGTTTTGCGGTATGATTGCGCCCGTTGCAAGAAAGTGATCTGTCTGTTCTCTCCACAAGAATTCTGCCGCCCGCTCTCTGCGGGGCGGTGGTGCTGTGATGAGCCGCAAGAAGGAACTTTCTTGCGGCTCTTATTTTTTGATACCGACAGAAGGTGATTGATTATGTCAATGATTCAGGTGGAACATCTGACCTTTTCCTATCCATCCAGCTTTGACAACATTTTTGAGGATGTCAGCTTTCAGATTGACACAGATTGGAAGCTGGGGTTTGTCGGACGGAACGGCCGGGGAAAGACGACCTTTCTCAACCTGCTGCTGGGCCGGTACGAGTACAGCGGAACCATCCAGTCCTCCGTGGAATTCGATTACTTCCCCTATCCGGTTTCAGACAAGGGAAGGCTCACAGGGGAGATCCTGCGGGAGGTTTGTCCGCAGGCCGGGGAATGGCGCTTCCTGCGGGAGCTGGCGGGCCTGGAGGTGGAGGAAGACGTACTATGGCGGCCCTTTGATACCCTGTCCAACGGAGAGCAGACCAAGGCGCTCCTTGCCGCGCTCTTTTTGAATGAGGGGCGGTTTCTGCTGATTGACGAGCCTACCAACCATCTGGACCTTAGGGCCAGGGAGCTGGTTTCCGCCTACCTGCGGAAGAAAAAGGGCTTCATTCTGGTTTCCCACGACCGCTGCTTCCTGGACGGCTGTGTGGACCATATCCTGGCGCTGAACCGGGCCAGCATCGAGGTACAGAACGGAACCTTCTCCTCCTGGATGGCCAATTTCGAGCGGCAGCAGGAATCCGAGCTGGCACGGAACGAGCGGCTGAAACGTGATGTGAAGCGGCTTGAGCAGTCCGCGAAGCGTTCCGCCGTGTGGTCGGGCCGGGTGGAGTCCTCGAAGACCGGGGCTTATGACAAGGGATATATCGGGCATAAAGCCGCGAAGATGATGAAGCGATCCAAGGCCATTGAAGCCCGGCGGTATCAGGCGGCGGAGGAAAAGGCCGGCCTGCTGAAAAATCTGGAGACCGCGGAGGCGCTGAAGCTGCTGCCCCAGACCTATCACAGCAGCCTGCTGGTTGAGTGCTCCGGCGCGGCGGTGTGTTATGACGGGAAACAGGTGTGCGAGCCGGTGTCCTTTGCCCTGCGTCAGGGAGACCGGATCGCCCTGGACGGGAAAAACGGCGGCGGAAAGACCAGCCTGCTGAAGCTTTTGCTGGGCCAGCCAGTGGAGCACCGCGGAACGGTCCGCACCGGGGCGGGGCTGGTGATTTCCTACGTGCCCCAGGACACCTCGCATCTGCGGGGAACGCTGTCCAGCTTTGCGGAACAGAGCGGGATTGAGGAGAGCCTGTTCAAGGCGGTTTTGAGAAAGCTGGACTTTGCGCGCGTCCAGTTTGAGAAGGACATGCGGGATTTTTCCGGCGGCCAGAAGAAAAAAGTGTTGATTGCCAGAAGCCTGTGCGAAAGAGCCCATCTCTATGTGTGGGATGAGCCCCTTAACTTTATTGATGTTTACTCCAGGATGCAGATTGAGCAGCTCGTCCAAGCGTTTTCACCCTCTATGATTTTTGTGGAGCATGACAGGGCTTTTCGAGAGGCTGTGGCCACAAAGGTCATACACTTGAACTAGGGCCAAGCGGATGAGAAGAAAGCGCCGGCGCCGTTCAACGGTTGCGAATACAGGCTCTGATACTGGCAAGGGCGGGCAGCGAACGCTGCCCGCCCTTCAGCTTGTCGAAAAAGAGGGAAATAAAAATAGGATGACAAAACTGCCAAGGTTTTGCGTGGGGGGATAGTGTGAAAGGGGGGCGAAGCCCCCGCTTTCGCGTGCAGTCTCCCGCCCGCAGGCGACTGATTTCGTCAGAATGGCGAAATCAGCTTCAGGCTGTCGAATTTTTCGACAGCCTGAAGGGCGGGCAGCGAACGCTGCCCGCCCTTGCTGTCAAAGGGAAAATGATTTGCTCAGAAAATCAGGTTCACCCAGAAATAGCCGAGGGTGAGTACAAAAATGGTACAGACCACCATACACAAAAGGCCGGTCTTATAAGCGAAGGTGGGCTTTAAGTAGGGATTGGAGAACATCATCCCAGCGGCGGGGCAGGCGGAGGGAAGCACAAAGGCGTAGTGGGTGGAAATCGCCAGCAGAATGGCGACTGCCGTGATGTTGATATTCATCGTGGCGGACATGGCGATGACAATGGGCAGGATCACGCTCATGATGACCAGATTCTGGGCCAGGTTGGTCAGCAGAACGCCCACGACGCAGACCACCGCCACCAGAATCCAAGCGGGCTTGCCCTCCAGAACCGGAGCCAGGAAGCTGCTGATGAGCTCCGTGATCCCCGCGTCCGGACTGGTCAGCGCGGAGCCAAGCGGGGCGATCAGGGCGGTCATGACGACCATGGACCAGATGATACCCTTGGAGGCGGCCTCCTGGATGGTGATGATGGGCCGGCCGTCGATTTTGACCACGGCGAACAGCAGCACCACAATGGCGCCCAGGCCGAACAGGTCCATGTTTTTGATGAAGCCGGTGACCGCCCAGGAGGAAGGCAGCACGGATCCGGCCAGCAGGATAACCACCAGAGCCACCACGCTGATCATGACCATCAGCTGGCGGGAATTTACCTTCAGGGCGTCCTTGTTGACAATGGAGCCGTCCAGGTTTTTCAAGGCGGATACGTCAATGCGGAGGACAAACTTGCACAGCAGCACATAGATGACAATGCCGAGAAGGACCAGGGGAATCATGGCGGCGACGTACTTCATGGCGTTGATGGGCTCGCCCATCATGCCCAGGTACATGTTGTTGACCACCATGCCGTTGGCGATGACGGGCAGATACAGAATTCCGGAGCCGGCGGCAAAACAGGAGCCGAAAATCATGCACTGGCCCCAGGGGCTGTTCCGCTCGATCCCCACCTGGTCACAGGCAGCGTAGATGATATCCCAGAACAGCAGCATAGTGGCAATGGGGCTGACCATGGCCAGAATGGAGATGCCCACCAGAATGGCGAAGGAGAACAGCCAGGGACGGCCTTGCAGCACCTTGCGGCTGATGATCCAATTGGCAAAAAAGTCGGTCACGTGCTCGGTCTGCATGGCGTAGAGAATAATGAGCACCATAATGATGCCCCAAACCAGAGTGGAACCCAGGGCCGCGCTGACCACGGAAACCACATTTCCCGCTGCCAGGCCCATGCCCAGAATGGCGCAGATGGCGGTCCAGAGCACATCTACTGTGGACATGCCGTAGACGATGCCCACCAGAATTCCGATAATCTTCATTCCGTAGGGAGTGATGGGGGCGATGGGCGGAATCAGGCCCACAAGAATCATCAGCGCGACGGTGATAACACAGTGGAGCAGGGGAAGCGCTTTCCCGCCGGGCGCGGCCGGCGTGCTGGTCCGTTTATCCATACTCAAATCTCTCCTTTTGCGCGTTCGCGCGTCTCTCTGTTGGTAAATCAGCGGGCCCTTGACAGCTTCATTATAGGACGGACCTCCGCCGGAATGCAAGAACCGGGGCGGACTGAGATATTCCGATTTTGAATGAAGGAAACGGAAGACTAGTGTTTTTTCAATGAAACGCCCGCCCTTTTTCCTTGGTAAAACAGCAGAATTTCTCAAAGATGGGCAGGGTATTTGGGAGAAGTAATTTTATTCCATTCTCAATTGGAATGAGTCCTGCATTGCGCTTGATAGAAAAAATTGCTATAACTGAATCAGGACGGATTCAGCCGCCGGCGGGACCTTCCGTTTTCGGGCCTTTGACAAACCCGCCTGGGGCTGAATGCTCCGAGAGTGAGGATCGACATGACGACACAACAGATTCACTTTTTTCTGGAAGCCGCCCGCTGCCTCAATTTTACGGAGGCAGCCCGCAACCTCTATGTCACCCAGCCCACCCTGTCCAAGCAGATCGCCCTGATGGAGTCAGAGTTGGGCATTCAGCTGTTTTACCGGCGGGGGCGGACAGTCTCATTGACCTCCGCCGGGCTGCTGCTCCGCACGGAGCTGGGAAAGCTGGAGGCGTCCCTGTCTGTGGCCATTGACCACGCCCAGCGCATTGAAAAGGGAGCGGACGGACACCTCTCCTGCTGCCTGCTGGATGTGCTGGACCCGACCCGTTTTGCCTTTCCCGCCATCCGGCGGTTTCAGACCCAGTATCCCGCGGTGGAGCTGGAGCTGATCGTCTGCGGTTTTCGGGAGATTCGGGAGCGGCTCAACGAACGGCGGGTAGATGTGGCGTTCAGCAAACAGTTTGAGCTGCGCGCTATCGCCGGCCTGGACCGGCTTCCGGTCTATGCCATCACCCCGTCAATTCTTCTGCCCGGCAGTCATCCCCTGGCCAGGGCGCCCTATGTGACCTTTTCCCAGCTGCGGGACGATTTTTTCATTACGCTGGAGCTGGGGGAATGTCCGAGCCATGTGCAGTCCCTGCTGGACCTGTGCGCGCGGGAAAACTTTTATCCTAAAATTGGGAAATACGCCAACAGCAACATGACCCGCATCTATTATGTCCACGAGGGGTATGGCGTGGCCTTGATGGACGGGGAGGTTCCCCTTCCAGCCTGGGCCAACATCTCCGCGGTGCCCACCCGCTCGCCGCTCCACACCCTCTATACGGAAACGGACGTGGAGCTGGCCTGGCACCGGGACACCAGCAATCCCACCGTACACCTGTTTCAGGAAACCGTGTCCCATCTGCTCCAGGAGATGGGGCATCCTCACTACAGTAACAACCAAAGCGAAGGAGGAACCCATGGCACAGTATGATTTGATTATTATTGGCGGCGGGCCCGCCGGCATGACAGCGGCCATTTACGGCGCGCGGGCGGACCTGTCCGTGCTCATGCTGGACAAGCTTGCCCCAGGCGGAAACATCATCAACACCAATGAGATTCAGAATTACCCCGGCGTTGGCTTTATCAACGGCGCGGAGCTGGCGATTCAGATGTTTGAGCAGACCCAGAAGCTGGGCGCTGCCTTTGACTACCGGACGGTGACAGAAATCCGGGAGGAGAATGGGGAAAAGGTGGTGCAGTGCGAGGAGGACGGCATGGTGTACACCGGAAAGACCGTCATTATTGCCGCCGGCACCCAGTCCAACCGGCTTCACTGCGCCGGGGAGGAGCATTACACCGGCAGCGGCATCAGCTGGTGCGCCATCTGCGACGGCGCGGCCTATCGGGACAAGGACGTGGTGGTCATCGGCGGCGGCAATTCCGCCGTGGAGGAGTCCATTTATCTGGCAGGTATGGTGAAGAGCCTTACCATTGTCACCATGTTTGATCTGACTGCCGATCCCATTGCCTGCGGCAGGCTGCGGGCCATGGAGAATGTGACCATCTATCCTTACCAGGAGGTGCTGGAGTTTTACGGGGCCGAGGGGCTGGGCGGCGTGCGCTTCCGGTCCAAAGAGACGGGAGAGGAACGCCGGGTGGACTGTGACGGCGTGTTCGAGTACATTGGGCTGCATCCGGTCACGGACTTCTGTAAGGGGCTGGGCGTGTGCAATGAGATGGGGTATCTTGAGGTAGACCAGCGGATGTGCACCGCTGTGCCTGGGGTTTTTGGCGCGGGAGACTGTGTGGTCAAGGACCTCCGGCAGGTCATCACCGCCTGCGCTGACGGCGCCATCGCCGCCCAGGAGGCGTTCCACTACCTCCAGAAAGCGCGGTAACTTCTTTTTCTTGAAAGAAAAAGAAGCAAAAAGAACTTTAAGCTGGTTTTACCGGAAAGGATTGAATTCTCATGATAAAAGAAGTCAACACGGAAGAATTCCATGACCTGATGCCCCAGACACTGACGCTGGCGGATTTCTATTCGCCCACCTGCGGCCCCTGCAAGATGCTCTCCTTTGTTCTGGCGGACGTGGACAAGAGCTGCGAGGGCGTCCAGATTTTGAAGATTAACTTTGACACCAATCCTGCGCTGCTGGAAGAGTACGGTGTATCCGGCTATCCCACCTTGATTCTGTTCCAAAACGGTCAGGAGGTTTCCCGGAAGTCCGGTTTGCAGCAGAAGCCCGCCCTGATTAAAATGATTCAGGAATATCAGTAAGGAGGCAGTTGAAATGTCTACAGTGCAGTACAGCTTTGAAGAAAGCCTGGCCGCCCGGCAGGCCAAAGCGGAACAGGCTATGTTGGCCGAGTTCGAGGCCGGACGCTACACCTTGGAGCATCCCCTAATTAAGATCAACCCTTACTTCATCTCCCCGCTGTCCGCAGTGATTCTGTTTGAGACCGGCAAAGAGGTGGCGGTCACAGTTACGGTGAAGGGCAAGGAGCCGGAGGGAACCATCTCCCACACCTTCCCTCCGGCCAAGCGTCACATCCTGCCGGTGCTGGGGCTGTATCCGGACTACGACAACCAGGTGGAGGTACGGCTCTACCGGGGGGAAGCGGTCACAGTTACGGTTCGCACCGCCCCGCTGGAGGGCAACTATCCCAAGCTCATTTCCATGGAGACCACAGCCTCCTATTTGAAGGACCAGATGATTTTCCTCTCTCCCTCTATGAGCGAGCTGGCCACTGCCTTTGATTACAAGGGGGATATCCGCTGGCATTTGAATGTGCCCACGGTGTTTGACATCGCCCGGCTCAGGAACGGGAATATTTTGATGAGCACCGACCGGCTGGTTCGGATCCCCTACTATCTGTCCGGTCTTTATGAGCTGACCCTGACCGGCAAGGTGGTGCGGGAATACTCCATGCCCGGCGGCTACCACCACGACAAGATCGAGATGGAAGACGGCAATCTGCTGGTTCTGTCAGAGGATTTGGAGTCGGACACAGTGGAGGACACCATGGTGCTGCTGGACCGGAACACCGGTGAAACGCTCCGCACCTGGGACTTCAAGGACTTCCTCACCCCCGGCGAGGGCAAGTCAGGCAGCTGGTCCGCGGAGGACTGGTTCCATTGCAACGCCCTGTGGTACGATAAGAACACCAATTCCGTCACCCTCTCCGGCCGTCATATTGACGCCATGGTGAACATCGACTATGACACGGGAAAGCTCAATTGGATCATCGGCGACCCGGAGACCTGGCCGGAGGACAAGCAGAAGTATTTCTTCCGCCCGGTGGGGGAGGAATTTGACTGGCAGTATGAGCAGCACGCCTGCCTCGTCACGCCGGACGGAGATGTGATGTGCTTTGACAACGGCCATTGGCGCTCCAAGCATCCGGAGCATTATTGGAAGAACAAGGACAACTTCTCCCGGGGCGTCCGCTACCGCATCAACACCGGCGACATGACCATCCGGCAGGTGTGGCAGTACGGCAAGGAACGGGGCCAGCACTTTTTCTCCAAGTACATCTGCAACGTGGAATATTATGGCGAGGACCACTATATGGTCCACTCCGGCGGTATTCAGTACGAGGGCGAGAACGCTATGGAGGGATTCGCGGTCATGGCGGCGGACGATCCCACCATCCGCTCCAAATCCATTACGGTGGAGCTGTGCCAGGGCGAAAAGATGATGGAGCTCCAGGTGGAGGGCAACTACTACCGGGCGGAGAAGCTGCGGCTGTATCACGACGGGGACAATCTGCCCCTGGGACCCGGCCAGCGGCTGGGCCAGATGGGCCACACGCGGGAGTTTGACACCCTGATTCCTATGGAGCCCTGCGGCGAGCTGCTGCCCGAGCGGTATGAGGCCAGCGTGACAGAGGAGGAGGACCGGTTTGTGTTCAAGGCAGTCTTTGAGGGCGGCCAGTTGGTCATGCTGATGCTGGAGCGGGACGGCGAAGAGCATGGGTACTACATTTCCACGGCCCGGACTCCGTTCAACGCGCTGTGCTGCGGCACCTTTATTGAAAAGGACGCGCGCAAGGTCAACCTGAGCGTCAACAAAGCCGGACTGTCCGGCACCTTTGACCTCCGGGTTATCGTGGATGATAAAAAGTACGATACTGGAATTCAGATTACAGTATAAAATATTATGTTCACCCTGTAGGTACAAAAGAGCATCCCTGTACGGAAACACGTACAGGGATGCTTTCAGGCTGTCGAAAACGCGACAGCCTGAAGCTGATTTCGTCATTCTGACGAAATCAGTCGCCTGTGGGCGGGCGACTGCACGCGGAAGCGGGGGCTTTGCCCCCCTTTCACACTATCCCCCCACGCAAAGCCCTGGCAGTTTTGCCATCCTATTTTAAATTTCCTCTTGTTCGGCAAGCTGGAGCATCCCTGTACGGAAACACGTACAGGGATGCTTTCAGCATACCGCGGCACTGGCTGAATCCCAGGGCAGCTATTAAGAAGTGTTCGTTCAAGAAAGGGAACATCTCAGATTGCCATGGCGGCGGCGTAGGCCTCCTGATTGGCGTCCATGTAAGTCCGGCCTCTGCACACACAGTCGCCCACCAGATAGACGCCTGTGGGATACTTGGCCAGAAGAGCCAGGGCCAGCTTGTTCTCCGGGGCTACGCCCAGGGCGTTGACAAAGCTGTCCGCCGCCCAGAGATGGGTAACGCCCTCGCTGTCCGCCGTCTCCATGCCCGCGCCGGTGAACTGGACAATCTTCTGCCCGCCCACCAGCTTGGCGCCGGCCTTCTCCAGCTGGTCGAACAAGTCCGCCTTGTTGAAGATAGGCATGTTGGCACAGAAGCCCTCCACCGGCACCATGTCGATGACCGTGACCTCTTTGCCCTCCATGGTCAGCGCCAGGGCGCATTCCATGCCGGTGATGCCGCCGCCGCAGACCACGACCTTCTGTCCCGTCTCCACTGCGTGGCTGTCCACGTCCCGGACCGCCAGCGCGCTGTCTATGCCGGGAATGGGAGGGACCACATAATGGGAGCCAGTGGCCACGATAATGGCGTCGGGATTCTCCCTCTCCACCAGGTCCAGGGTGACCTCCGTGTTCAGATGAATGTCTGCGCCGCAGCGCATGGTGTGCTTGATATCCCAATCCAGATAGAGCCTCATATACTCCTTGAAGGGCACAAGCACCGCGTCATTGAGCAGCCCGCCCAGCTGGCCGGACTTTTCATACAGAGAAACCCTGTGTCCCCGCGCCGCAGCGGTCTGGGCCGCCATCATGCCGCCGGGGCCGCCGCCGATGACCATGACCTTCCGGGATATGGGCGCGGGGGGAATGGGGCCGCTTTCGCCCAGACGCGGATTGACGGCA
Organism: Oscillospiraceae bacterium; assembly: GCA_022793095.1. GTDB lineage: Bacteria > Bacillota > Clostridia > Oscillospirales > Oscillospiraceae > JAAWCD01. Next base: position 12,432 of record JAAWCD010000092.1, on the reverse strand, counting down.
CACCGCATGGAGGTGCCGTAGGTGTTGGCATTGCCGCACAGGTCGCAGCGGGTGCAGGGCCGGACCTCCTCCGGGCGGCCGGTGATGGACTTCTGAACCAGATCTCCGTCGGCCATGAAGCTCTTGGCCATGGCTACGATATCCGCCTTGCCGGAGGCGATGATTTCCTCCGCCTCCGCCAGAGAGGTGATGTTGCCCACCACGCAGACCGGAACACGGAGCCGTTTTTTCGCCTCGGCGGCAAAGGCCACATTGAGCTGGCGCCCCTTGAAGTAGGTGGGAATGGTGTAGGTGCCGGCCAAGGTGAAGATGACGCCGCGGGAGACGTGGATGATATCCACATACTCCTGGGCGGCCTCCATGAAGTCCAGGGACTCAGGCAGCTCATAGCCTCCAGGCGTGTCCTCCTGCGCGGAGGCACGAATCTCCACAATCATGTCATTGCCCACAGCCTCCCGGACGGCCTTCAGCACCTCCAGGGGGAAGCGGCGGCGGTTTTCCGGGGTGCCGCCATACCCGTCAGTGCGGCAGTTGGACAGGGGAGAAAGCCACTGGGCCAGCATATTGCCGTGGGCGCAATGGAGCATGACCATGCGGAAGCCCGCCTTCTTGCAGCGGACGGCACAGTCCACATAGCGGCCCTTGATGTAGTCCATGTCCGCCTGGTCCATGGTTTTCAGGTTGGGGTTATCCAGAGGCAGCTCAGCGGAGGGACACAGGGCCGGAGGTGCGTTGGGGCCCACGTGAGAGCCCCGGCCGGCATGAGCCAGCTCCACGGAAATTTCCGCACCGTTCCGCCGGGCCGCCTCGGCCAGGGCGTGCATGCCATGGATGCAGCTGTCGGAGTTGACATTCATCTCACACAGCCAGGCGGAGGTGCCGTCGTGGACCACCGGCGTGTCGCCCACCGTGATGTAGGCCGCGCCCGTTTTGGCCTGCCAGGCCATATAGTCCAGCATCTCCTGGGTCATATCGCCGTTGGGGGCGCATTTGAGCACCACCGTAGGCGCGTACTGAAGGCGGTTTTTCAGGGTGACGCCCCGAATGGTCAGGGGCTGAAAGACGTGAGGATATCTGTTTTCAAGCATAATGGCAAGTTCCTTTCTTCGTTCTTTTCTTTGAAAAGAAAAGAACCAAAAGAAACTTCAAGCCGCGCGTTCCCGCAGTCTAAAATTCTTTTTGATTCTATTTCTTTTAAGAGAAAGAATGAACAGCAATCAAATGTGCATGCCGCCGTCCACGGACAGGGCTTGTCCCGTGATGTGTCCGGAGAACTCGGAGCACAGCCACACCACGGCATGGGTCACATCCATAGTGGTGCCCAGCTTGCCCATGGGGATGACGTGATTCTTCAGGTTCTCCTCCTCGTTGGGGTCGGCGGAAAGCGTATTGCTCATCAGGTCCGTGCCGGTGGTTGGGCCGGGGCAAACCACATTGACCCGGATACCGGCTTTGGCATTCTCCAGCGCGGCCAGCTTGGTCAGGGCAATCGCGCCCGCCTTAGAGGGGCCGTAGGCCCCGAACATGGGCGCCATTTTCAGGCCGCCAATGGAGGCGTTGTTGACAATCGCGCCGCCGCCCTGCTTCTTCATCTGAAGAATCTCATGCTTGAGGCAGAAGAACAGTCCCTTCAAATTGACGTTCATCACCTTGTCCCAGACCGCTTCTGTCAGCTCCGTCAGGGGACCGTAGGGAATGCGGATCCCGTCGGGGCCCACGCCGGCGTTGTTGAAGGCGCAGTCAATCCGGCCGTACTTGGCCGCGACAGCGGCCACCATCTGCTCCACCTGGGCTTCCTGACTCACGTCGCACTGAAAAAACGATCCTTCCCCGCCCTGCTCCTGAATGAGGCGGACGGTCTCCTGACCGCCGGCAGTGTTGTGGCCAGTGACCACCGCCACCTTGGCCCCCAGAGAGGCGAATTCCAGCGCGGCGGCCCGGCCCATTCCTGTGGCGCCGCCGGTGATGACAGCAACCTTTCCTTTGATATCAACAGGCATAACATGCGCTCCTTTCAAAATACTTCTTTGTACACTATACTGGATAAAATGGCAGATGTAAAATATCTTTTTCGCAAAAACTTATGCCGTGGCGGTTATACCGGACCGGTGTGGAGCAGGCGCCCATAACCCAGCTCCCGGATCATATGCACCTCCTGAAGGTGCCACTCCCGGAGAAAAGCGGTAAAGGTTTCCGCCGCTTGGGTAAAGACATAGTTCTTATGGTACACGATGCCCAGAATCGCCAGAGGGATCTTGTCCCGAATTGTGAGGCACCGGATTTGGGTGTCCGGATAGATGGCCTTGATTTTGGCGTACTGGGAGATTGGCATGAAGGCGATGCCCGCGTTTCCCTCCAGCAGCTGGCAGATCAGCTCCGCGCTCTCCAGCTCGTAGCTCACCGAGGGCTCAAAGCCTTGGGCCTTGCAGAGCTGGAACAGCTCCTTCCGGCCCAGCCGGGAGGAGTCGCAGATGAAATTCTCCCCGGAAAGCTCCTGAATCCAAACACTTTCCTGCCGGGCCAGGGGGTGGCCGCTGTGGAGAAGGACCACATATTCCTGACTGCCCAACAGATCGAACTGGAGCAGCTCCTCTTTGGGCTCCCAGGAAATCAGAGCCAGAGTGAGGCTGCGGTCCAGCAGGTGCTCCACAATGGCGTTTGGTCCATAGCTGAACTGGCGGATGCCAATGGAGGGATGAAGGAAGGAAAAATGCTTGAGCACGTCGGCCAGCAGGGAATCTACCGGGGAAGAGAGGCTGAGCACGTTCTGATTGGACTCGTAAAGCCTCTGGATGGACTCCACACCGGTGTTCAGCTGGTCAAAGGCCAGATTGACGCTGGAGAGAAACAGCCGTCCATAGTCATTTAAGATGATTTTTCCCTTCCGGTGGTCGAAGAGGGGGACACCCAGCTCCCGTTCCAGCCGGGCGATGCTCTTGCTCAGGTTGGGCTGGGTGATATAAAGGCTCTGGGCCGCCTTTGAAATATTTTCGGTCCTGGCCACCATCTGGAAATAGCGGAGCTGGGAAAACTCCATGGGCGGACCCTCCTTTCCATCTGATATCATAACGCGAATTCTGGATTTGTGGTCATTCTTTTTATAACATATCATTATAACTCTTGCAATAAAAAATCCGCGCGGCCCCTGACGCGGAAGGACTTTACGACATTCCAAACAGCGTCAGGGGCACGAGCGGCGTACAATTTTTATCGGTCTCTCTTGATTTGGTATCATTGGAACTTGAGTGTTTGACCCGTGAATTTCATCTGCGCGGTATCTATGATTCGATGCGATTTTTCCATCTGGGACGCAAAGAAGTCAAGACTGGTGTTTCCATCAAAAATAGAGGTGCTTCTGGCGGGTTCCGTAATCTGTTTGCCGCCAGTCATCTCTAGATAGATATTTTCCACGTCCAGCTTCATTCCGTCCAGCAGCTTGGATGCGTTTTTTAACGCTTCCATAATTTCCTTCGGGTCACCTGACAGATTGGAAAGTCCCAAGGATTCAGCAGAAATAGAATTGAGCTGATTTTCCATCACCTTTGATGCCAATCCGCCAGACAATCCATCATATTCATCCACTGTGGCGCGGTGTGGATTGATGTGGCTTTGAATGATGTCTGTATAGTCTGACTGAATACTCTGCTTGTAGTTATGCAGATACGTCTCCGCCAGCTCTTTCGTCATATTGGGATCGCTATGTGTACCTGTGCCGTTCAAATAGTTTTCCAGCTCGGAAATCTTCGACATGGTATATTCCAATTTGGATTTTGCGTAGTCGATCACATCAGAAACCGTCTGGATGCCATCTCTCTGTGCCAAAATCGCTTGTTCCGCCCACTCCTCTTTGGTAAACATTCCAGGCGCGTACTTCTGAGGACCAAAAGCGGCTTCCGGCTTCTTGGTCTCATCGGCTTTTTCGCTTTTGCTGGCATCCAGCAGCTCCAGTGCCTTTTGGCTCCAATCAACCGTATCCTGGTTTTTCTTGCTGCCATAATTGGCGTTTATCTGCTGAATGATCTTTTGCAGCCCAGCATTCTGCACTTGCCCCATCGTACTTTGCATTGGATTCTGCATTTGCGGTCTAAACATATTCTGACCGCTTGCTAAATGTATCCTCATAAATGATTCACTCCTCGTCTTTTACGGAATAGGGCAGCCAGTGGAGCAAGAGAAAAAGACATTTTATGTCACACAATTCCCCACGCAACACAAAATGTCTTTCATCGCTAAAGGAGTGCCCACCATATAGGCAACACAAAAGCGCATAGCTACGCTATGCCTGCCTGCCTGCCTGCCTGCCTGCCTAATGGTGGCACAAAACAACATGTTTGTCAACCTCTTTTCCACTGTTTTCCCTCTTATTTTTACATCGGCAGAACGCGGCAAAAATTAAGTGGTACGGGAGATAACATGAAAGTTCTTTTTGCTTCTTTTTCTTTCAAGAAAAAGAAGGGAAAATCTAAACCAGGGTGACGTAATCTGCGCTGGCGAAGCCGGAGACGCCGCCAGAGTTCACCACAAACCAGTCCTCCCACCGGTTCCAGACCGTGAGCCGTGCTCCATCGAAGGCTTTGGCAACCACCGGGGCGTCCAGATCCGGTCTGGCGCGGATATTGAGGTAGCCCCAATTCACATCCACGACTCCATTCCGGGGAGGCTGAGGCGTGAGGAAGGGGAGTCCAAAATACTCTGTCAGCGAAAGGGCTACATTGCGGGCGATCTCCTGAATATGTCCCTTAATCCAAGCGGCGTCATCCACGTTGTCATGGTAGGCAAATTCAATGAACACCGAGGGGGCCCGCACTCTGCGTACCTCGCCAATATTTGTGGTAGGCAGGGCCCGGACCAGGTTGGGATTGGGATAAATCGCCTTCAGGTTCCGGGCGATGATATCCGCGGCCCGTGCGCCTTGAGCTGAGCCAGGGTAGAAGTACACATCCGTACCTTGGACCGTTCCGTATTTTCCATCCGGCGCGGCGTTGGAGTGCAGGGCCAGGTGAAGATCGTAGTTTCCAGCGTTGGAGGCCGCGATGGAAGAGGCCGCCGTCATGGATGGAGTGTTACGGTCAAAGCCAATGCCGTTGGCACGAAGCCAGGGCTCCAATGCGTTGGCAATGAGGTTCATGTACTCCTCTTCGGTGCCGCCGCTGACGAAAAGGTTGTTTTCCTGCGTACTTGGTGAAAGATAAATTATAGGCATGGAAAGCTCCTCCTTCCCTTCACTTTATGCACAGGCAATCAAGTTTGACAAATCCCCCTTTCCAAAAGGAACTTTACCACAGGCTGTTCCGTCTAAATGGACAAAGGTCTCCGGAGGAGGAACGGAGACTCCCACGCCCACTGGAAAGGAGTGTTAATCATGAAACAATGTTTGTCTCTCATCGCATCCATCCTGGCCTTGGCCCTGCTTCTCTCTGCCTGCGGCGGCGGAAACGGAGGCCGTGATAATGGAGGGGCCATGCCGCCAGGCAGCATGGCGGGCGAAAGCAACAGCGCGCCCTCGGCTGATTACGCCCCAGAGGCCCCAGAGGAGGACGCCGGCTTATACAACATTCCAGGGGATGGCCTGCCGGCGGCCGGGAATGATTCCAGCACCTCAGCCCTGGATTCCGCCCAGGTGAAAATGATCTACCGGGGCAGCCTTCATGTGGAAACCTTGGATTTCAATCAGGCCGCTGCTATGCTGGATTCCCTGGTTTCCTCCCTGGGAGGCTACTTTGAGTCAAGCAGCCTCTGGCAAGGCGGATACTACTCCAGCGGGGTTAAAAGCGCCAATTATACCATTCGAGTGCCCAGCGAACAGTTTGAAGCCTTCCTCACCCGGATGGGAGAGGAAGACAGCTGCCGGGTGGTCCGGCAGGAACGGTCTGCTGAGGACATCGGCGCAGCCTACCACGACACGGAGGCCCGGCTGAAAACCCTGCGTATCCAGCAGGAGCGGCTGCAAAACCTGCTGAGCCAGGCCGAAACCATGGTGGATATCATCGACTTGGAAAATGCCTTGTCCAATGTGGAGTACGAAATTGAGCAGTACACCTCCACCCTGAACCGCTATGACAGCCTGGTGGGCTTTGCCACCATTGAACTGTCCCTGGAGCAGGTGGAACGGCTGTCCGATGCCCCGGCGGAACAGGAAACCTTGGGCCAGAAGATGAGCCGGGGCTTCCAAAGTGCAGTGGAGCGTTTCGGCGCTGGTCTGGCCAGTCTGGCTGTGTGGTTCGCCTACAACTTTATCACAGTGCTGCTCTTTGCCGCCATTCTGGCCGGGGCCGCCGTGTTTCTGGTTCGGTGGAAAAAGAGCGGCAGAGCCCCGGCAGTCCGCCCATCCAAATCCTCCGTACAGCCTGCCGAGCCCGCCGAATCCCAGCCGAAAGGACATTCTGATCCACCAGACAGTCAGAAATAGTCCTGCATACACCGGAAGACCAGATCGGAGAAGAAAATCATACTAACCATTCGGGAATTATTCCTGATTTTATGAAGATTGTCATGTTTTACAATGGAAAAGCCTTGCAATTGGATTCAATTTCGATTATACTAAATGTAAAGAAAGATATGGAGGTCGATTATCTGGACAGAAACTAGAGGTGTGAAATATGTTTCAGATTGGCGATAAGATTGTCCATCCTATGCATGGCGCCGGTATTATTGACGGCATTGTGGAACGAAAGGTAAATGGCGTAACCCGAAGCTATTACAGCATGAAGCTGCCGGTGGGCAGTATGCTGGTCATGGTTCCTGTTGACACATGTACCATGATTGGAGTGCGCCCTATTTTGGGTTCCGACGCGATTGAGGCGGTGATGGCCGCCCTTCCCGGCATTCAGGTGGATATGACGTCAAACTGGAACCGCCGCTATCAGGAAAACATGGCCCGGCTGAAGAGCGGCCGGCTCATTGAGGTGGCCACTGTGGTAAAGGGACTGATGCAGCGGGAGATGACCAAGGGCCTGTCCACAGGCGAGCGGAAAATGCTTCACTCGGCCAAGCAGATCTTGATCTCGGAAATTGTCATGGTGGAAGCGGCCAGCTATGAAGAGGTGGAGGAGCGCATCACAAAGGCGCTGTCTTAGAAGCTGTATTCACAGCGGTTGAACGGCATCTGAACTCGTCTTTTGCCGTCATGCTGCGCCATACCCAAGTCTGATGTCCGATGGATGATGGAAGAGGCACCGCAAGCCGTCTTGCTGAAGCAAGACGGCTTGCGGTGTAAACAAGCAAAGGGGGAGACCCATGAGTCTATTTGTCCGATGGAAACAGTGGAGAAAACGAAAGCGGGAGCGGGACCATCCCTTCTGTACGGCGGTGGTGCCAGCGGCAGGCAGCGCGTCCCGCATGCTGGGCCGGGATAAGCTGATGGAGCCACTGGCCGGAATTCCAGTGCTGGCCCGGACGCTGATGACGTTGAACGGGTGTCCGCTGATCGACGAAATTGTGGTGGTGACACGAGAGGATCTGATTGTTCCAGTCAGCCAGCTCTGCAGGGAGTACGAAACCAGCAAGGCATCCAAGGTGGTCAAGGGCGGAGAGACCCGGACAGAGTCTGTGGCTATCGGTCTGGCCAACAGCGCGCCGGAGGCGGAGCTGGCGGCCATCCATGACGGCGCCCGGCCCTTGGTGAGCCAGCAGGTGCTGTTTGAGGTACTTACCAAGGCGGCGGAGTTCCATGCGGCGGCGCCGGCGGTTCCCCTGAAGGATACGGTAAAGCGGGGACAGCATCATCTGGTGGTGGAGACGCCGGACCGGGATGAGTTGTTCGCGGTTCAGACGCCTCAGGTCTTTGCGTGCGACCTCATTAAGGGTGCGCTGAAACGGGCGGTTGAGGAGAAATGGGCGCTGACAGACGACTGTTCGGCGGTAGAGCGGCTCGGTATGAGCGTGGTGCTGACCGAGGGTGCGGAGGAGAACATCAAGCTGACCACGCCCATGGATTTTGCGTTGGCGGAGGCGATTTTGGAATGGCGGGAACAGGGCTGAGAATCGGGCAGGGCTACGACGTACACCGGCTGGTGAAGGGCCGGGCTCTGGTGCTGGGCGGGGTGGACATACCCTATGAGTTGGGGCTTTTGGGCCACTCTGACGCAGATGTGCTGACCCACGCGGTGATGGACGCGGTGTTGGGCGCGGCGGGGCTGGGTGACATCGGAAAAGCGTTTCCTGACAACGACCCGGCGCTGGCCGGCATCTCCAGCCTGATTTTGCTGGCCCGCGCGGAAGCTCTGGTGCGGGCGGCGGGCTGGCGGGTGGTCAACGTGGATGCTACCATCATTGCCCAAAAACCCAAGCTGGCATCCTATCTGCCAGAGATGGCGCAGAACCTGGCCGCAGGCTTGGCCGTACTGCCGGAACAGGTCAATGTGAAGGCTACCACCGAGGAGGGGCTGGGCTTCACGGGAACCGGTGCAGGTATGGCGGCTCAGGCTGTCGCCCTGGTGGAACGGCTTCCGAAGATCTAAGAGCCTGTTTAAAATCTCCTGGCCCATCCGGCACACCTGGAGATATTAAACAGGCTCTACGAGCTTGAGGAATAAAATGCTCCACCCGCTATCAAGGCGGTAAAGCAAAATTCCAAAGGAGCACAGTTTCCAAGAACCCTGTCCGGCTTCCGCGTCCTGGACCGGAGCACCAGCGGCTTCTTCGCCAGCGAGGTTTCCGTCTGGACCGGCAGGCGGGGCAGCGGTGTATTTTTCCATACTCGCGTTTTAACCGGATGTCTTAACAGGAGACCGCTGAATTCACCGGAGGCGTTCTGCGGTTTCAGAGTGAAGGAGCGTCAATGCCGTCATGAAACTGCGCCAATTTGAATTTCTGTGTATGCTGAAAGAATGCGGTTCCATTTCCCGTGTGGCCGAGGTGATGTATACCTCTCAGCCCGCGATTTCCATTGCCATCAAGGAGTTGGAGACCGAGCTGGGCTACCCGCTGCTGCGGCGGACCAATCGGGGCATTTTGTTCACCGAGCGGGGGGAACTGGTATTGGAGCAGGCCCGGATCATCACTCAGGCGGTGGAGCGGATCAACCACATTTCCGCCTGCTCCAACGGAGAGCTTCAGGGGGTGCTGCGCGCCGGCGCGCTGCCCCACCTGTGCAACACGCTGCTGCTCAGCGTTCAGAACGAGCTTCAGGAAGCGTATCCTGACTTCACCCTTCAGCTGGAGGGGATGGAAACCCCGGTCCTGGTCAAGATGCTGGAACGGGAGTCCATCGACCTGATTCTGGTTCAGGAGTGTGACTTTGACCAGGACGTATTCCATCAGAAGCTCACAAGGCTCCGCTTTGAGCCTCTGTTCGAGGACGAGATGAGCTTTGTGACAGCGGCGGGCCACCCACTGCTGGAGCGGCAGCCAGTCACCCTGACCGAGGTCATGGAATATCCCTTCACCATTTTTGGGGACGGGTTCAACCGGTTTGTCATGACATTGACCCAGGATACTGGGTATCCGTCCACAGTCCGGCGGTTTTACGAAACGGTACGCATGCGCCGGTACATGGACCATTCTCACGCGGTCACGGTGCTCCCAAAGCGGGCGGTCATCCATGGAAATATGAATTACCACATCAAATTTCAGCCTCTTCAGCTGGAAGGGCTGGACTGGCGCACCCGGGTGGGCTGGATGCACTCCAAGCAGCCGCTGACCCAGGCGGAACAGATCGTGGTAGAGCATCTGACCCAACAGATTTCCAATCCGGAATTCTCTCAGATGGCTCCTGTTTAGGTGAAAGGGCCGGACTGTGCTTCACAGTCCGGCCCTCAGCTTGCCGAAAAAGAGGAAAATTAAAATGGGATGACAAAACTGCCAGGGTTTTGCGTGGGGGGATAGTGTGAAAGGGGGGCGAAGCCCCCGCTTTCGCGTGCAGTCGCCTGCGTGCAGTCACCTGCCCGCAGGCGACTGATTTCGTCATTCTGACGAAATCAGCTTCAGGCTGTCGCGTTTTTCGACAGCCTGAGGGCCGGACTGTGCTTCACAGTCCGGCCCTTTAAATCGTTAGATGCTCTTATTCGGGTGCTCAGGAGGGCGGATCAGGTGGCCTTCCGCCAGTGGGCCCTGGGGCCGGCCTCTGTCTTCTTGACCACTACGAACATGTTGTCATAAAGGGGATTGGTGAAGGTGAAGTCGGACCGCTTGTGGTTGGCGCGGGTCTCCTTCCGCTCCATGGCGGCCACGCAGATCAGCCGTCCGGCCTCCAGCAGCTCGAAGGATTCCAGCGCCCGCATCAGCTCGTGGGCGTTGGCGCAGGAGACCTCCGCCTCCGCCCGGCGGCGCAGGTCGGTCAGATAGCGGTATCCGGCGGAGAGCATCGTCTGAGAGCGCATATTGTTAATGCCGGCATAGTCGTCCATAATCTGCTGGACAGCCTGATTGAGCTCTTTCCAGGTGGAGCCCGACTCCCGCTCCATCAGAGCGGAGTAGAAAGCGGCGCGGGCCTGGACCACAGGGTGGTCCTCCAGGGAAACCGTGCTCAGCGCCCGGTCCTTCACATAAGCGGAGGCGGATTCACCGGCGATCCGGCCCATGGTGGCCGCGCCGGCCATGTGGCCGCTGAAGTTGCCCACCTCGTCTCCGGCGGCGTAAAGGCCGGGCACGTCGGTGGCGGCGTGCTCGTCGATTTGAACGCCCCGGTCCAGCTGCGTGGCGCCGTAGCCGCCGAATTCAGGCATGTGCTTCCGCAGGTCGATGCCCTGCCGCTCCATGGCCTCGACCAGGGAGGTGTCGCCCTCGCAGGTGAACGCCCAGAGCATGTACTCATAATCCTCCTGAGAAATGCCGGAGCAGTCGATGTACACCGGGCCGGAGCCGTCCCTGGCCTTGTCGGTGAAGACGGTGGGCCACACGTCCGAGGTGATGTCCCCCAGTTCCTTGGTGGGCTGGGTCACAAAGGGGCCTACGCTCTTGCCGTCGCCGGTGCGGAGCACGCCGATCCAGGTGCCTTTTCCCGCCCGGGAGAAGTACTTGGGGCCGGCAGAGGCTCCGGCCATTTCGATATTGACAATGGACGCGCCCGCCCGGTAGGCTGCCGTCATGCCCAGGCCCGTGTTGGCCGGGCAGCCGGGCACGTTGCACATCACGGCAGGGGTCACGCCGGGGTAGAGCCGGTTGACCGAACCGGTGGCGGAAATCACGCTCTTGGCCCGGAACAGCTTGATTTTAGGCTGCTCTTCCGCCACAGAAATACCGATGGCTCCAATAATCTGTCCGGACTCATCGGTCAAAAATTCCGTGATGGGGGTCTTGTTTTCAAAGCGAACCCCCCGCGTTTTGGCCTCGCCGGTCAAAATGGCTTTCTGCTTTTTGCCGTCGTATTTCAGGTGAATCCGCATCCGGCCGGGGAAAGCGTGGCCCAGGAAGGTCCAGTCTCCGTGGGGCTTCATGTCAATGCCCCATTTGAGCCAGTCCTGAACGATTTCAAAGGAACGCTCCACAAAGACCTTTTGGATGCTGGTGTCGGAAAATTTGCCTGACTGGCTTTGCTTGAACTCCTTGAGATAATCCTCCGGGGAACCGTGGACCTCCGGAATGTAGCAGAGGAAGTGGTCGTTGCCGCCCACACCGTCACCGCTCCGCAGGGTGTGGGCCTTTTCAGCCACGATGACGCTGGCGCCACCGCCGGCAGCTGCGATAGCGGCCATCAAGCCGGCCATTCCGCCGCCCGCCACCAGCACGTCGCAGGTGTAAATCTCCTTTTCGATGGGAAGCATTTACTTCACCTCCTTTTCCAATGTTGAGACCGCGTCCTGGAACAGCAGGGTGTGGGTCAGGGGATAACGGAGGGACACCGCGCCCACAGGGCAGTCCATGACACAGGCCCGGCAGTGCCAGCACTCCTCTGGATAGCGGACTTGTGGGATTTCCTTGGGCGTGACTGGCCCAAACACGTCCATACAGCAGATCGTGGCGCACTTCCCGCAGGCAATGCACAGATCGCGCTTGATGACAGGCGGCATGAAGAACACTCCTTTATTTGGTGATTTTCATTTTCTAGCTTAGCGCAGAAACCGCCGCCTGTAAAATATCGTTCTTTTATGCCCTGTATTGCTCTTTTTTATAGCAGGAAAAACCGGACGCTGTTATAAAAAAATCCAAGGTCCAGCATAAGCTTTTGATATTTTACAAGGCCACTGGCCCATGTTATTATGAATTCGCCAACTTGACGGAAATTTTTCCTGTCAATTTGTGCATTTTGGCGAGAAATCAAATTTTTAAGATGGGTGAGGTGCGTGGACGTTGATTGAGTGGATCAGGCAGGAGGCCTGCATCGGCTGCGGACAGTGTGTGGACCGGTGCCCGCTGGATATTACTTTCGAGAAAAAAGCTAGGAAAGATGGATCAAGAGTGCTAAAATAGAGAGTATGGAGTATATAGACTTAAGGAAAGTAGGGAGAGAGGGACTCAAGGAGATACGCCGGCAGGTCGTACGACTCAAGAAAT
>JAAWCD010000091.1 GCA_022793095.1 Oscillospiraceae bacterium | reverse complement strand
TGCTCAAGGGCAAGCAGGGCCGGTTCCGCCAGAATCTGCTGGGCAAGCGGGTGGACTACTCGGGCCGCTCCGTTATCGTGGTGGGCCCCGAGATGAAGATCTACCAGTGCGGCCTGCCCAAGGAAATGGCCATTGAGCTCTTCCGCCCCTTCGTGATGAAGAAGCTGGTGGAGGACGGCCTGGCCAACAACATCAAGTCCGCCAAGAAGATGGTGGACAAGGGCCGGGCCGAGGTCTGGGACGCCCTGGAGTTCGTCATCAAGGACCATCCGGTCATGCTGAACCGCGCCCCGACGCTCCACCGTCTGGGCATCCAGGCGTTTGAGCCGGTGCTGGTGGAGGGCCGGGCCATCAAGCTCCACCCCCTGGTCTGCACCCCCTTCAACGCCGACTTCGACGGCGACCAGATGGCCGTCCACGTCCCCCTGTCCGCCGAGGCGCAGGCCGAGGCCCGGATGCTGATGCTGTCCGCCAACAACCTCCTGAAGCCCCAGGACGGCGGTCCGGTCACTGTGCCCACCCAGGACATGGTGCTGGGCTCCTACTACCTGACCTATGAGCGGGACGCGGCCAACGACCCCGGCCGGACCTACGCCACGGCGGCCGAGGCGGCGGAGGCGGTCCGCGCCGGAGCGCTCGCGCCGGACGAGCGCCTTTGGGTCCGGGACGAGGAGAACAACCGCTATATCGCCACCACCGGCTATCTGGCCGTGGAGGCCGCGGAGGCAGGCGCCCTGCCCCAGGAGGTTTTCAACGTTTACCGCAGTGAGACGGAAGCCCGGCTGGCCTACGACGAGGGCGAGCTGGACCTTCACGTGCCCATCTTGGTCCGGCGGACCCAGGAGGTGGACGGGAAAACGGTTTCCAGGCTGGTCCGCACCACGGTGGGCCGTCTCATCTTCAACAGCCCCATTCCCCAGGACCTGGGCTTTGTGGACCGGAGCGACCCGGATGCCATGTTCGAGCCGGAGATCAACTTTGTCTGCGGCAAGAAGCAGCTGGGCAAGATCATCGACAAGTGCATTGTCAAGCACGGCTTCACCCGGTCCGCCGAGGTGCTGGACGCCATCAAGTCCCAGGGCTACCACTACTCCACCGTGGGCTCGCTGACCGTTTCCATCTACGACATGACCGTGCCTCAGAAGAAATACGAGCTGATTGCCAGCACGGAGAAAGAGATCGTCAAGATTGAGCGCCAGTTCAAGCGGGGCTTCCTCACTGAGGACGAGCGCTACCGCCTGGTGGTCAAGGAGTGGGAGAAAACTACCAACGACGTGTCCAACGCCCTGCAAAGCAGCATGGACAAGTACAACCCCATCTTCATGATGGCGGATTCCGGCGCCCGAGGCTCCAATGCCCAGATCCGCCAGCTGGCGGGCATGCGGGGCCTGATGGCCAACACCGCCGGTAAGACCATCGAAATTCCCATCAAGGCCAACTTCCGCGAGGGCCTGTCTGTTCTGGAGTACTTCATCTCCTCCAGAGGCGCCCGGAAGGGCATGGCCGACACCGCCCTGCGGACCGCCGACTCCGGTTATTTGACCCGCCGCCTGGTGGACGTGTCCCAGGAAGTGATTATCCGGGAAGACGACTGCGGCACCCGGGAGGGCATCACCGTCTCCGAGATTTCGGAGAACGGCCAGGTCATCGAGACCTTTGCCGACCGGCTCCACGGCCGGTATCTCACCGACCCGGTGGTGGACGCGGACACCGGCGAGGTGCTGATTGACAGCGGCGTCATGATGACCAGCAAGTGCGCGGAGGTGCTGGAGGCCCGCCGGTGGACCCAGAGCACCGTAGAGGGCGTCTATGCCCACGACCCGGACAGCGAGGAGCCGCCCAAGGTCAAGATTCGCTCGGTGCTGGACTGCCGGGCCCGCAGCGGCGTGTGCGCCAAGTGCTACGGCATGAACATGGCCACCGGCGAGCTGGTGGGCGCGGGCGAGGCCGTGGGCATCATCGCCGCCCAGTCCATCGGTGAGCCGGGCACTCAGCTGACCATGCGTACCTTCCACACCGGCGGCGTGGCTGGCGACGACATCACCCAGGGCCTGCCCCGTGTCGAGGAGCTGTTCGAGGCCCGCAAGCCCAAGAAAATGGCTCAGCTGGCCGAGATTCCCGGCCGGATTTCCATTGAGGAGACCAAGCGGGGCTCTCTGGTCAACGTGTCCGTCACCGCCAGTGACGGCGATGTGCGGACCTACTCCCTGCCCTACGCCTCCTTGAAGGTGAAGGACGGCGACACCGTGCCCCAAGGCCTGGAGCTGACCGGCGGCGCGCTGTCCCCCCACGACGTGCTTCGGATTCGGGGCGTCTCCGCGGTTCACAACTACCTCATTCAGGAAGTGCTGCGTGTGTACCGCCAGCAGGGCGTGGATATCAACGACAAGCACATTGAGGTCATCTGCCGCCAGATGATGCGGAAGGTCCGGGTGGAGGACGCCGGGGACTCCGGCCTGCTCTCCGGGGCCACCGTGGAGCTGATGGAGTTCGAGGACGCCAAGGCGGCGGTTCAGGCCCGGATTGACGCGGGCGAGCGGAGCGAGCTGGGCGAGGACCTGCGCCTGCCCACCTGCACCCGCCTGCTCATGGGCATCACCAAGGCCTCTCTGGCCACGGAATCTTTCCTGTCCGCCGCCTCCTTCCAGGAGACCACCAAGGTGCTGACCGAGGCGGCCATCAAGGGCAAGGTGGACCATCTGCTGGGCCTGAAGGAGAACGTCATCATCGGCAAGCTGATTCCCGCCGGTTCCGGCCTGAGCATATACCGGCAGGCGGACCAGTACGGCGACGAGGGGACCCCGGTTCCCGATGCGCCGGAGGAGGAGGCCGCTCCCGCCGAAGAGGAGCAGACCTTGGCTTCCCTTCTGATGGACGAAGTATTTTCCGGCCCCCTGGAACTGGAAGCGGACGGGGCTTTGACCAGCTCTGATTTTGGCTCCCTCACCTGAGAAGCTGTACCAATAGCCTCAGCGCGCGTCCTTGCGGCCAAAATGGCCGTTGGCATCGTTAAAAAAGCTTGAAATACATCCAGTATTCCCGCGCTTTTTTGCCTTGCCAACAACGATTTTGGCTCACAAATCCCCGCACTTCGCCTAATGGTACAGCTTCTGAGAAGCCCTTGGATAAAGCCGGAAGAGCGCCGTATATTTGGCGCTCTTCCGGCTTTGCTGTGAACGGAGAAACCCGTTCCCCGGACGGCGGTTCCCTTTCCGGAGGAAGCATCTCTGCAAAATTCTGAAAAAAAAACACAATTTAAGACTTTCTCTTTGTAACCAGGTGTGATACAATATTACAAATCATATCGAACCAGTTACAGAGGGGAAGTGCGGCGGATGAAATGTCCCTATTGCGGCCATTTGGACAGCAAAGTGGTGGACTCCCGCCCTGCGGATGAGAGTATCCGCCGCCGCCGGGAGTGCCTGTTCTGCCAGCGGCGGTTCACCACCTACGAGACCGTGGAGAGCGTGCCGCTGATGGTGGTGAAAAAGGACGGAAGCCTTCAAAACTTTGACCGGAACAAGGTGCTGAACGGCGTCATCCGGGCCTGTGTCAAGCGGCCGGTGCCCTTCAGCACCCAGGAAAGCATTGTGGATGAGATCGAGCAGGAGCTGCAAAACGCGATGCAGCGGGAAATCAGCTCGGAACGCATCGGCGAGCTGGTAATGGAGCGGCTGAAATCGGTGGACGAGGTGGCCTATGTCCGGTTCGCGTCGGTCTACCGTCAGTTCCGGGACATCGACACCTTCATGACGGAGCTGAGCAAGCTGCTGGCGGGCGAATAACCGCCGCTGTACATTTGAGTCCGGGTGTGGTACAATACCATGGAACATCGTTCGCTTCCCCTGGAGGGGAAGCGGTCAGGAGGCATGCTATGGCACTGTTTTCCCGCAGGGCTCCCACAGCGGAGGAGAACGCGGAAGAGCGCCGGCTTCAGCTGGTGATGAAGGCGCTGAAATCCATCCACGCCGCGGTTGATCTGGAGGCGGAGTCTCTGGACCGGCAGCGGAAGGGCCAGGAGCTTCTGGGCCGTCTGGTGGCCCCCATGCGGGGGATGGACTATGAGGAATTTGACCTGAAGGGCATGAAATGCGCCTGGGTCCGGCCGCAGCGGGGCTACGCCCGCCGGTACGCCATCCTCTACTGCCACGGCGGCGGCTACACCAGCGGCAATCTGGGCTATTCCCGCATCCTGGCGTCCAAGCTGGCCTATGTCACCGGCTATCCGGTGCTGTCCTTTGAGTACCGGCTGGCGCCGGAGCACCCCTATCCCGCCCAGCTCAAGGACGCGCTGAAGGTCTGGGACCATCTGATGTATCTGGGCTACGGGGCCAGAGACGTGGTGGTGGCTGGCGACTCCGCCGGGGGCAATCTGGCTCTTATCCTCACCCTGATGCTGAAGCGGCAGGGGCGGCGTCTGCCCCGCGCGCTGGCGCTGTTTTCGCCCTGGACGGATCTGACCGCCTCTGACCCCTGTTATCAGGAGCGGGCGGAGCGGGACCCCATGCTGACCCTGGAGTATATCCACTCCATCACACGGGTTTACGCTGGAGGCCGGGACCTGCGCCTGCCCCTGCTCTCGCCGCTGTTCGGCGATTTGTCCGGCTTCCCGCCGGTGCTGATTCAGGTGGGCGGGTGCGAGATTTTAAACTCGGATTCCGTGCGGCTGCGGGACCGCCTCATTGAGGCCCAGTGCCCCTGCCGGCTGGAGGTCTGGGAAAACCTGTGGCACGTGTTCCAGATGTTCCCCATGCGGGAGGCCTCCGAGGCCATGGAGCATGTGGGCGCGTTTTTGCTGGAGCTGTTTTAAAAACAGTGCGAGGCATGCTTTTCTGCATGCCTCGCTTCAGCTTGTCGAAAAAGAGGAAATTAAAAATAGGATGACAAAACTGCCTGGTCTTAGAGTGGGGGGATAGTGTGAAAGGGGGGCGAAGCCCCCGCTTTCGCGTGCAGTCACCCGCCCGCAGGCGACTGATTTCGTCAGAATGACGAAATCAGCTTCAGGCTGTCGAGTTTCTCGACAGCCTGAAGCGAGGCATGCTTTTCCGCATGCCTCGCTTTTTTCGGCTGCTCAATAGGCGATGATGTACTTCTCCCGCTCCCAGGAGCTGACACGGGTGCGGTACTCGTAGCACTCGGCCTCTTTACCAGCGATGTACTTCTCGCAGATGTGCCCGCCCAGGGCGTCCTTCAAAACCTGGTCCTCCTTCAGGCACTCAATGGCCTCCTCCAGGGTGGCCGGAAGCCCCTCAATCCCCTTGGCGGCCCGCTCCTCCCCGCTCATGGCGAAGATGTTTTCCGTCACCTCCGGCGGGGGCGTCAGCCCCTTCTCAATGCCGTCCAGACCGGCGGCCAGACAGGCCGCCAGCACCAGATAGGGATTGCAGGAGGGGTCCGGACTGCGGAGCTCCACCCGTGTGGACTGTCCCCGGGCCGAGGGAATCCGAATCAGCGCCGACCGGTTGCTGGCCGACCAGGACAGGTAGCAGGGGGCCTCGTAGCCGGGCACCAGCCGCTTGTAGGAGTTGACCAGGGGGTTGGCGATGGCCGTAATGCCCTTCACATGGGCCAGAAGGCCGGCAATGAAGGCGTAAGCCGTTTTCGACAGGCCCTTCGGGTCCTTTTCGTCGCAGAACACATTCTTTCCGTTGGTGAACATGGACATGTTCACGTGCATGCCGGAGCCCGCCACGCCAAAGATGGGCTTGGGCATGAAGGTGGCGTGGAGCCCGTTTTTCTGGGCCACTGTCTTGACCGCCAGCTTGAAGGTCATGATGTTGTCCGCGGCGTGCATGGCCTCTTCGTACTTGAAGTCAATCTCATGCTGTCCGGCGGCCACCTCGTGATGGGACGCCTCAATCTCAAAGCCCATCTCCTCCAGGGAAAGGCAGATCTCCCGCCGGGTGGTCTCTCCGTGGTCCAGGGGGCCCAGGTCGAAATAGCTGGCCTCGTCATTGGTCTCCGTGGTGGGGTTGCCCTTTTCATCGGTCTTGAAGAGGAAGAATTCGCACTCCGGTCCCACGTTGAAGTCGTCGAAGCCCATGGCCCTGGCCTTTTGCAGCGCCCGCTGGAGACAGCCCCGGGGATCTCCGATAAAGGGCGTTCCGTCCGGATTGTACACGTCGCAGATCAGCCGGGCCACCTTGCCCAGGGTGGGCCGCCAGGGGAACACGATAAAGCTGTTCAGGTCCGGCCGCAGATACTGGTCGGACTCGTTGATGCGGGTGAAGCCCTCAATGGAGGACCCGTCGAACATAATCTGATTGTTGACCGCCTTCTCAATCTGGGAGGCTGTAATAGCCACGTTTTTCAGCTGGCCGAACATGTCGGCAAACTGCATCCGAATGAACTTGATGTTCTGCTCCCGCACAATGCGGATGATATCTTCCTTGGTGTATCCCATACGCAAGCTCCTTTCACTCAGAAAAAGCCCAAGGCAAGCATTGCTGCCCTGGGCTTTTGTGAATTTACTTAATCATAGAAGCGACTTCCGCGGCGAAGTCGTCCGTCTGCACCTCGATGCCCTCGCCGGTGACAAAGCGGGTGAAAGCCTTCACCGTGATGGAAACGCCCAGCTCCTTGGCGACAGCGGCAACGTGCTGCTCCACGGAGGCCTTGTTCTCCTTGACGAAGGCCTGCTGCATCAGGCAGTTTTCCTCATAATACTTGCCGATGCGGCCCAACACCATCTTTTCCACAATGTTGTCGGGCTTGGGCTTCTCCAGCTTGGAGTTCTCCTCCTTGGCCTGAATCAGGAGGATTTCCTTCTCCTTGTCCAGGGTGGCCTGGTCCACGTCGGACTTGTCCAGATAGGTGGGGTTCATGGCCGCGATCTGCATGGCCACGTCCTTGCCCAGCTCCACCAGCTTGGCCTGGCCGGCCTCGCCCTCGACGGACAGGTTCACCAGCACGCCGATCTTGCCGCCCATGTGGATATAGGGCACGTTCACGCCGCCGTCATAGCGGACAAAGCGGCGGACCTTGATGTTCTCGCCAATGGCCAGAACCTTGTCGTTCTGCACATCCTGAACGGTGCGGTCCGTGCCGGGATAGGTCAGGCCCATCAGCGCGTCCACGTCAGCGGGATTCTGGTCCGCGATGACCGCGGCCACGTCCTTGACATAGGCCTGGAACTGGTCGTTCTTGGCCACGAAGTCGGTCTGGGAGTTGACCTCCACGATCACGCCCACACCGGCGGGGCTGGCATAGGCGAAGGAAACGCCCTCGGCGGCCACCTTGCCGGCCTTCTTGGCGGCGGCGGCCAGACCCTTTTCCCGCAGATACTCGACCGCCTTGTCCATGTCGCCGTCAGAAGCGGCCAGGGCCTCCTTGCACTTCATCATGCCAACGCCGGTCATCTCACGCAGCGCCTGTACATCTTTTGCAGTAAATGCCATAATAACCTCCTCTTACCGCGGGAAAACGCCCGCGGCAGCCGCGCTTGAGGCGGGCGGCGCGCCAATTTTTATTCTGAAAGAAGAACGCCCGCCCTGTAAGCGGCGGGCGTCCAGGTAAAATTCGTATTTTCGGAATTACTCCTCGACCTTGGCGGCCTCTTCGGCGGTCTCCTCGCCCTGCTTGCCCTCGGTGATGGCGTTGGCCATGATGGAGGAAATCAGCTTGATGGCGCGGATGGCGTCGTCATTGCCGGGAATCACGTAGTCAATCTCGTCCGGGTCGCAGTTGGTGTCCACGATGGCCACCACAGGAATGCCCAGCTTGCGGGCCTCGGCAATGGCGTTATGCTCCTTGCGGGGATCCACCACGAACAGCGCGCCGGGGAGCTTCTTCATGTCCTTGACGCCGCCCAGGTACTTCTCCAGCTTCTCCATCTCGCCCAGGTGCTTCATGACTTCCTTCTTGGGCAGCATGTCGAAGGTGCCGTCCTCCTGCATTTTCTTCAGCTGGGTGAGGCGGTCCACGCGGCCCCGCATGGTCTTGAAGTTGGTGAGCATGCCGCCCAGCCACCGGGCGTTCACGAAGTACATGCCGACCCGCTCAGACTCTTCCTTGATCGCCTCCTGGGCCTGCTTCTTGGTGCCCACGAAGAGAAGGCTCTGGCCGTTCTGGGCCAGCTCGCGGACGAAGGAGTAAGCCTCCTCCAGCTTCTTCACGGTCTTCTGAAGGTCAATGATATAGATGCCGTTGCGCTCGGTGTAAATATAGGTGGCCATTTTAGGGTTCCACCGGCGGGTCTGGTGGCCGAAGTGAACACCGGCCTCCAAAAGCTGCTTCATAGATACGACTGCCATAATTTTGTTCTCCTTTCAGTTTTACCTCCACCCGGATCATCCGTTTTCCGCCAGCTCCTCTTAGAAGAGCACCGGGCGGAACGTTCCCTGGGTGTGCGTAATGCTGAACTATAATACCACAGAGCCGCAACGATTTCAAGTCTTTTTTACGGGAATTTTCCCATTTTATAAACAAATTTTCGCTTGACAAGCTTCCATACGGCTGGTATACTGTAAAGGCCGCTTTGAACGGGCACTCAAGTGGATTTACGCCCGCCCGGGAGAGCGAGACTCGAATTGAAGAGAGGTGCAATACTGGATGCACGCAATCATCGTTACCGGTGGCAAGCAGTACAAGGTGACCGAGGGTGATACCCTGTTCATCGAAAAGCTGGATGCCGAGGCGGGCGCGAACGTTGTTTTTGACAAGGTTCTGGCCGTTCTGGACGGGGACAAGGCCACCTTCGGTACGCCTGTCGTGGCTGGGGCCAAGGTGGAGGCCAATGTCGTGAAGAACGGCAAGGGCAAGAAGGTCATGATCTTCAAGTACAAGCCCAAGAAGGGCTACCGCAAGCGTCAGGGCCACCGTCAGCCCTACACCAAGGTCACCATCGGCAAGATTTCCGTCTGATGACCACAGTGTCCTTTCACATGGACGGGGCCCGCATCACCGGCTTTACCAGCCGGGGACACAGCGGCTTTGCCCCGGAGGGGGAAGACATTGTGTGCGCCGCCATTACCTCCACCGTCCGGCTGGTGGAATGTGCGGTGAACGACGTGCTGGGCCTGGGCGCCGCTGTAAAGGTGGACCCGGACCGGGCGCTCATCTCCCTCAAGCTTCCGGGAGGGCTTTCCCAGGCCGCAGAGAGCACCTGTCAAACCTTGCTCACCGCCATGATGGTCTATCTGGCGGAGCTGCGGGACGAGTATCCCGAACATATTATTGTTACGGAGGTGTGAAGCAATGTTGAAGATTTCTCTCCAGTTCTTCGCGCATAAGAAGGGCGTGGGTTCCACCCGGAACGGCCGCGACTCCGAGGCGAAGCGGCTGGGCGTGAAGCGGGCTGACGGTCAGTTTGTGCTGGCCGGAAACATTCTGGTCCGCCAGCGCGGCACCCATATCCATCCCGGCGTCAACGTGGGCATCGGCAGCGATGACACCCTGTTCGCCAAGGTGGACGGCCGCGTCAAGTTTGAGCGTTTGGGTAAGGATCGCAAACAGGTTTCCATCGTGGAGACCGCTCAGTAAGTTGGCTAAAGCCCCGAACATACCTGTTCGGGGCTTTTTCTATCAGTATTATATTCTTTTTCTTGAAAGAAAAAGAACCAAAAAGAACTTTAAGCTGCGCGTCCGCACAGAGGTCCGGTAGAATCAGTTTAAAGTTTTCTTTTGCTTCTTTTCTTTTTCAAAAGAAAAGAAGAAGGAGGGATACAATGGCGAATCAATTTGTAGACACGGCGAGGATTACCGTAAAGGCGGGAAGCGGCGGCAACGGCGTGGTCTCCTTCCACCGGGAAAAGTACGTGGCCGCTGGCGGGCCGGACGGCGGAGACGGGGGCCGGGGCGGCGACATCATCCTACAGGTGGACAGCCACATGTCCACGCTGATGGACTTCCGCTATAAACGGAAATACACCGCGTCCAACGGCGCGGACGGCCAGGGCGCGCGGAAGACCGGCCGGGACGGGGCTTCCCTCACCATCAAGGTGCCCCTGGGCACCCTGGTCCGGGACGCGGAAACCAACGAGATTATCAAGGACATGTCCGGCCAGGAGCCCTTTGTCCTGGCCCGGGGCGGCAAAGGCGGATGGGGCAACCAGCACTTCGCCACCCCCACCCGGCAGGTTCCCCGCTTTGCCAAGTCCGGGCTTCCCGGCGAGAGCCGGGACGTGGTGCTGGAATTGAAGCTGCTGGCTGACGTGGGGCTGGTGGGCTTCCCCAACGTGGGCAAGTCTACCCTGCTCAGTGTGGTCAGCAAGGCGCGGCCCAAGATTGCCAACTACCACTTCACCACCCTCTTCCCCAATCTGGGCGTGGTCTACGTGGACGAGGGCGTGTCCTTTGTGCTGGCAGATATTCCCGGCATTATTGAGGGGGCCAGCGGGGGCGCGGGGCTGGGCCATGATTTTCTGCGCCATGTGGACCGGTGCCGTCTGCTCATCCATGTGGTGGACGTGTCCGGCAGCGAGGGCCGGGACCCGGTGGCTGACTTTGAGGCGATTAACGCGGAGCTGGAGCAGTATTCCCACACCCTGGCCTCCCGGAAGATGCTGGTGGCGGCCAACAAGGTGGACATTCTGGAGGACCGCGCGCTGTTGGAGCGGCTGAAGGACCATGTGGAGGCGAAGGGCTGTCCCTTCTACGAGATTTCCGCTGCCGCCCATATTGGCGTCCAGGACCTGATGCGGCATGTGGCCGGAGAATTGGCCAGCCTGCCCCCGGTGCTGGTGTACGAGCCGGAGTATGTGCCTCGCCTGCCGGAAATCGACACCTCCGGCGCGGTGGAAATCCGGGAGGAGGATGGCTATTGGCTGGTAGAGGGCCCCTGGCTCCAGCGGCTGGTGTCCAACGTCAACTTCGGCGATTACGAATCCCGGAACTGGTTTGACCGCATGCTCCGCCAGTCCGGGCTGTTCGACCGGCTGGAGGAGATGGGCATCAAGGACGGGGACACCGTCTCCATGTACGATTTGGAGTTCGAGTATCAAAAATAACGATTTCTCTTCTTTTTCTTGAAAGAAAAAGAAGCAAAAAGAACTTTAAACTTTGTTCTACCGCCAGTCTTCCGGTAGAACCAGCTTAACGTTCTTTGCCAAGCTTTCTTTCAAGAAAGCGGGAAGAACGGGTACAGCAGAACTTCAAACTGTGGTCTACCGCCAGTCTTCCGGTAGAACCAGTTTAACGTTCTTTGCCAAGCTTTCTTTCAAGAAAGCGGGAAGCCCCGGTGCATGAATGCACCGGGGCTTTTTTAGGACCGCTCTAAGGAAATAGCCAGACGTCGTTCTGAGGCTCCTTCCCGCAGGCCAGCAGCAGACCGGCCACTGCCAACAGCAAGCCGGTGATCCCCAGCAGCGGGAGCTGCCCCAGAAACAGGATCGGTAATGTAAGCAGCACTCCAAGCATCAGCAGCAAAATGCCCAGACGCTTTCGATTGGGAAGAGCCATAACAAAACCTCCTTGCCATCCAAAGCATGCCTTTCCTTCCATGAGAGGAGCGGTCATCCCCTCCTTATCATCATATACCAACGGCAGTGGTTTTGCAAGGAAAATTTCATCAGGTCCGTTTCATGCAGGAACCGCGCCGCTCAATTGGAGGCGGGCGGCATCGACTCGCTGATGGAGCTCGAGGGCTGGTTGGGAAGGGCTGCGGGCTTGCCAGAACCCAGAATGCTCCAGCCAATCACACCAATCATACACAAATTGAAAATGCCCACAAGCACCAGAAGGGCGGTCAGAATCGGAATCAGAAGACTGCGCTCCTCCTGAGCGGCCACCTTGGCTACCCGCCCTTTTTTCTCCTTCTTCTCCTTCTTCTTCTGTTTTGCGGCCTCCTTTTTCAGCCGCTTATCCTCCTTTGACAGCTTTGCCATGTAACGCCCTTCTCTCTCCTGGATTGAACGGCAGCTCCGCGGCGGACTTGCCTCAGACTGCCTGAAGTCAGTTCCGCGTCTCTTCCCCTGTCCGGACGGGGAAGAGGCCGATCTGATTCTAAGAAAACTCTAACACATCTTCACTGGGCTGTCAATCGTTCTCAGCGAATTTCAAAACCGGAACCGGCGGAATCCGCCCGCTTTCCCCTCAGACTAGTGATTCAGCAGCACGGTCTGGCCCTTGGACTGCACATACAGCGTCAGGCTGGGGAAATAGTTGATGGGGTCGGTGCGGCTGCCATTGACCCGGATCTCAAAGTGCAGATGGTTGCCTGTGGACGAACCGGTGCTTCCCACATAGCCCACCACCTGGCCCTGGCTGACGTTGTCGCCCACCGACACGCCGCGGCTGCTCATGTGGGCGTACAGGGTGGAGGCCCCGCCGCCGTGGCTGACCACCACATAGTTGCCATAGGAGCTGTTGTAGCCCGATGTGACCACAATGCCGCTTTTGGCCGCCAGGATGTTGGTGCCCCGAGGCGCGGGAATGTCAATGCCGCCGTGATTGTTGGGCCGGCCGGTGATGGGGTGAATCCGCCCGCCATACAGCGAGGAGAGGGTATACCGTCCGCTGAGGGGCCACATGTAGCCCGACTCGCTGACGATGGTCTGATTCTGCGCGGCCAGCTGCGCCTCCAGCTCCCGCTGCTTCCGGGCGATTTCGTCGTCCATGGCCTTGGCCGCCGCAGAGGCCGCCGCCAGCGCTTCCGCCGCTTCCTCTTCCTTCTCCTGGATTTCCTGGAGAAGCGCTTCCGCTTCCGCTTCCTTCTGCTTCAGCTCGCTCCGGCGCTCCTCCAGCACCGCAAGCTCCGCCTCCTGCCCCGCCTTGGCTGTCTCCAGCTCCGCCTTGGCGCTCTCCACGGCCTGACGGGCCAGCTCCAGCCGCTCCATCACGCCGTTGTCATACTCCATAATCTCATTGACGAAATTGGCCCGGTCCAGCAGATCGGAAAAGCTGGACGACTCGAACAGAATCGCCCAGTAGGAGACGGTGCCGTCCTCCTCCATGGAGCGGACCCGCTCACAGAACAGTTCATAATACTTGGCCTGCTCCGCCTCCGCCTCCGCCAGCTCCACTTCCTTCTGGGCAATCTGCTCGTTGTAGCTGGCAATCAAAGCGTTGGTGTTGTCAATCTCGCTCCGGACCACGTTAATCTGCTGCTCCAGATTCTCCTTCCGGGCCATGGCCGCGTTTTTGTCGCTGGTAATGGCGTCCAGCTGGGCCTGGAGGTCCTTCTTTTCCTGGGCCAGCTCCGCGGCCTGCCCCTTCAATCCGTTGATTTCCGCCTGGGTCACCGCGCCCGCGTAGGTGATAATCATGCTGAGCATGGGCAGCAGCATCATCAGCGCCATGAATCCAGCCAGAATGGCCACCATCACCCGGCGGCGGTCCCAATACCGTTCCTTCTTCGGCTTTTGCGTCTGCTTCTTTTGTGTCAAGGCTGAACCCTCCTATGCCGTGCGCCGCAGTTTAAAGTTCTTTTGCTTCTTTTCTTTCAAGAAAAGAAGCAAAAAAAGTGTTACACCTGGAGGAACTTCCGGATGGTCAGCAGACTGCCGCCCACGCCCACCGCCAGGCCGGTGAACAGGAAGATCGCCAGCACCTGAGAGGCCAGGGTCTGGAAGCTCATCAGCGTAATCAGCTGCACCCGGCCCGACTCGTTGACCGCCTTCACAATCACCTCATAAATGCCCCACTGGAGCAGGAAGGACACCGCCGCGCCCACCAGGCCCAAAATAACGCCCTCCACAACGAAGGGAATCTGAACAAAGCTGTCCGTGGCCCCGCACATCTTCATAATGGCGATTTCCTCCCGGCGGTTGAAGGTGGCCAGCCGGATGGTGTTGGAAATGATAAACAGGGAAACCACCAGCAATATGGCGATCAAAATAAACGCAATGGCGGAGGCAATGTTGCTCAGCGTGACAAAGCCCTCCGCAATCTCCAAGGCCGCCGAGGTGCCGCCAATGCCGGGCACCTGCTTGACCGCCTCCACCGTGGCGGCCATCTGCTCAATGTCGTCCACATGAATGGCGTACCGGTGCCGGAGCACCGAGGCGGGCAGCTCCTGAAAGAGGTGGTTGTCCTCTTTATCCTCCAGGAAGGCCGTCATCGCCTCCTCCCGCGTGATAAACGTGACGGTAGACACGTTGGGAACCGCCTCCACCTGACCTTGCAGGGCCCTGGCCTCCTCATCCGTCAGGCTGTCGTCCACATAGGCCAGAAACTGGTTCTCCTCCACCAGCATGCCCAGATTATAGGACATGTTCACCGCCACCAGGGAAAAGGAGCCCATGATGAGCAGGCAGGCGGTGATGATGCCGATGGCGGCAAAGGACATAAACGCGTGGGAGCGGATGCCGTGCCAGCCTTCCACCAGAAAATAGCTGAAATTATTTCTTCTCATAACCGTAAAAACCGCCCTGTCTGTCACTGATGATTCGTCCGTTTTCAATGGTGAGCACCCGCTTGGAAAAGCGGTTGACCAGCTCCTTTTCATGGGTCACAACCAGGATCGTGGTCCCCAGCTCGTTGATGCGCTCCAGAAGGCGCATGATCTCATAGGACCGGGAGGGGTCCAGGTTGCCGGTGGGCTCGTCGGCAATAATCATATTGGGATTATTGACCAACGCCCGGGCAATGGCCACCCGCTGCTGCTCGCCGCCGGAGAGCTGGCCGGGGAACTGTCCGCCCTTCTCCCCCAGGCCCACCAGGTCCAGCACATAGGGAATCCGTTTCCGGACCTCCCTGGCCGAGGCGCCAATGGCCCGCATGGCAAAGGACATGTTCTCATAGACCGTCTTCTTGTCAATCAGGCGGAAGTCCTGAAACACCACGCCCAGGCTCCGCCGCAGGAAGGGGACCTGCTGGGGCCGGATGGTGTTCACATTGTAGCCGTTGACCGCCACCTGGCCCGCGGTGGGCGCCTCCTCGGCGGTCAGCAGCTTCAGAATGGTGGACTTGCCGGATCCGGAGGGCCCCACAAGAAAGACAAATTCCCCGTCGTCCACGCGAAAAGACACGCCCTTCAGGGCGTGCGTGCCGTTTTCATAGGTTTTTTCCACTTCAGTCAGTCGTATCATAATTGATTGCTCCGCATATGTCCTCAGCGTCCTTCCGGGAAGGCGGCGCCCTGCTTCCACCTGAGACGGACCGCGGCAAAGCGCTGGCGTTCAGTGCGGAGGGGCAGGTTCTATTATAGACATCCCGGGCAGGCATGTCAACCGAAACTGACCGCTTTTCCGGAAATTCGAGCATCTTATGTAAACTTCCACAAAGAGTTCACCGGAAATCCGGCAAAAGAACAAGTCCCATTATACCTGATTTCTCCTGTCGGATTGGACGGAAAAAACGGGGCCCGATGGTTTCATCAGGCCCCAGGTTATGGAAGCAGTGCGCCAGTTTAAAGTTCTTCTTTTCGTTCAAGAAAAGAAGCCGGCTTGTCGAAAAAGCAGGAATTTAAAATAGGGTGTCAAAAGTGCCAGGGCTTTGAGTAGGGGGATAGTGTGAAAGGGGGGCGAAGCCCCCGCTTTCGCGTGCAGTCACCCGCCCACAGGCGACTGATTTCGTCAGAATGACGAAATCAGCTTCAGGCTGTCGAATTTTTCGACAGCCTGGTATTCTCCAGCTCGTTCAGCTCCCGGAAGAAGAGCGCGAGGAAGGGAATACACGTCAGCGAGGTGAGCAGATCCGCCAGGGGCTGGGTGCACTGAACCCCCAAAAGCCCGAACTTCCAGGGCAGAATCAAAATCAGGGGCAGGAAGTAAATCCCCTGCCGCGCAGAGGACAGCAGCGTGGCCTGCCATGACCGCCCAATGGACTGGAACGTCATGTTGCTCACCACGGTCATCGGCTGGAGAATCATGCCCAGGCACTGGGCCCGCATCGCAAAAATTCCAATCTCCAGAAAATCCGGGTCCGAGCCGAACAGCCGGATCACCCGGGGCGCGGCGAAGCAGCCCGCCACGGCCATCGCGGCCATGATCCCCGTACCCACGGTCAGGGTGAACACCGCCGCGTCCCGCACCCGCCGGTACTTCTTGGCCCCGTAATTGAATCCGGCCACAGGCTGAAAGCCCTGCCCAAAGCCCAGAATCACCGACAAAATGAGCATGAACACCCGGCCGACCACGCTCATCGCGGCCACAGCCGGGTCGCCGTACACCGCCGCCGCCTTGTTCAGCGCCACTGTGGCCACCGAGGCCAGGCCCTGGCGGCAGAAGGAGGGAAAGCCCGTCTGCACTGTCATCCAGTACTCGAGCGGCTTCCGGGAGGCGCTGCCCAGCCGGAGGCGGAGGACGCTTTTCCCCCGCAGGTAGCAGCTGAGCAGGATGCCGAAGCTGACGCACTGGCTGAGGAGGGTGGCAATGGCGGCCCCGGCGATCTCCAGCCTCAGGCCGAAAATAAACAGCGGGTCCAGGGCGATGTTGAGCACGCCGCCCACGGTGATGCCCACCATGGACAGCACCGCCTGTCCCTCGGCCCGGAGGGCGTTGTTCAGCACAAAGGAGGCCCCCATCACCGCCGCGCCCAGCAGAATGTACCGCCCATAATCCCTGGCGTAGGGCAGAATGGTGGGCGTGGACCCCAGCAAATTCATCAGCGGGTCCAGAAACAGCAGCCCGAACACGGTCAGGCACAGGCCGAAGGCCAGCGCGGCCACAAAGCCGCTGGCCAGCACCTGCTCCGCCTCCTCCTGCTTCCGCTGCCCCATCAGCCGGGAAATCCGGCTTCCCGTACCCATGCCCAGGGTGAAGCCCACCGCCTGAATGATTGCCATCAGGGAAAACACCACGCCCACTGCGCCGGTGGCGCTGGTGCCCAGCTGAGACACAAAAAAGGTGTCCGCCGTGTTGTAAACGGCGGTAATCAGCATGCTCACGATGGTGGGCCCCGCCAGGGACAGAATCAGGGGGCCCACCGGGGTTTCCGTCATCTTGCGGTATCGCTCCGCCTGGTCCAAAGACATCATATTCCTCACCTCAAACGCTCCGGAGTTCCTCCGCCGGAGAAGGCCGCTCCCCAGCGGCTCCCATCAGATTGTCCCGGTAACGGGTCAAAAACTGATAAAACAGCTCCTG
This sequence comes from Oscillospiraceae bacterium, assembly GCA_022793095.1. Taxonomy (GTDB): domain Bacteria; phylum Bacillota; class Clostridia; order Oscillospirales; family Oscillospiraceae; genus JAAWCD01. Next base: position 14,701 of record JAAWCD010000091.1, on the reverse strand, counting down.
TTCCCGGGGCGAAAACCCTTCCAGCCCCTGGGCCTCCACCCTGCCCCGAATGTCCAGCACAAGGCCGCTCAGCCGCCGCCCCTCCTCCGTGAGGAAGACCGCCGCCGCCCGCTTGTTGCCCGCCGCCAGCTCCCGGCGAATCATGCCCTGGCGCTCCATGGCGGCCAGCATCCGGGAAATGGTGGCCGCCTCCACGCCGCAGAACGCGGCCAGCTCCTTCTGCATGCAGCCGTCGTGCCGCCGCAGGTATGCCAGCAGCCGGGGCTGGCCCACAGACAGGCCCAGTTCCGCCAGCTGGGGCCGCATCCTATGGGATTGGGCGTTGCCGGCCTTGAGCAGGGCAATGCTGAAGGGTATGTCCATGGCTGACACCTCACTGTTAGCTTAGCAACTGTTAGTATGTTAAGTATAACAAACTCCATCCGGGCTGTCAACGTTTTTCTGACGCCGGGCAGGCGGAAGGGCCCGGCGGCGGAACATTTTCGGAAAACCTGTCAAAAAGTTTGACAATAGGGGGAAAATAGACTAGAATAGAGCGGACTCGCCGAAAGAAGCGAGCGAATCCAGGTATACAGAATAAGAGGGTGAAATCCCATGAAAAAGAATAAGGTCTCGAACGCGGTGATTCGCCGCCTGCCCCGCTATTACCGCCATCTGGACGACCTGTTTCGGGGCGGCGTGGTGCGGATTTCCTCCAATGCGCTGAGCAGGTCCATGGGGTTTACCGCCTCCCAGATCCGGCAGGACCTGAGCTGCTTCGGAGAATTCGGACAGCAGGGCTATGGCTACAATGTGGAGAACCTCCGGAAGGAGGTGGCGGAAATCCTCGGGATGAACCGCGGGCACTCCGCCGTCATTGTGGGGACGGGCAATCTGGGCCGGGCGCTGATTCAGAACTTCCACTTTGAAAAGAGCGGCTTTGCCCTGACCGCGGCCTTTGACGTGGACCCGGCCATTGTGGGCGGCCAGGTGGGTGAGGTTCCGGTGTACCACATCGACCGGCTGGAGGAGTATCTCCAGCAGCATCCGGCCAGCGTGGCGGTGCTCACGGTGCCCCGCGGGGCGGCCCACAGCATCGCGGACCGGCTGGCCGGGGCCGGGGTGCGGGGCATCTGGAACTTTACCAATACGGACCTGGCGCTTCCGGCTCCGGGTCCGGTGGTGGAGAACGTCCACTTTGCCGACTCCCTCCGCACCCTCAGTTACATGATTACAGACGTTGAGTAAGGAGGGCCTATGAAACGGATTTCCATGGTTTTTGGCGCCTGCGCGCTGGCGGGCGTGATTGCCGTTGGCGGTGTGCTGGCGGCGGGCGGCGCGGCCGGGGACCCGGTGATTTCGCTGAACTACCTGACCGGCACCTTTCTGCCCCAGCTGCTCGGGCAGACGGGGGACAAGGTGGAGGCCGGGTTGGAGGAGGCTTATCTGGACGCGCTGGAGGACCTGGGGAGCAGCGGCATCGCGCCCTCGGGCCCGGAGGAGCGGCGGGTCAAGGAGGGCGACCGGCTCACCCTGGCTTCCGGCGGGGTGCTGATTCCCCTGGCCGGACAGCTGCAATTGGCCTCCGGCGTGGCGGTGGATGTGACGGCGGGAACGGAGGTGCTGGCCCCCGCCCCGCTGGCGAAGCAGCACCGGTATATTGTCACGGAGCAGGGCAGCGCGGTTTTCACCGCGGCGTCAGACACGGCGGTGCTGGCCGCCGGCGGGACGGTGAGCCTGGAGCCCTCCGCCGCGCCGGATTACAACCGGATGGCGGACGCTTTGAAGTCTCTGGATCTGTTCCGGGGCAGCAATCTATCCATCGGCTCCGGCTACGAGCTGGAGGAGGTCCCCACCCGGATTCAGGGGCTGATTATGTTCCTCCGGCTGATTGGAGAGGAGCAGGCGGCGCTGGACAGCACGGCGTCCCATCCTTTCCGGGATGTGCCGGACTGGTGTGACCGCTATGTGGCCTATGCCTACCAGCAGGGCTACACCAACGGGGTAGATCTGCCCGCCGGGCTGTTCGGGCCCGGGGACGTGATGACCTCGGCCCAGTACATGACGCTGCTGCTGCGGGCTCTGGGCTACACGGACAGCGGCAGCGCGCCGGAGTTCAATTGGGCGGTGTCGGCGGCCTTCGGGCAGAACCTGGGCCTGCTCACCGAGGGGGAGTACCAGCGGCTGACCACCGGGACCTTTTACCGGGCCCAGGTGGCGTACATCTCTTATTACGCGCTGTCCTATCCGCTGAAGGGGCAGAGCGCGACCCTGCTGGACCGGCTGGTGGAGCGGGGCACGGTCACACGGGACGCGGCCCAGAACGCCCTGGGGATGGTGAGCACCCTCCGGTTATAACGATGCAAAGCCCGCACCACTTCGCGCCTTCTGCATACTATGGGAATGGGACCGGAAGCCCGGTTTCCAACATCATGTAGGAGGTAACGATAATGGGTTGTTGCAATAACGGATGGGGCGGCGGCGGCTGCCTGTGGATCATCATCCTGATCATCATCCTCTTCTGCTGCTGCGGCAGCGGCAATAGCTGGGGCGGCTGTGGCTGCGGCAACGGCTGCGGCTGCGGCGGCAATTGCGGCGGAAACTGTGGCTGCGGCTGCTGAGGGAAACTCTGTACCTAAGCACAAAAAGCGTACCCGCTGGCGCGGGTACGCTTTTTGTGCGCTTTTCATAGAAAATGCCCCTGGGGAAGAAACCACTGGAAATATCGGACGGGCTGTGCTAATATAGTGAGGTATCATTTGAAAAAGGCCAAGTTGGCCTGTCTGGAGGGACCTGATTTTGACCTATCTGCAAGCTGCCATCCTTGGCGTAGTCCAGGGTGTGGCTGAATTTCTGCCCATTTCCAGCTCGGGGCATCTGACGCTGTTCCAGCACTTTTTCGGCATGGAGGAGCCGGACAGCCTGTATAATATTCTGCTCCACTTCGCCACGCTGATCGCCGTGTGCATCTACTATTGGAAGGACATCTGGGAGATGATTCTGGAGTTTTTCCGTGGGATTGCCAGTCTGGGCGCGCCCAAGGGGCGGCATGAGGCGGTGCCTCCGGCCCGGCGGCTGGTGATGCTGGTGATTGTGGGCACCCTGCCTCTGTTTCTGGTGCTGCCCATTCAGGACAAGGTGGAGGCCCTGGGGGCCAATCCCACTGTGGTCAGCTGCATTCTGCTGGTCACCGGCCTGATTCTCTTTGCGGCCGACCGAATCGCCCGGGGCGGCAAGGACGCCTCCAACGCCACTTGGATGGACGCCCTTTTGGTGGGCGTGGCGCAGGGCCTGGCGACGCTGCCCGGCCTGTCCCGGTCCGGCTCCACCATTGCCGCCGGCATGGCCCTGGGCTTCGACCGGAAATTCGCGGTGCGGTATTCCTTCCTGCTGTCCCTTCCGGCGGTGCTGGGGGCCACCCTTTTGAAGGTGCTGCAAGTGCTGGGCGAGGGCATCGACACCACGCTTCTGCCCATGTATCTGGCGGGAATGGCCTTGTCCGGCGTGGTGGGATATTTCTCCATCAAGCTGGTCAATCTGCTGGCGGACCAGAAAAAATTCGGCGCCTTCGCTTACTACTGCTGGGCTGCCGGTATCCTCTGCCTCTTGAATCTGCACGTTTTCTGAGTTCTTTTTCTTGAAAGAAAAAGAACCAAAAAGAACTTCAAGCCACGGTTTCAGGCAACTCCCCGGTAGAACCAGGCGATTTCAGGCAACTCCCCGGTAGAGCCAGTTTAAAGTTCTTTGCCAAGCTTTCTTTCAAGAAAGCGGGAGAAATAGGTTGGAAAGGACAGCGCTTTTATGGCGACGACACGAAAGACAACGAAATCCACAGGCGGGAAGCGGGCGGCGTCCGCTTCCTCCAGCCGGGGCGGAACCAGGAAAGCCCCCAGCCGGAGCAAAAAGCCCCAGCCTCAGCCCCGTCCGGTCCGCCGGGAGGTGGGATCGGTGGCCTGCCTGCTGCTGGCGGTGCTCACCGTGCTGGGCGGCGTGGGGGTCAACGCGATTTTCCTGGACTTCTTCTGCGGCCTGCTGAAGGGGATGTTTGGCTATGGCTTCTGGGCGGTGCCGGTGGTCCTGATTGGGGCCAGCGGCATCCTGCTGTTTCACCGGGGCCGGCCGGTCCGGCTGCGGGTGGCCTGCGCTCTGGCCCTGCCCCTGCTGGTGGGCGCTTTTCTGCACCTCTTCCTGTGCAGGAGCACCTATGAGGGCCTGACCTTCACCGCCCTGACGGCCCAGCTGATGCGGGAGGGCTGCGTCATTCAGTCCGGCGGCACGGTCAGCGGCCTGCTGGCCATCGCCTTCACCCGGGTGTTCAGCAAGGTGGGGGCGGCGCTCATCTTCGGCGTGGTCTTCCTGGCCCTGCTGCTGGCCGCGGCCAGCCTGTCCATTGTGGACATTGTGGACTGGTACCGCAGCCGCCCGCGGCCGGAGTACGAGTATGAGGAGGAGCCGGAGCCGGTCCTGGCCAGAGGCGGACGCCGGACGGCGGAGCCCCGGCCCGCCCCCTCCCCGGCCCGCCGGAGGGCGGTCATTGACATTCCCGTGGACGACGGCCCGGCGGCGGCCGGAGAGGAAGCCCCCAAGGCACCGGCCAGAAAGGAGCGCCTCTTTAACAAGCAGGCCCGCGTCCCGCGCCCGGACGAGCTCCTTCAGAGCAGAGCGGAACCCGCCCCTGAGCCCGAGGCGCCCAAGCCGGTTCCGGAGCCCGCGCAGGAACCCGAGCCGGAGCCGGTCAAACCGGAGGAGCCCGGCGCCCTGCCCTTCGACTTCCCCGAGCAGGCCAAGACCGCCCTGGAAGAGCCGGTGGTCCCCCCCGAGGCCCGGAATCCCATTCCCACCGGCAAGCGGGAGATCCCGGAGCCAGCGGAGGAGGCGGAGCCCACGCCGGAGCCCCTCCCGCCCATGCCGGAGATTGTCCGGGAACCGGCGGTGCCCAAGCGGAGCAAGAGCGAGGAGGCGGCGGCAGCGGCGGAGGAGATTGCCCAGTCCATCGAGGAGGGCATGAACCAGGACGCTCCAGCCTACCGTTATCCGCCTTTGTCTCTGCTGAAGGAGCGGAACAGCGATGTGGGAGATGTTTCCGCCGAGCTTCGGTCCAATCAGGAGCGTCTGGAGGATACCCTCAGCTCCTTCGGCATCGACGCCCGCATCATCGGCGCGGTACGGGGGCCGTCGGCCACCCGGTATGAGCTGGAGCTGGAGCGGGGGGTCAAGCTGAACAAGGTGACCAACCTGGCGGGCGATATCGCCCTGTCCCTGGGCGCCAGCGCGGTGATCATCGCGCCCATCCCCCAGCGCAGCTCGGTGCTGGGCATTGAGGTGCCCAACCGGAAAGTGACGCCGGTGTCTCTGCGGGAGGTGCTGGACTCGCCGGAGTTCCGGAATCATTCCTCCAAGGTGGCCTTCGCCGTGGGCAAGGACATCACCAACCGCTGTGTGGTGGGCAACATCGCCAAGCTCCCCCATATGCTCATCGCGGGCACCACCGGTTCCGGCAAGTCGGTATGCACCAACTCGCTGGTGCTGTCCCTGCTGTACAAGGCCACGCCGGAGGAGGTCCGGCTGATTATCATTGACCCCAAGGTGGTGGAATTCTCCGTGTACAACGGCATTCCCCACATGCTCATACCAGTGGTTACAGACCCCAAGAAGGCCGCGGGCGCCCTTCAGTGGGCGGTGACGGAGATGCTCAAGCGGTATCAGACCTTTGCGGAGGTGGGCGTTCGGGATCTGTCCTCCTACAACGAGCTGGCGGCCAGGTCGGAGGACCGGAGCCGGATGCCCCAGATTGTCATTATCATCGACGAGCTGGCCGACCTGATGACCGCCGCCGCCAAAGAGGTGGAGGAATCCATCTGCCGGGTGGCCCAGATGGGCCGCGCCTCCGGCATGCACCTGATTATCGCCACGCAGCGGCCTTCCGCCGATGTGATTACCGGCCTGATGAAGGCCAACATTCCGTCCCGGATTGGCCTGAAGGTGGACGGAGCCATCAACTCCCGGATTATTCTGGACGATGTGGGCGCGGAAAAGCTGGTGGGCTACGGCGACATGCTGTTCAAGCCGGTGGACGCTCAGAAGGCCCGCCGGGTCCAGGGCTGCTTTGTGGACGACGGCGAGGTTCACGCGGTGGTGAATTTCATCAAGCAGCAGGGCGGCGAGGCCAATTACTCCAGTGATGTCATCAAGGAGATCGAGCAGAACGTCCAGGCCCGTGAGAAGGGGGCCAAGGGGAGCGCCCCGTCAGCTGAGCCCACGGTGGAGGACGACGCGGATGAGATGCTGCCCGCCGCCATCGACGTGGTGGTGGAGACGGGCATGGCGTCGGTGTCCATGCTCCAGCGGCGGCTGAAGCTGGGGTACTCCCGGGCGGCCCGGCTGGTGGACCAGATGCAGGATCGGGGCATTGTGGGACCCTTTGAAGGCTCGAAGCCCCGGCAGGTGCTGATTACCAAGGAGCAGTGGGCGGCCCAGAAGATGGGCCCGGCAGGCCTGGACAGCGGCGTGCCCGAGGAGCTGCCCTATGAGGACGGCGCGGTGGAGCAGGGTCCGCCGCCCTTTGACCCGTGACGGAACAGAGCTGTATTCACAACTGGAAATTCCGGTTGTGAATACAGCTTCTTATGTTTTCAGTCAAATTGCCGATATGTATAGAGAAAAGAAGGACAGTTTTGACGGTTTGGCGAAAGGAGGCGCTTGCGGTGGGTGAGCTCACAATCCGCAGAAACAAAGGCTTTACGGTTCCCCGGTATCAGGCGGCGGAAAAGACGGAAAAGACAGCTGGCAGCAGCGCCAGCCAGCGTGTAAGCGGCCCGGAGGGCGCTGTCCGATCGGAGGCGCTGCGGCAGCTGGCGCCAAAGGACGTTCCAACGGACAACGCCCGCACCTGGGAGAGCCGCCAGACCCTCCAGACCGGCGAGGGCGCTCTGGCGGAGATTCAGGATAAGCTCAGCCGCATGGCAGAGCTGGCCAAGGAAGCCGCCTCCGGCGGCGAGGCCGGCCGGGAGGCCCTCCAGGCGGAGCTGGACCAGCTGGGGAAGGATTTGGACCGCATCATACGCGGCGCGGTAGCGGGAGATGTTCCGCTGTTTCTCGACGAGGCCGTGGACCTTGAGGCCGGGGCGGAGGTGCTGATGTACGCCCTTCTGAAGGATGGAACCGGGGCGCTTCCCGGCTGGCTGACCGCGGGAATCGCCCAGAACGCCCTTTCCACGGAGCAGCTGCTGGCGGCGCTGGGGCTGAACAAAGGGGCCAGCCTGTCCGACCTTCTCCGGGCCATCGCGGACGTCCCCCTGGACCGGAGCCCCGCGGCCAGCTACCTGGCGGCCCTCTATCTGGGCGCGGTCATTTCCGGAGGGCCCCCCTCCGGCCCCATCGACCCCGCGGAGGCCATGGCGGGGCTCCAGAAGCTGCTGGAAAAGGTGGCGGAGGGCGTTTCCCCGGACGAGGCTGTGGCGGAGCTGACCAATGGGGCGTTTACCAGCCTGGCCAGCCTGGAGGCCCAGTTCAGCGGCGGCACGGCCCCCGGCCTTTCGGACTTTCTTTCGGCTCTGCTGCTGGCAGACGCCTCCGCCCTCCTGACCGGTTCCTCCGCCCTGGCCTTCCTGGCGGGTTTGGATGGCATGAGCCTGGATTTGATGATGTGCCTCTTAAACGCCGGTTCCACCGGCCCCTCAGAGGCCCTGGGGGCCTCCCCCGAAGCCCAGGCCCAGGCGGGGCCCGGTCCTGGGGCTGGCCCCGGTCCAGAGGCGGCGGCGGAAGCCGCGCCGGAAGGCGCCCCGCGCTCCGGCGCTCCGGCGGAGGGGGCGAATCCGGCCCCCCTTTCCACGGCGCGGTCCGGCGGGTTTCAGGTGACAGGCCGGGACCTGTCGGGCGTGTCCTTCCACGCGGAAACCGGCCAGCTGGCCATCGGCGGCACTGCGGACGTGACCGTCCAGGGGACGGGACAGGGGTCCCTTCTGATCACCGGATCCGGCGTTGTGACCCTGGAAGGGGCGGAGGTGCGCCTTTTGACGGTGGACACGCCGGAAGCCCGCCTGTTCAGCGCCGGGGAAAACGTGCTCCAGCAGATCCAGCTTCGGGAGGGCGCGGTCCTCACCCTCAGCGGCAGCGGACTGGTCCGCACCGGCGCCATCGAGGGGGACGGCTCCAACGTCCTGCGGCTGACCAGCGGCGGGGCGGTGGTCCTGTCCGGGCAGGCGGGTATTCTGGGCCTGCCGGTGCTGGTGGACGGTCCGGTTTCCATGGCGGCCCGGGCGGCCAACGTCCGCAATTTCAGCGGCGAGCCCATGGAGCCTTTTGATTTGATTTGGAAGTCCCTCCTGCCGGGCTGGAACAAAATCACCGCCATGGAGGTGGACGGCCGTCAGGCGAGAATGGCCTTTTTGGGCGGGAATACGCCGGAGCCGGTGCGGCTTTGGCTGGAAAAGTGGAACCCCGCCCAAGGCTGGCAGGTCCACTCCCTGGTTCTCTGGGGGGAGGACGAGTTCGGGAACCCCAGAGCCCGGTACGCCTATCTGCACTGGAACCAGGCCGCCGGAGGCTTTCAGGAAGCCCCCATGTATCCCAATCCCTTCACGGTCACAGGGGGCGAGCAGGATAAGGATTGGGTCTATGAAGAGGACACCCACACCCTGCGTATTCTGTCCAACCAGGTGACCGGGATTTCCGGCGGCGCGGGCACGGACGGGACTCAGGCCCCCTTCAGCGGACGGGTGGCCCTGGCCAGCCGTCTGGGGGCCATGGCGCTGACCCTGAACGGCGTGACCTGCCGGGTGTCCTCCGGCCGGGCCTTCGCCCTGGGGGAGAAGAACGATGTAACCCTGATGCTCCGGCGGGGCACCGAAAACCGGTTTGAAAGCGGGGCGGGCTGCGCGGGGATTTCCCTGGGGGACGGCACCTCGCTGAAGATTGACTGCACCAGCACCCGCGAAGAGCGCGGAGCGCCCGTTGGGGCCCTCACGGCCACGGGAGGCGACGGCGGGGCGGGCATCGGCCGGGACAGCGGCGAAAGCCAGGACCGGACCAGCCGCATTTTGATTCTCGCCGGTGCGGTCACGGCCACCGGAATGGGCGGCGGCGCGGGCATCGGCGCGGGCCGCCGGGGCTTCATGGGGCCGGTGACCATCACCGGCGGCGTGATTCATTCCACCGGCGGAACCGGCGGCGGCGCGGGCATCGGCGGCGCGCTGGGCGCGCCGGTGGGCGATATCAGCATCCAGGGCGGATCCATTACCGCTGTCGCCGCCCGCCACGCCGCCGCGATTGGCGCGGGGGTCCAGGGGGAGAGCGGGGACATTCTCATCACGGGAACGGCCCGGATTGTCAAGGCGGTGGGCGGCAGTCCCGGCGCGGATATTGGCGCGTGCCGCTTTGGGAGCTGCGGGAAGGTGCAGGTTTCCGGCGGGGCGAGCATCGGGACGGCCAAGCTCTGGACCCGGCCGGGCATCCCCCTGCAAACGGGTGCGGACACCATGACGCTGCCCCAGTTCAGCCTGTCCTCCCGGGTTCTGGGACTGGACCAGCTCAATGTATCGACCAGGGATCAGGCCCGGAAGGCCCAGGCGGCCATTGACCTGGATCGCCGGTGGGTCTCCCAGATACAGGCCGCCTACGGCGCGCTGTACAGCCGGATGGAGAACTTCAGCACCATCCGGAGCGAGTATGAGCGCCGGATGCGGCCGGTCCGGGACAACCGCACAGCCAGGTCTCTGCTGGGGGATATCCTCCTCCGGCCCTCTCAGGCCGTTCAGACCCACAGCAGAGGGAACAGCGGCGATTTGCGGCAGCTGCTGCGGTGAGTCCGGCAGCTGAAAACAGCAAGGCCGGGAATCCGTCAGGATTCCCGGCCTTTTAGAAGCTGTATTCACAACCGTTGAACGGCGTCTGAACTTGTCTTTCGCCACCATACGGCGCCAATTTTCCTTGGAATCCACCAAGGATTCCGGCGAAAAATTGTCTTGTCTGGCAGCGAAATCCTGTGCTCAGCCGCCATTCCCCGATGATGAATACAGCTTCTTAGAGCCCGATGTTGAGGCCGCCGGTGATGCGGGACACATTCTCGGACATGTCGGCTTCCGCCTTGTGAATCGCGCCGTTGACCGCGGCCACAATCATGTCCTGAAGCATCTCCACGTCGTCCGGGTCCACCGCCTCGGGCTTGATGTTGATGGCGGTGACCACCCGCTTGCCGGTGGCCACGCACTCCACCATACCGCCGCCGGAGGTGAAGGAATACTCCTTCGCCTCCAGCTCGGCCTGAACCCGCTGAATTTCCGCCTGCATCTTCTGGGCCTGCTTGAGCATGCCCATGTTGAGGCCGCCGCCCATGCTGCCCCGGCTGTTGAATCCCTTTGCCATACTGTTTCACGTCTCCTCTGTTGTGATGATATGTTTTCCTTTTTTCTGAAAAAGGACTTTATACACGCTCATTTGATGGTGATATTTCCAAACTGTTTCCCGAAGGCCAGCAAATCGTCCAGCTTGTCATGGGCCTTCTCCTCCGCCTGTGCCGGAGGCTTCCCCACGGTAACGCTGACCCGCACCGGGCCGCCGAGCCGGGCCGCCGCCGCCTCACCCAGGGGCTGAAGGACGGAAGGCTTATCCAGCACGGACCGGGTGCTGCCGCTGTCGGCGTAGAGGGTCAGCACTCCGTCCGCCGCAACGCCGGTGACCAAATCGCTGTTGGAGATCAGGGCATATTCCATCATGGGAATCCTTCCCCGCAGGGCGGCGGCCAGCTCCGGCCAGAACCCGGCGGGAACCGCCTGCGCCGCCAGGGCAGGCGCGCCGCCGGAACCCATGATCCCTTCCGGCGGCGGCGCGTCCCTGTCGCTGGGCGGGGGAGGCGCGCCGTCCCTGGGGGGGAACTCTTCCGCCGGAGGCGCAGCCCCTTCCGCGGGCCGTCCCAAGTCCGGCGGGGCGCATACAGCGCCGTTGGCCACAGCCTGTTCCAGCTGCGCCACGCGGGAGGCCAGGGCGGTCAGGGAGCCGTCCAGGCTCTCGTCGCACAGCCGGAGGAGGCACAGCTCCGCGTCCGTCCTCCGGTTGGAGCTTCGGGACAGGTTGGACAGGGCGGCCTGCAAGAGGGTGAGGATGTGGAGCAGGCGTTCCGCCGGAAAGCCCTCGGCCAGGGTCCGCATGGTCCCCTCGTCGTAGCCGCCCCCCAGCAGGGAAATCCCGCCCTGAGGCGCGGTCTTGCGGATGAGCAGGTCCCGGGCCAGAGAGGCCAGCTCGTCCAGCACGGCGGACACGTCCTTTCCCGCGGCGTAAAGCTCGGACAGAACGGCCAGTGCGCCTGGGGCGTCATGCCGCCGGATGGCGTTCATGATGTGGGCGGTTTTGAGGTTGCCCGCCAGCCCCAGGGCGTCCAGCACCGCCTGCTGGTCCACCCTGCCGCCGGAGACGGCGCACTGGTCCAGCAGGGAGAGGGCGTCCCGCATGGCCCCGTCTGCCAGGCGGGCCAGCAGGGCCGCGCCGTCCCGGGTCAGGTCGATGCCCTCCTGTTCGGACACATAGCTCAGCCGGGCGGAAATGTCCCCTGGCAGGATGCGTTTGAAGGAGAAGCGCTGGCACCGGGACAGGATGGTGGCCGGCACCTTGTGCAGCTCTGTGGTGGCCAGGATGAACATGAGGTGGGCGGGAGGCTCCTCCAGGATTTTCAGGAGGGCGTTAAAGGCCGCTGTGGAGAGCATGTGAACCTCGTCCACGATGTACACCCGCCGGCGGACGGCGGCGGGGGAGTAGACCGCCTCGTCCCGAAGGGCCCGCACCTGGTCCACGCCGTTGTTGGAGGCGGCGTCCAGCTCCAGCACGTCCAGGATGGATCCGTTTTCGATGCCCAGGCAGGCGGGGCATTGGTTGCAGGGGTTTCCGTTCACCGGGTGCTCGCAGTTGACCGCCCGTGCCAGAATTTTGGCACAGGTGGTTTTTCCGGTGCCCCGGGTGCCGGTAAAGAGGTAGGCGTGAGAGAGCCGCCCGCCGGCGGTCTGGGTTTTCAGCGTATCGGTGATGTGGGACTGTCCCACCACATCGTCAAAGGTCCGGGGCCGCCACTTGCGATAAAGGGCCTGATACATCCTGCGTCACCTCGTCCGCACAATTTTTCTCTTCTTTTTCTTGAAAGAAAAAGAAGCAAAAAGAACTTTAAACTGGGCTTACCCGCCGCAGTACGCCAGCATGAAGTTCCTTTGGTTCTTTTCTTGAACGAAAAAGAAGCAAAAAAGACTTTAAACTGGGCCCGCAAGGACGCTCCTGAGGGCAGAAGCCCCTTGAACCCCGCCGCAGTACGCCAGCATGAAGTTCTTTGCTAAGCTTTCTTTCAAGAAAGCGTGGTTCTTTTCTTTCAAGAAAAGAACAAGGAGCGAGGCTGCGGATGACCGCGTCGCTTCGCTCCCCACAGGTACCAATCCCGGCGCAGAGCAAGACCGCACACCGGCCTTTGAAGTGCATATCATGTCCGTTACTCCGACAGCCAGCTCGGAGACGGTGTCCCCGCGGCACAAGCTGGTGGCTGCTTAATGCTGCTCGGTTCCCCGCCTGACATGGTTCACAGGCCAGCCTTGCGCGGGACCGGCTCGTCAGCACCGCTTATCTGAGCCGACAACACAATATAACATCCGAGGGCCGGAATTCACCCCTGCTGTAGCGGATTGCAGGAAGAGGGCACCGCTGACTCCCCGGCTAGTGCGGCCTTGCTCCGCGCCGGCAGAACAAGACTTTTGTTATTCTACTACATTTTTTCGTTTTTATCAAGACAAAACTGAAAAAAATACGAGCGGGCCGGGAAGATTCCCGGCCCGCTGCAGGCTGTCGAGAAACTCGACAGCCTGCAGCTGATTTCGTCATTCTGACGAAATCAGTCGCCTGCGGGCGGGTGACTGCACGCGAAAGCGGGGGCTTCGCCCCCCTTTCACACTATCCCCCCGCTCAAAGCCCTGACAGTTTTGACACCCTATTTTAAATTCCTGTTTTTTCGACAAGCTGGAGCGGGCCGGGAAGATTCCCGGCCCGCTGTCCATTCCATATGTTACCGCTCGGGCTTTGTGGCATTGGGCTCCACGGAGTCAAAGACACCCTTGGCGGAGGCGCATAGCCCCGCCAGCCCCTGGATTTCAGAGGGCACGATAATCTTCGTGGCCTTGCCGTTGGCCGCCGCCTGGAAGGCCTCCAGCGCCTTGATCTTCACCACCTGGTCGTTGGGGTTGGCCGCGTTGAGCATCTTGATGGAGTCGGCCATGGCCTGCTGCACCTTCAAAATGGCCTCAGCCTTGCCTTCCGCCTCCAGAATCGCCGCCTGCTTGGCCGCGTCCGCCCGCAGAATGGCGGACTGCTTCTCGCCTTCGGCTACCAGAATCTGGCTTTCCTTCTGGCCCTTGGCCTGAAGCACCGCCTCACGGCGCTCCCGCTCGGCTCTCATCTGCTTCTCCATGGCGTCCTGGATATCACGCGGCGGCATGATGTTCTTCAGCTCCACCCGGTTCACCTTGATGCCCCAGGGGTCCGTGGCCTCGTCCAGGATGGCCCGCATCTGGGTGTTGATGTGGTCCCGGCTGGTCAGGGTCTGCTCCAGCTCCAAATCGCCGATGATGTTCCGCAGGGTGGTGGCGGTCAGGTTCTCGATGGCGTTCATGGGCCGCTCCACGCCGTAGGTGTACAGCTTGGGGTCCGTAATCTGAAAGTAAATCACCGTGTCAATCTGCATGGTAACGTTGTCCTTGGTAATCACGGGCTGTGGGGCAAAGTCGGCCACCTGTTCCTTCAGGGAGACGTTCTTGGCCACCCGCTCGACGAAGGGAATCTTCATGTGAAGGCCCACGCCCCAGACCGTCTGGAAGGCGCCCAGCCGCTCGATGACAAAGGCGCGGGACTGCTGGACCACCACGATGTTTTTGGCCAGCACCAGCAAGACGAAAATGCCAAGGATGATTAGAACAACAGGACCTACATATTCCATACCAATTTCCTCCTTATACTTGTTTGGGGTGGGTGCTTACTGGGGAGCTTCCGCCGGGCCCGGTCCGGCAGCAGGGGTGACAAAGACCTTGACGCCCTCAATGCGGAGGACGCGGACCTTGGTGCCGGGCAGGATAGTCTGGCCTTCGCTGGACCGGGCGGTCCAGACCTGTCCCTTCAGATTGACCTGCCCCTCGCCCTTCAGATTGTCCACAGCCTGGGTGACGACGCCTTCCATGCCCAGGACCCGGTCGGCGTTGGTGGCCTGCCGCTTGGGAATCAGCAGCTTTCTGGCCATGGGCCGGACCGCGATGAGGGCGATGAAGGAGACGGCGATGAACAGGGCGAACTGAGTCCAAACGTTGGCGCCCAGCAGCGAGGCGGCGAAGGCCACCAGGGCTCCCGCGCAGAACCAGATAGAAACCAGGCCCACGGTGACGCCCTCCACGATGGCGAAGCCAACGATCGCGGTCAGCCAGATGACGCTCCAAGTGATAGGAAACATACAGCGCTCCTTTCTGCGGATGAGGCAGCCGAAGCATCGGGGAAGTCCGGCTTTGCTTACCTTGGCTTTATTGTACCACAGCAGGCGGGAAAAGTCCAATGGAAACTGAGAAGCTGTACCATTAGAGCCTGTTTAAAATCTCCCGGTGCGCCGGATGGGCCGGGAATTTTTCGCCCGGCAAGGAAAAAAGCGCAGGAATACTGGATGTATTCCGAGCATTTTTGACGCAGCTGGACGGAAAAAGACTGATTCAGACGGTGT